>CAJUHX010000018.1 GCA_910586455.1 uncultured Muribaculaceae bacterium | reverse complement strand
GTGTACTGTCGGCACAGGAACCATATCTCGCGGGCTTTCTTCTGGCCTACACAGCGGGCCAGATACGACGAACCGAAACCGGCGTCGAACGAACCTACCTTGGGCCCCGTCTGGCCGAATCGTGCGTTTTCCGAGGCTATGGAGAGGTCGCATACCACATTGAGCACGTTGCCTCCGCCGATGGCGTATCCGTTGACCATGGCAATTACAGGCTTGGTAAGCGAACGTATGGCTTTATGAAGATCGAGAACGTTCAGGCGGGGAGTGCCGTCGGCATCGCGATATCCGCCGCGGGCCTTGTAGTTCTGGTCGCCACCCGAGCAGAATGCCTTGTCGCCGGCGCCGGTCAGAACCACTACTTTTATTTCCGAGTGGTCGCGGCAATATGCCATGGCGTCGAGCATCTGGGCGTTGGTCTGCGGGCGGAAGGCGTTGTACACCTCCGGGCGGTTGATGGTAATACGGGCTATGCCGTTATAGAAGTCGAAAAGTATGTCGGAGTACTCTTTCAGGGGAGTCCATTCGCGTTTTTGTGCCATATACAAGCTCTATTTTTGATTACAGGCACAAAGTTACAAAATTTTCTTTAATTATTGCTGCCGATCGCCGGAGGATGTACCTGCCACGGCATCGGCTATGTAGACAGTAAACACCGGAAAGAGTATCAGGCCGCCGCCCGAGAGTATTACCGACAGCACTCGCCCCACGGTGGTGTATTCGTTGATATAGCAGCCGGCGGTGGTCATGTTCATCACCGACCACCACAGCGCCTGCCAGTAGCTGGTGAGGTCGGGGTTTACGCTATGCTCCTCGACATAGAACATCATACTCGAGAAGTACACAATTGTGAGCAGCAGTATTATGTAGCATGTAAACATGTCGGTGACCTTGCTGCGGCTCAGGGTGCCGGTAATCATAGCCAGCACGTATGCCGCACGTACCATGGGAACTACCCGCATTACAAAGCGCAGTTCACCGTCGATTGCCCAGCCCATATAGTCGAAAATGTTAATATATGGTATACATATAATAAAGAAAAATGTATGGGCGGCGACATAGCTCCACTTTTTGGGCGACATAAAGAATTCGACCGCAATGTCCACAAGAAAGAGCATACAGATCCAGAACTGCGCTTTCAAATAAGTGGGATCGCCCAGAAAGGATATGTTGCGGAAAGTATCGAAGCTTATCAGCAGCACAAGGGTTATGGCACCGGCTATGACCAGCACGTGCAACAACAGCAGAGAGAGGTTCTGCATCCTGCCCAGCGAGGGGGGTGTCTTGAGTCGAAGCATTGTGATATTCTTTTTCTTTTCTAACAAGCGATGCAGTACATCCGTTCGGAAAAATTTTAGTAATTTTGCAAAAATTTTCGACTATGTGGATTGTTTTAGCGTTGCTGTCTGCTCTGTGCCTTGGTTTCTATGATGTTTTCAAGAAGCTGTCGGTGCGGGGCAACGACGTACTTATGGTGCTTATGCTCAACACTGTGTTCGGCGCCGTGCTGATGCTTCCGGTGATAGCCGGTGCTGTTTACGCCGGCAACTACGGATTCGGCAACTCGGTATACGGCCACCTGATGATACTTGGCAAATCGGCCATAGTGCTGTGCTCGTGGCTGCTGGGCTACTTCGCCATCAAACACCTGCCTCTGACCGTACAGGGACCTATCAACGCCTCGCGGCCTGTGCTGGTATTGGTCGGCGCCATGCTGCTGTACGGCGAGTGGCTCAACAGGCTTCAGTGGGCTGGTGTGATTATGGGCTTTGTGTCACTGCTGCTGATTTCCCGAACCGGCATGCGTGAGCAGTCGGGCAAAGGTGCAGGCAAGTGGATACTGATGAGTGTGGGAGCCACCGTGTTCGGTGCTGTCAGCGGTCTGTACGACAAATTTCTGCTCAGCCGCTACGAGCCTCTCGACGTGCAGAGCTGGTACTCGCTGTACCAGTGCGTGATTATGGTTACCGTGATATCGGTGCTGCGCGGACGCGGCAACGCCGCAGCCTCCTTCAGCTGGCGCTGGAGCATACCATGCATAGCGGTGTTCCTGACTGCTGCCGACCTGTTCTACTTTTACGCACTTTCGTTGCCCGGAGCCATGATTGGCATAGTGTCGATGATGCGGCGCGGCAGCGTAGTTATAAGTTTTCTGTACGGTGTAATGGCTCTGCACGAAAAGAACATAGGTCCAAAACTCATCGACCTGGGTCTGCTGCTGGTAAGCCTTACACTGCTGGTACTGGGATCGGACTGACAGCCGATTTGCAGAAACCGGGAATTATCATTATCTTTGTGAAACTATACTCTAACAACATGAAATACGACTTGACCTTTAACGTAATAAGCAACGAGCGGCCCGCAGCCGGCTTTGCGCTGTTGCGCCTTCAGCGGGCCGACGGCGAGGCATTGCCGCCGATGCATCCGGGCCAGTTTGTGGAAGTGGAGGTGCCCCGCAGCAAGCGCACCTTCCTGCGCCGCCCCATATCAGTGAACTTTGTGGAACCCGACGGCATGACCCTGTGGCTGCTTGTGCGCGAAGCCGGCGAAGGAACCGCCGCTCTGTGCACTCTTGAGCCGGGAAGCAGCCTGCGTATGATGCTGCCCTTAGGCAACGGTTTCGGAGTGGATGCCTCGCGCCGCACCCTGCTTGTAGGCGGCGGTGTTGGCGTGGCCCCGCTGTTATATCTGGCCCGACTGATGTCCGAGGCCGGCAACCGTCCAACCGTACTGCTGGGCGCACGCAGCGCCGAAATGCTGCTGCAGGCCGACGAATTCGAAAAATACGCCGATGTACTCACCTGCACCGACGACGGCTCGGCCGGTCACAACGGCGTAGTAACCACACATCCGGCCATGGTGTCGGGCGAGTTCGATCGCATTTGCTGCTGCGGTCCCGCCCCCATGATGAAAGCTGTGGCCGCAGTGGCCCGCCAACGCGGCATCGACTGCGAGGTATCGCTGGAGAACATGATGGCGTGCGGCCTCGGCGCTTGCCTGTGCTGCGTGGAAAATACAGTCAAAGGCCATGTGTGCGTATGTACCGAAGGCCCCGTGTTCAATATCAATCAACTCAACTGGCAATGACTCCCGACTTATCAGTAAAACTGGGCTCGCTGGAGCTGCAGAATCCGGTGCTCACCGCCTCGGGCACCTTTGGTTACGGCGAGGAATTCGCCGACTTTGTAGACCTTGACCGCCTTGGCGGATTCATAGTCAAGGGTACCACTCTTGCCCCGCGCGAGGGCAATCCCTACCCCCGAATGGCCGAAACTCCGTCGGGCATGCTCAACGCCGTGGGCCTGCAGAACAAAGGCGTGGACTACTTTATCGAGCACATATACCCCCGCCTGCGCGGCTACCGCTCCGAAGTGATAGTGAACGTAAGCGGAGCCTGCGTCGACGACTATGCCGAAGTATGCCGCCGCCTGGCTGACCTCGACGAAATACATGCTGTGGAAGTAAATATATCGTGCCCCAACGTAAAGCACGGCGGCATGGCATTCGGCACCACCACCGCCGGAGCCTCCGAAGTGGTTACGGCGGTGCGCAAGGCCTGGCCCGGGCACCTTATGGTGAAACTCTCGCCCAATGTCACAGACATCACCGAGATTGCCCGCGCCGCCGAGGCCTCGGGTGCCGACTCACTATCGCTCATCAACACCATGCTGGGCATGGCGGTGGATGTAGAACGTCGGCGGCCGATGCTCAGCACCGTTACCGGCGGACTCTCGGGCCCTGCCGTAAAACCTGTGGCCGTACGCATGGTATGGCAGACAGCCAAGGCTGTAAACATACCCATAGTGGGTCTGGGCGGCATACGCACCGGCGACGACGCTCTGGAATTCATAATGGCCGGCGCCACCGCCGTACAGGTAGGCACAGCCAACTTCCTCGACCCGGCCACAACCATGCAGGTAATCGACCGGCTCAACGAATACTGCGTGCGCCATAACGTAAGCAACATCAACAGCCTGCGCGGAATTATCTGATGAACAAATATCTGGCACAAACCATAATAGACAACGGCGGGAGGCTACACCCTCTCGCCGTACTCACATTGCCCGGCGACGGCAGCCACAGCATAGAGCCATTTGTGGAGGAAACAGCTGCTACAGCATATATCGACGGCACACTGGTCATTGGCAGCGCTCTTCCGGCAGGATTTCGGCGTGTGCGCCGCTGTTGCGAATACCCCGAAGTATGGATATGCAAAAAGGCCGATACTGCAAATTCGTAAAAATACTAAAAAATTGTAGGCGCCCTCAAAAAAAATGAGAATCAATAGTTGGAAATTTGAATTAAAATACATACCTTTGTTCCCAAAGCATTTTCAAACTACCAACTATTCATCAACATTAATTATTAAGAATATTAATATGAGCCGCCACAATTTTGACGAACTCGACCTTCGGATTCTTTCCGACCTGTCGCAGAACGCCCGTAAGGCCTACCTTGAAATCGCCCGTGAAAGCGGAGTATCCGGTGCTGCAGTACACCAGCGGGTACAGCGCCTGATTGCCAATGGTGTAATCAAAGGATCGCAATGCCTTGTTGACCCGTCCGCAGTAGGATACGACACCTGTGCATACGTTGGTTTCTTCCTGCGCGACCCCTCGCAGTTCAATCACGTAATCGAGGAGTTGCAGAAAATTCCCGAAGTGGTGGAATGCCACTTCACCACCGGTCAGTACGACATTTTTGTAAAAGTCGTAGCACACAACAACGACCACCTTCTGCACATACTCCAGAACCAGATTCAGGCTCTCGGTCTGGCACGCACCGAAACTCTCATATCGTTCAAGGAAGTCTTCAAGCGCCAGGTGCCAATATGATTTCAGCTTAAGAACTCAAAAGCATACAAAGCGCCGCCGGACATTGTTCCCGACGGCGCTTTGTGGCTCCGGGCAATCACGTTAAAACCGTGCAGGACCATATTTTATTATATTAATTTGGCTGTGAACCAAAAGTTGAGTAATTTTGTATCATTAAAAAAACGTACATAATGTTCGACTTCCTATTCAAGAAAAAAGAACCTCGCAAACTCTGGTTCAACACCGATATACACTGCCATATTGTGCCCGGAATCGACGATGGATCGCCCGATGCCGCCACATCGGCCGACCTTGTGGAGCGCATGCAGAGCTGGGGCATCGAGCGCATCATAGCCAGCCCGCATGTAACTCAGGACACTTTTGAAAACACCCCTCAGACCATAGCTCCGGCTTTGGAAAAGCTGCGGCAGGAACTCGCCCGACGAGGCAACAACATTAAGGTGACAAACTCAGCCGAATATCGTATCGACGAGTTTTTCGCCGGACAACTCAATGAAGGTGTGATAATGCCATATCCAGGCAACTATATACTCATTGAAAATTCGTTCATGCAAGAGCCCTGGAATCTCGACCAGCTTATTTTCGACCTGCAGGTCAAAGGCTACAGACCGGTAATGGCCCACCCCGAGCGATTCAGCTACTATTACGAGAAGCGCAACCGGTACAAGGCCCTACACGATGCCGGAGCCCTGTTTCAGATAAATGTGCTGAGTCTGAGCGGATACTACGGCAAAGCCGAAAAACAGGTGGCCGAATGGCTTATCGACAACAATCTGGTGGACTTCAACGGCACCGACCTGCACAATCGCCGGCATGCCGACTCTATCGAGGCCTACCTGATGAGCAAAGACGCCGCCCGACATGCCGACAAACTCGCCGCCCGTGTGCTCAACAACAGCCTTTCCAACCTCTGACTTTTCAGCAATCGACATAACACTTCTGCAATTGATACCCTCCGACCCAATCATTCTACTGAGTTTTATAAATACTCGCCTGCGCGACCAATACAGCAGCCTCGACAACCTCTGCGATGACCTCGATATAGACCGCACCGAACTTGAGGAAAAACTGCGTCTGGCCGGCTTCGACTATAACCCGGATCAAAACCAGTTCCGCTGATGGAAGACTATCTGAGCAAGCTCAACGAGCCGCAACAGCAGGCCGTGACATGGCTCGACGGCCCGGAACTTGTAATCGCCGGAGCCGGGTCGGGCAAAACAAGAGTACTGACTTACAAAATAGTACACCTGCTGGCCCACGGCTACGAGCCCTGGCGCATCATGGCCCTGACATTCACCAACAAGGCTGCACGCGAAATGCGCGAGCGTATCGAACAGCTCGCCGGGTCCGAAATCGCCGGCAAGCTGTGGATGGGTACATTCCACTCCATTTTCGCTCGCATACTGCGCGTAAACGCCGACAAAATCGGCTACCGAAGCGATTATACCATATACGACAGTGCCGACTCCAAGTCGCTTGTAAAGATGATTATCAAGGACATGAACCTCGATGAGAAACTGTACAAGCCTGCAGCGGTGCTCAGCTCCATATCCATGGCCAAAAACGCCCTCATTTCGCCCGAAGCATACATGGCCGACCGCGACATTATGGAGGCCGACCGGCGCGCAAGGCGCCCCGAAACTGCGGCAATATACCGCCACTACCGCGACCGCTGCCACGTGAACAACGCCATGGACTTCGACGACCTGCTGTACAACACCAATGTGCTGCTGCGCGACAACCCCGACATACTCCGCCACTATCAGGAGTACTTCCGCTACATACTCGTGGACGAGTATCAGGACACCAACTTCGCCCAGCACCTGATTGTGTCGCAGCTGTGCTCTGCCACCGAGAACCTGTGTGTGGTAGGCGACGACGCCCAGAGCATATACTCCTTCCGCGGCGCCAACATACGCAACATTCTCAACCTCAAGAAAGCCTATCCGCGACTGAGTATATTCAAACTCGAACAGAACTACCGCTCAACCCAGAATATTATCAACGCCGCCAACTCGCTCATAGCCAAAAACTCCATGCAGATACCCAAAGAGGTATTCTCGAAAAACGCCGCAGGCGACCGTGTGGAGGTGGTGAAATGCTACAGCGATCTGGAAGAGGCAACCCTCGTGGCCAGCCGCATATCGCAGGTGAAGATGGCCTCGCACGACAGCTACGAGGAGTTCGCCATTCTATACCGCACCAACGCCCAGAGCCGCGTGCTGGAAGAAGCCCTGCGGCGGCGCAATATTCCCTACCGCATTTACGGCGGCCTGGCCTTTTATCAGCGCAAGGAAATCAAGGACGCCGTGGCCTACTTCCGTCTGGCGGTGAATCCCGACGACGACGAGGCTCTGAAACGCGTAATCAACACTCCCGCCCGTGGCATAGGCGAAACCACGCTTAAAAAACTCGTTTCCGCCGCCATACAGCACCGCGTAAGCATCTGGCAGGTGCTTGCCGAACCTCTGCGGTATCCGGTGGACGTAAACAAGGGCACACGACTGAAACTCGAGGGTTTCGTTACGCTTGTAAAACGCTTTATAGAGGAAAACATGCGCGGAGTCGATGCCGACTTCCTGGCCCGCATGATTATAGCCGACACCCGCCTTATGGCCATGCTGGTGAGCGACACCACTCCCGAAAGCATATCGAAGCGCGAGAACCTGGAGGAACTGCTGCGTGCTGCAGCCGAGTTTGTAAGCGACCGCATGGAGCAGGAAGGAGCCGAAGCCGACACAAGCATGCAGCGCTTCCTTACCGAAGTGTCGCTGGCCACCGACCAGGACATGAAAGACGCCGCCGACGGCGAAAGCCAACGCATTACCCTTATGACAATTCACGCAGCCAAGGGACTGGAATTCAGCAATGTGTTTATTGTCGGAGTGGAAGAGGAGCTGCTGCCCTCGGCCATGAGCATGGGCAGCGCCGCCGAGATTGAGGAGGAACGCCGACTGCTGTATGTGGCCATAACACGCGCCAAGAACTTCTGCATGATGACTTATGCAGCATCGCGATACCTCAACGGCCAGACCAAGACCTGCAGCCCCTCGCGCTTCCTCAACGACATTGACTCACGCCTGCTCAACTTCCGCAACGGCTCGGCCATATCCAGGCCACCCGGACTCGACAGTTTCCGACAGTCGTACCACTCCTGCACCGGAGTGAAGGCATCCTTGCCCCCACAATCCCCGGATGGCTTCCCCAAAAAACAAGCCTCTGCTACATCGACCGCGACAGCAGGCGTACACGTGTCGGGCGAACTCAGCCCGGGCATGCGTGTAGCCCACTTCAAATTCGGCGAGGGTACGATAATATCTGTCGACACCTCACAGCCCGACCACCGAATTGCAGTACAGTTCGACAATGCCGGCCGCCGCGTGCTGCTGCTGAAATTTGCCAAATTCGAAATCCTATCATAGCCCCTACATAATGACTCTCAACGACATACCCACCCCGTTCTACGTAGTCTACGAGAACCGCCTGCGCCGCAACCTCGAGCTTATCAGCGAGGTGAGCCGCCGCAGCGGCGCCCATATAATCATGGCCTTCAAGGCCAATGCCTTGTGGCGCAGTTTCCACATAGTAAAGGAATACTGCACCGCCTCCACCGCCAGTTCGCTCAACGAGCTGAGGCTTGGCAGAGAGTTTCTGGGCGGCGACGTACACAGCTACTGTCCGGCCTATACCGACGCCACCATAGGCGAGTTTCTGGCTTGCAGCAGCCACGTGACCTTCAACTCGCTGAGCCAGTTCGAGCGCTTCAAAAACCGTGTGGCTCGGTATAATGCCGAAAGCGGACGCCACGTGTCGGCAGGCCTGCGGGTGAATCCGCGCTGTTCGGTGATAGAAACCGACATGTATAACCCGGCCCTGCCCGGCTCACGCTTCGGAGTCGACGCCGAGGCTCTCAAGCAACTGCCCGAAGGCCTCGAAGGACTGCATTTTCACGCCCTGTGCGAGTCATCGAGCTACGACCTCGAAAAGGTACTCCGGGCCTTTGAAGAAGGCTTCGGACACCTGCTGCCGGAGCTTAAATGGGTAAACATGGGCGGTGGCCACCTTATGACACGAGAGGGATATGACACCGAACACCTCATTCAGCTGCTGCAGGACTTCCGCCGCCGCCATCCCAACCTGCAGGTGATACTGGAGCCCGGCAGCGCGTTCACCTGGCGCACCGGCGACCTGATAACCTCAGTGGTGGACCTGGTGGAGAACGACGGCGTAAAGACGGCCATAGTCGACGTGTCGTTCGCCTGCCACATGCCCGACACCCTGGAGATGCCTTACAAGCCTGCTATCAGTGAGAGTGTGGAGCCTGCTCCACAACGGCCATCATACCGTCTGGGAGGCAACAGCTGCCTCAGCGGCGACTTTATGGGCGACTGGAGTTTCGCCAAGCCTCTGCAACGCGGACAGCGCCTGACTCTGGAAGACATGAACCACTACACCACCGTAAAGACCACCATGTTCAACGGTATCGACCATCCGGCCATAGTCCTGGCCGAGAGCGACGCCCCCGGTGCGCCCTGCCGCTACCTGCGCCAATATACTTACGACGACTATAAATCACGCATGTGCTGATGAAATTCTCCGTAATCATACCTGTATACAACCGCATCGACGAGGTTGTAGAACTGCTCCGAAGCCTGCAACTCCAGACAGCACGCAACTTCGAGGTGATACTGGTGGAAGACGGCTCCACCGAGCCATGCCGCGCACAGGCCGAAGCTGCGGCAGCAGCCGGCCTCGACGTAAAATACTTCTACAAGGAAAACGAAGGTCGCTCCATTGCCCGCAACTACGGCATGGAACGCGCCACAGGCGACTACTTTGTGTTTTTCGACTCCGACTGCGTAATTCCGGCCACATACTTCGCCACCCTCGAACAGGCGCTGGCCGACAACCCTCTCGACTGCTTCGGAGGCCCCGATGCGGCCCACGAATCGTTCTCCGACACACAGAAGGCCATCAACTACTCCATGACCTCATTTCTTACCACAGGCGGCATTCGCGGCGGCAAGGTACAACTGGAGAAATTCACCCCGCGCACCTTCAACATGGGCTTCTCGCGCAAGGTCTACCATGCTGTAGGCGGTTTCCGCGAGATGTTCTCCGAGGACATCGACATGAGCAAACGCATACTCAGGCATGGCTTCTCGATAGGCCTGCTGCGTCAGGTGCCGGTGTGGCACAAACGCAGAGTCGACTTCCGTAAGTTCTTCCGACAAGTATATGTGTTCGGCATGTCGCGCATCACCTTGAAACTGCTATACCCCGACTCACTCAAGGCTGTGCATACCCTGCCGGCAGTGTTCGTGCTGGGCAGCCTGCTGCTGATACTGCTGTCCATATTCGTATCGCCGTGGTGGCTCCTGCCCCTGGGCGTGTACTTTCTGGCTATATTCACAGGCGCGCTGCTGAGTACAGGCAACCTTAAAATCGCCCTTATGGCAGTGCCAGCAGCACTGATACAGTTGGGTGGCTACGGACTTGGATTCATCAAGGCTTTTACCCATAAAATAATACTCCGCCGGGGCCGTAACCTGGCTGAGGAAGTTGAAATACGAAAAGGGAAATGAACCACTCAGCCCCCCTCATGCGCCAGATGGACGCCGACAGCCGTCCGCGCGAACGCGCCATGCGCCACGGTATCAAGACACTGTCCGATGCTGAACTCATGGCTGTGATATTCGCCACCGGCATAAAAGGTAAATCTGTGCTGACACTATGCAGCGAAATGCTGCATAGCAAGGGAGGACACTTGTCGCAACTGGCCAGAATGACCGTGCAGGAAATTTGCAGCCAGTTCAAAGGCATCGGCCCGGCAAAGGCAATATCGCTGCTGGCGGCGCTCGAACTGGGCTCGCGCGCCGCTGACGACGCAACCATGATACAGCGCGACGCCCCGGTAGACTCGTCGCAGCGCGCATACGACCGCATGCGACGCCATCTGGAGCGCCTCGACCACGAGGAATTCTGGGCCATGCTGCTGAGCCAGAACGGGCGCGAACTGCGCCGCCTGCGCATAGGCCAGGGCGGAATCACCGCCACGGTAGTCGACATCAGGCAGATAATACGCGCTGCAATCGAGTGCCAGGCCACATCAGTGATTATTTTCCATAACCATCCAAGCGGCAACCTCAGCCCCAGCGTGCAGGACGAAAACATCACACGCCGGCTATGCGAGGCCTGCAAATTATTCGAACTGACCGTACGCGACCACCTGATTGTCACCGACAGTTCATACTACTCCTTCCACGACAACGGAAAAATATGATATCCATCAACAACCTTTCGGTTGAGTTCAGCGCTCGCTCGCTGTTCGACAACATAAATTACGTGATAAACCCGCGCGACCGCATTGCCCTGGTGGGCAAAAACGGCGCAGGCAAAAGCACCATGCTCAAAATAATAGCCGGCCTGCAGCAGCCCACAGCAGGCTCGGTGTCCGTGCCCGCCGACGTAACCATAGGATACCTGCCGCAGCAGATGAAGCTGCAGGACAGCGTGACTCTGGCCGAGGAGGTCCGCAAAGCTTTCTCGCACATACAGCAGCTGCACGACCGCCTCGACCACCTCAACGCAGAGCTGGCAATGCGCACCGACTACGAGTCGGACGAGTATCACAAACTGATAGAGCAGATTACCGACCTCACCGAACACATAGCCATAGTAGGCAGCGACAACTGCGAGGCAGAAATGGAAAAGACCCTGCTTGGTCTGGGCTTTGTGCGCAGCGACTTCAACCGCCCCACCTCGGAGTTCTCCGGCGGATGGCGTATGCGCGTGGAGCTGGCCAAACTGCTGCTGACACGCCCCGACGTACTGCTGCTCGACGAGCCCACCAACCACCTCGACATCGAATCGATACAATGGCTCGAACAGTTCCTCGGCACCAAAGCAAAGGCTGTGGTGCTGGTGAGCCACGACCGCGCGTTTATCGACAACGTCACCAACCGCACCATAGAGATTTCGCTGGGCAAAATCTACGACTACTCGGTAAACTACAGCAAGTTCGTGCAGCTGCGCAAGGAGCGCATAGAACAGCAGATGCGCGCCTACCAGAACCAGCAGAAACAGATTGCCGACACCGAGGAGTTCATCGAACGCTTCCGCTACAAAGCCACCAAGGCCGTGCAGGTACAGAGCCGCATGAAGCAGCTGGCCAAAATCGAACGCATCGAAGTGGATGAAGTCGATACTGCCCGCCTCAACCTGCGCTTCCCTCCTGCCCCGCGCTCGGGCGACTACCCCGTGATAGCCGACAATGTCGGGAAGGCGTACGGCGACCATCAGGTGTTTGACCACGCCACTTTCACCATAAAACGCGGCGAAAAAGTGGCATTCGTAGGTAAGAACGGCGAAGGAAAATCCACGCTCGTAAAATGTATAATGGGCGAGATACCATACAGCGGAATGCTGAAGATAGGCCACAACATAAAGATAGGCTACTTTGCCCAGAACCAGGCCCAGCTGCTCGACGAGTCGCTGACCGTGTTCGACACCATCGACCGCGTGGCCGTAGGCGACATCCGCACCAAAATCCGCGATATCCTCGGAGCCTTTATGTTCGGCGGAGAAGCCTCCGACAAGAAAGTGAAAGTACTCAGCGGCGGCGAAAAGACCCGCCTGGCCATGATACGCCTGCTGCTCGAGCCTGTGAACCTGCTGATACTCGACGAGCCTACCAACCACCTCGACATGGCCACCAAAGACATACTCAAACAGGCCATCAAGGACTTCGACGGCACCGTAATAGTGGTTAGCCACGACCGTGAATTTCTCGACGGCCTTGTGGAGAAGGTATATGAGTTCGGCGGTGGCATGGTACGCGAGTGTCTTGGCGGCATATACGAGTTTTTGGAGAAGAAACGCATCAGTTCGCTGCACGAACTGGAACTCAGCAAGAGTCCGGGAAAATCCGAGGCACCCAAGAATGCGAAAACCGAACCGGCCAAAGCCGAATCCGGACAGACTGCAGCCAAACCCCGCCTTAGCTACGCCGAGCAGCGCGAACGCGAAAAGACTCTGCGCCGACTGCAGAAGAAGGTACAGGAAGCTGAAGCCGAGATTTCGCGACTCGAAGCCGAAATCGCAGCCATTGAGGCCGAACTTGCCACCGGCAGCACCGACACCGAACTGTACCGCCGTCATGCCGACACCACCAAGGCCCTCGAAAACGCCATGAGCATATGGGAGCTCGCCTCAATGGATGTCGACGAGTTCGGAGAATAGCTGTAGCATGCAGAAATTTAATCGGATGCATATGCAGATTCTCAAAATTATTTGCTAACTTTGTGAATCTGCATATTCAATTAGAGTCGGCTCTTAAAATTTGACTAATAAGCAATTATGAATCGCTACATATCAGAAATACAGATTAATAATCTGTTTCATCTTCAAAACATATCAATTCAAATTGCGGATGATAAAACTCCGCACCTGATTCTGACGGGTAAGAACGGTAGCGGTAAGACGGTGCTGCTTAACGCCATTGCAGAATTTCTTGATACAATCAAAAATGATTGCAATTTGAATTTCACCCAATATAGGAACCATATAGAGTTCTATAAGAAGAGTCTTGCTAACAATCTAAAGGATTCTCCGGAATTTCTCCAGAATTTCAATCAATTGAATTACTGGCAAAAGAATTACGATTATTTATATGGCAAAGTAAATTTATCGTTTGCCAATGGCTACAGCTTCATCAAAGACTACCAGAACAGCGAATTCATAATTGCTTTTTATCAGGCTGCACGCAAAACCGACATTATCGAGCCTAAAAACCCGACAAAGCCCCTGCTATCCACACGAGGAAATGCCAAAGATAATCTGACATCACAGTTGCTGAACTTCCTTTCTGATTTAAAAATTCAGGAAGCATTGGCTCGAAACGAGAACCTTGTGGCAGATGCTGACAAGATAAAAGCATGGTTTGAGAACTTTGAAAATATCCTCAGTAAATTTTTTGAAGATTCAAATCTCAAACTGCATTTTAACTATAAGGATTATTCATTTACAATCCGCACTAAAGGAAAGGAATTCAAGTTCACCGAACTTTCCGACGGCTTTATCGCCATACTCGACATAGTGGCAGACCTTATACTCAAAATGCAGACTAACGGTAATCTGTCGGCGGAGTTTAACAAACCGGGTATCGTATTAATTGATGAAATCGAAACCCACCTGCACCTTAAGCTCCAAAAAATAATTCTGCCGATGTTGACTGCGCTTTTCCCCAACATACAGTTTATCGTAACATCTCATTCTCCATTCGTGCTCAGTTCCTTACCAAACGCGACAGCGTACGACATGGAGCATCACGAACCTATAAGCAATCTTACGGAATACTCGTACCAGGCTCTCACCGAAGGATATTTCGGCGTTTCAACCGAATCGGACTACGCTCGCCTGCGATACGAAGAACTTGAAGCACTGCTCAAAAAAGACATATTGTCTGATACAGAACGTTTGACGGCAAAACAGATTATTGAGGATTTTGAAAAAATTCCCGAGGCGACATCTCCCGAATTAATCGGTGCGTATCGACAGCTCAAGATAGCATATAACACCAGAATAAATGAGCTTCTCGGATAAATGATTCGGATACGTAAACATTATGAAGCTCCAGCGTCTTTAGCCAAACAAACTTCTTGGACCGAAGAAGACGTTATCAGTCAGCTAAAAGCAGACCAGTATGGTAAATGCTATCTTTGTGAGAGAATTCAGGTTACCGACTTTCAGGTTGAACACCACAGAAGCAGAACCAATTTCCCGACTCTTAAATTCGAGTGGACAAACTTATTATGGAGTTGCGGTTATTGTAATGGCAAAAAATCGTCTTCGTTTGACAACCTACTAAATCCGCTTGACGAAAATATCGAGGATTTGGTTCATCAGTCATTTGATTTTCCGAATGCCAAAGCTATATTCTCAAATACAGGAGATAAATCGGAACAAGTTAATGCCACGATTACATTCTTAGACCGGATTTTCAATGGCACTAACAAAATCCGAACAATTCGGGAACAACAATTTTATGATTTCGCAATATCCCGGATAACATCTTTTCAGGGAAAGGTAATCTCCTGGCTTCAAACAAAATCAAACGAAACTGAATCCGCCATTATCGAAGAACTGAGTATCGAATCGGAGTTTTTAGGATTCAAGTATTGGATAATCAAATCAAACGAATCATTACTTGAAACTTTTGGCAAATACATTAAATGGCATAAGTTGTAATCATACAGCAAGTTAAAATCCAAGCATCCGGCGCATCAGAACGAGGTCGCTGCTTACCTCGCCTTGCAGCAGATAGCTGCCACGTCGCTCGGCAAGCCGATGATAGATAGCTTCGGCTGTCGGACGGTCGTTGTTCAGGTATAATTCGCGGGCGCACTGCAGGCGCTCCTTCGACGACATGAAGCTGCGACCGGTGCTGATGTACCTGTCCAGTGAAGCATCGTCGAGCAATTGCCGGGCTTCGTCGCAACGGCCTGTGACCATGGCGCAGTAAGCAAGCTCGCAGGCCACCTCATTGACATATATGCCAAGCATGTCGGCTCGATGTGCATACAGGCGAACGAACGCAGCATAAGCCTCGTGGTAATGTTCCATATCCAGCATTCTCGAGGCTTGCATCAGCGGCAGAGCTACCTCCAAAGCGTTACGGTAATCAATCACCTCGGGTGCCGCAAACCATTCATCGGGCATATCCTTGGGGCGTATGCCGGCTTGTATCAAAGCATTGCTACTCAACTGAATAAGCATACCTCTTTTGCTGAGCATACTGCGGCGCAGCAGGCGCATGTTCCATGCATCGTTGCCTATGCCGTTGATGCACATAGGCACACCGTTCATCAATATCAGTATAACGTCTGTCAGAACGAATATCACCATAAACTCGGCTACGTACGGACTTAGGTCACAACCGAAAAAGGGCAGTACAACAAGCAATGCCAACACATTGGCCAGCACACCGCCCATGTTGTAGAGCGCAGTCGGAATCTGCGACAGCGGTTTGTCGGGCGGCGACAGCAGACACTGCCCGCCGGTTCCGGCCACAGCGAAACGCTTCACACGCAGCCTCCCTTCTCTGCGGATTATAGTAAAGTTGAACACACGGAACGACACAAAGCTATACCCCGACAGCATACCGCACACCAGATGCCCGGCCTCGTGAAGCATTATCAACAGCGGCACCGACACCGCTAAAGACACTATGCCAAACAGCACGGCCAACACTCCTTCGCCAAGCCCCACACTCGCGAAATTACTGAAGAAATCGGAGAATGTGCTGTCGGTAAATATCACTATACCTACCGACGATATCAGCAAGCCTGCAACCATGCCGACAAGCATACCGCCTATAAGTTTTAGAATAGTTTTAACAGTTTTCATGATGCAAATTTAGCTAAATTGTATATCTTTGCAAAATATGAATAAGAACTATATTTTTATGGCCGCCGCTGTAGCGGCAACCATCTCATTCACAGCATGTGCCGGTTCTGCCTCAGGCAATGCCGGCACCAATGCCGATACAACTGCCTGCGGACACGTGGCCTGCGGCAACACTGAGCCCTCGCAGGCTCCACGTATTGAAACCGACTCGGTACACTGGGCCGACTCTCTGCGCATGGGCAAGTGTATGGCCAAAGCAGAGGTGGCCGGACAATATCCCGTGGCTGGTATAACACCGTTGGTTGACAGTGTGCGCGCATGGCTGGGCAAACGGCTCAGCTGCAGTATACAGAACAGCAGCAACTGCATGTTCAAGCCCACTGCCGCCGAACTGGCTTCGGTCAGCAGTATGGCCGCTGCCTGCGGCAAAGCATTGCTCGAAAGCGCCGGCAACGATTTCAAAGGCTTTGTCAAAGAAGGGTTCAGTATCAACTACGAATTCAGTTACAGATTCGGGCCATCGTACCAGACCGACAAGCTGCTCACATATAACTTCAACAGCTATGTTTATCTGGGCGGAGCGCATGGCAGCTCGCTTGGCAGCGGACAAAGTTTCGATGCCAATACCGGACAGATGCTCACCGTCGACAACATATTCCTGCCCGACAAAAAAGCTGAACTCACCAAGCTTGTCGGCGAGGCCCTGTGGCAGCAGTATTTCAAAGAAAACTGCGAGGAAGGAGCCACTCTGTCCGACGTTCTGCTTATCAACCCGGCCAAACTGGAGCTGCCTGTTACTCCTCCACTGTTTGCCGAAAAGGGCCTGATATTCATATATCAGCAGTACGAAATTGCACCCTACGCCGCCGGCATGCCCGCATGTGTGTTGCCATACAGCGTAGTCAAGCCGCTGATGAACCACAAAGCAGCCCTACTGCTTGATTAATTCGTCAAGACTATTTTTTCACATGGCAATTGGCCATCCGGCTATATGGGCACGGCAGGGACGCCGTGCCCTACAGGCATTGCTATCTGAATATATCGATATAAAAATACGCGCGTGCGCGATATTTTGTAAAAAGTGTGAAAGCGGAATACATTACGGTAAAAATTTCGTAACTTTGTGGATTAATATCCCAGACAATGATAAAACGAATAATAGACCAGAAGCAGATTGCGCGCCTGAAGCAGTTGCTCGAACACGCCACCAAGGCAGTTATCACCTGCCATATCAGCCCCGACGGCGATGCCCTCGGCTCGTCGCTGGCCCTGTGCCGCGTGCTTATGAACATGGGCATCGACGCCAAGGTAATCACCCCCGACAGCGTGTCGGCCAATCTGCAGTTCCTGCCGGGAGCCAAGGACATTGTCGACGGCAACCGATACTCCGACTACGCCCGCACACTGTTCTGCGATGCCGATGTGGTATTCTGCCTCGACTTCAACGCTCCGAGCCGTATCGACCGTCTGGCCACAGCCCTGAACGCATCGAAGTCGCCCAAAGTACTCATCGACCACCACCTCGACCCGGCCGACTTCACCGATGTGACCATTTCGCATCCCGAGATGTCATCGACCTGCATGCTGCTGTTCCGTGTACTCTGTCGTCTGGAGCTCTTCGACCTTATCGATAAAACAGCCGCCGAATTGATTCTGGCGGGCATGATGACCGATACAGGCAACTTCGCGTATAACGCCTCAGACCCCGAAATATACATCATAGTAAGCGAACTGCTGAAAAAAGGCGCAAACAAAGACATGCTCTACAAACGCCTGTTCAACACCTTCAGCGAAAGCTCGCTGCGCATCAACGGATATGCGCTGGCCGAAAAAATGGAACTGTTCGCCGACGAACATGCCGCCCTGACCACGCTGTCGCGCGAGGAACTCAACCGCTTCCACTACAGCAAAGGCGACACCGAGGCTCTGGTGAATCGTCCGCTGGCCATACCGGAAGTTGTGTACAGCTGCTTCCTGCGCGAAGAAGATGGCTATGTAAAAGTGTCGATGCGAAGTGTTGGCGACTTTCCGGTCGACAAACTCTGCAGCGAGTACTTTGGCGGCGGAGGCCACCGCAACGCTGCCGGCGGCGAATACCGGGGCAGCCTCGACCAGTGTGCCGAGCTATTCCGCAGCCTTCTGAAGCGCAACCGCGAACTATACATCGATAAATCAAGCACCGAAATATGAAATCAGCAAAAATACTCGCGGCCGCCATGCTGGCCGCAGCGTCGCTGGGCTTAGGCAGCTGCGACGACAACAAGTCGTACGCCGAACTGCTCAACGATGAAGCCCACTACATCAACAACTTTCTTGTCGACAATATAGTAATACCGCAGGTACCCGCCGATACAGTGTTCCTGACCGGAAAGGACGCTCCATATTACAAAATCGACGAAGACGGCAACATGTACATGCAGGTAATAAACCCCGGCACCAAAGACAACAAAGTAAAAAACGACGAACTGATATATTTCCGCTTCATGCGCTACGACATGCGCTCGTACGATTCTGCCTCAGGCACATTCAGCTCATCGTGGGGCAACGAAGACGACCTCAGCCTCATCAACGCATCGTTCCGCTATCAGAACTACGAGCTGGCCTCATCGGCCCAGTGGGGCGCAGGCATACAGACCCCTCTCAACTACCTGCCGGTAGACTGCGAGGTAAATCTGGTGGTAAAATCGCGCTACGGCTTTACCGACGAAGAATCCAATGTGATTCCCTATCTCTACCACCTGCGCTACTTCAGACCCAAAATCTGACGGCTGCACGCCTCCTGTAGCAAAAAACGAACATAAAACAATCCATCACATACACACATTAACATGCCACTGATAAAATCGATATCGGGCATCCGCGGCACCATTGGCGCCGAGCCCGGCTGCGGCCTCACACCGCTCGACATTGTAAAATTCACTGCCGCCTATGCCACATTCATCAAACGCGCCAACGAAGGCCGGCGCTGCGTAATCGTAGTAGGCCGCGACGCCCGCCTCTCGGGCGACATGGTCTGCGACCTCGTATGCGGTACCCTCAAGGCAATGGGCTGCGACGTAGTCAACATAGGTCTTGCCTCCACCCCTACCACCGAAATAGCCGTAGTGGCCGAGAACGCACAGGGTGGCCTCATACTCACAGCCTCGCACAATCCCCGCCAGTGGAACGCGCTGAAACTGCTCAACGCCAAAGGCGAATTCCTCAACGACGCCGAAGGTAAGGAAGTGCTGCGGATAGCCGACGAATGCGAATATAAATTCGCCGAAGTCGACCAGCTGGGCCACGAATCGGCCAACACCACATATAACCGCCGCCACATCGAGCAGGTTCTCGCACTCGAGCTGGTAGACGTGGAAGCCATACGCAACGCACACTTCACCGTGGCAGTCGATGCTGTCAATTCGGTAGGCGGCCTAATCATACCACAGCTGCTACGTGCCCTGGGCGTGGAAAACATAATCGAACTCAACTGCGAACCCAACGGCCACTTCGCCCATAACCCCGAACCCATACCCGAAAACCTTACAGGCATATCCGAACTGATGCGCAGTAGCGGTGCCGACGTAGGCTTCGTGGTAGACCCCGACGTGGACCGTCTGGCCATAATTCAGAACGGCGGCGAAATGTTCGGCGAAGAATACACACTCGTATCGATTGCCGACTATGTGCTGCGCCACACCCCCGGCTCAACCGTAAGCAACCTCAGCTCCACCCGCGCCCTGCGCGATGTAACCGAAGCCCTGGGCTGCACCTACACAGCCGCCGCAGTAGGTGAAGTAAACGTAACAACCGAAATGAAGCGCACCGGCGCCGTTATCGGCGGCGAAGGCAACGGCGGCGTGATATATCCCGCCTCGCACTATGGCCGCGACGCATTAGTGGGCGTGGCTCTCTTCCTTACCCTGCTGGCCAAGAGCGGTAAAAGCGTAAGCGAACTCCGCGCCACCTACCCCGCCTACTCCATCCACAAAACCAAAGTAGAGCTCAAGCCCGAACTTGATGTCGACGCACTCCTGCTTGCCGTAAAAGCAAAATATGCCGGTGAACGCATCACTGATATCGACGGCGTGAAAATCGACTTCGCCGACAGCTGGGTACACCTGCGCAAATCAAACACCGAGCCGATAATCCGCGTGTACGCCGAGGCCCACACCGACGCTTTGGCCGCCGAGCTGGCCCGGTCGGTCAAAGACGTCATACTGTCCATGTGCTGAACCAAATTATTTGCCATGTTGTTATAGTTGCATATTCCTAAACTTACAATACTATAACATCATGGCAAAAGCAAAGAAAAGCATTAAAGGCACAAAAACCGAAGCGAATCTGGTAAAAGCCTATATCAGCGAATCTGCGGCTTATACCCGATACACCTATTACGCCAAACAGGCCGACAAAGAAGAATATTACCCCATAGGCCAAGTATTCCGCGAAACAGCAGAAAACGAAATCCACCACGGCAAAGTATTCTTCAAACTCCTTGAAGGCGGAAAAGTAAATGTGACAATCGACCCCGACGCCGGCGTGATAGGCAATACAGCCGAAAATCTGGCCACAGCCGCTGCCGAGGAAGAAGCCGAGGGTATCGAGCAGTATATCGCAGCCGCTAAAGTGGCCGACGAAGAAGGATTCACCAAAATCGCCGAACACTTTCGCGCCATAGCCGAAATTGAAAAGCGACACCGCGAACACTTTCTGTGGTATCTCGACCAGGTAAAGAAAGGCACCGTGTGGAAACGCAAAAAAGCCATCAAGTGGCAGTGCCTGGAATGTGGCTACGAATACGAAGGTACCGAGCCACCGGCTGTGTGCCCGGCATGCGACCATCCATACCAGCACTACATGGCCATGGACTTCGAATAAACGTTCTCAGACTTATCAATAGAAAAAGGCGTGCCGGCAACCGCATGGTTGGGGCGCGCCTTTTATGAAATCACAGCACAATACATCCATTATGGAAATTACCAATCTTCTGTTCTGTGCCGGAGCATTAGGCCTGTCTTCGCTCATAGGCTCCGCCATAGGCCTGCTGATAAAACGCATACCTCACAACTGGAACGACACTTTTCTGGGATTTTGTGCCGGCATGATGCTGGCAGCGTCGATAGTATGTCTGATATTGCCATCGATTGAGATGACTCCGGCCTCCGAATGGTGGCAGATAGTTCTGGGTATAGTCT
The DNA here is from genome assembly GCA_910586455.1 of uncultured Muribaculaceae bacterium. GTDB lineage: Bacteria > Bacteroidota > Bacteroidia > Bacteroidales > Muribaculaceae > CAG-873. Next base: position 11,762 of record CAJUHX010000018.1, on the reverse strand, counting down.
GTGGCGTGGCCCTGATTGGAGCGCTCGACCGCTTTACACCCCACCTGCATCACCTATCGGGTATGAAGGAAGAAGAGCGCCACGCCAACAATGCGTCGCTCAACCGCACCTTGCTGTTCGTCATGGCCATAGCCCTGCACAAGCTACCCGAAGGCATGGCTACCGGAGTATCGTTCAACGGCGACCAGGGCAACGCCTTGGCGATAGCCTTTACAATCGCCCTGCAGAACCTGCCCGAAGGCATGGTGGTGATAACACCCCTGCTGGTGGCCGGAGTGCGCTTTCTGAACACCATGCTTATAGGCGTGGCAGTGGCGCTGCTGGAGGTAGCAGGAGTATTCGCCGGATATTTCATAGGCGACATCTCGGCTGCATTCCTGCCATTTCTGTTAGCCATGGCCGGGGGCGCCATGCTGTATGTGATAAGCGACGAGATGATACCCGAAACCCACTCGCACGGCTTCCAGAAGCAGGCCACCTACGCCCTGGTGGCAGGCGTGGTGTGCATGCTCTTCATCGAGGCGCTGGTGTGAAATCTCATTTCCACCACCGGTGGAAGTGGTGGACCGGACCGTGGCCGATACCAATCTGATAGTCGGCACCGGCCTTTATGGCGTCGGATATATACTTTTTGGCTCCTCGCACGGCATCGTTGAGGCCATAGCTGCGTGCAAGCAGGGCCGCTACGGCCGACGACAATGTGCAGCCGGTGCCGTGGGTGTTGGCGGTTACGACTCTGGGCGATGTCAGGCGAAGCATCTCGCCGCTTTCGGCATTGTAAAAATAATCGGTCAGTTCGGCGTTATCGAGGTGTCCGGCCTTGAGCAGCACCGACACTTTGCCGCCTCCTGTGCCTGAGAGCGCGCGGGCGGCATCCTCGAAGTCGGACTGTCCGGCTATTCTATGGCCCAGCAGCAGTTCTGCCTCCGGCAGATTGGGTGTAATAACACGCGAGTACGGAATCAGTTGCGAGGCCAGGGTGCCTGCGGCATCGGGCAGCAGCAGCGGATCGCCCGAAGTAGCCACCATCACCGGGTCGAGGACTATGTCGCGCAGGAGAGGATACTCGCGCAGCGTGTCGAGCACGCCAAGTATCAGCTCGCGGCTGTGCAGCATACCTATCTTCACGGCATCGGCGCCTACATCCGACAGCACCGAGCGTATCTGTCCTTTCACAAACTCCACCGGTATTGGATGTACGCCGTACACTCCGGCTGTATTCTCGTCGACCACGGCCACCACGGCGGTGGAGCCGTAAACTCCAAGGGCCGAGAATGTTTTGAGGTCGGCCTGCAGGCCGGCACCTCCCGACGGGTCGCTGCCGGCTATAGTCAGGGCAGTATGATAGCGCTTCATATCAGGGTCGGATTTCCACAGGCCATTGTTCCATATTGTACGCGCTGTGCCAGAACAGCCATTCCATGCGGGCGGCCTCCACGAATATGTCGGTCATGCGGGCGCGCACTTCGTCGGAGGCACGCGCAGCCAGGTCGTCGCAGATTGCAATCGCACGGGCGTTCGATTTGTCGAATTCCTCGTTCGAATAGGCCTTAATCCAGTCGGCGTACGGATTGCCCTCGATTCTGGAAGTCAGAAACATATGACGTCCAACGGCCTGATATATCCAGAAGCATGGCAGAATTGCCGCCGCTTCCACGGCCACGTCGTCGCAGGCCTGTGCTTTGAGCAGCGAAGTATACAGCAGGCAGGCGGGCGACATCACACGCGGCCCGGCGCTTACATACAGCGAGTGCAGGGCCTTCTCCATGTATACGCCGTCGCCGGCGAATTTCAGAAAATCTTCCACCTGAGTCATATCGGCCAGACGCGATGCTATATGGGCCAGCACACGGCTGTATACATTTATATACAGGCTGTCCTGGCCGATATAGAAATTGAACCGTTCGGCCGCGAGGGTACCCTCTTTTAGCTCGGTTATAAACGGCAGTTTGAGTATAGCCTCGTAAACCGGCTCGGCGGCTTTCCATGCCGAGCTGCTCCATTTCGTTTCCATTGTTCAGTAATTTATAGTTTGTGTAGTCATTTCAAGACAGTCGACTGTCAGCAGCCGGCCTTCAAGTGGCTTTCCGAAGCCCGCAATCAGTTTTATAGCCTCGCAGGCCTGCAGGCAGCCTATGTATCCGGCCACGGCGCCTATCACGCCTTTTACTCTCTGAGGCAGGCCACAGAGGTAATCGCGGTCGGGATAAAGGCGGCTATAGCAATACCCGACTGCAGGATTGAACACCGTCACCTCGCCGGAAAATTCGCTCAGCGCTCCGTGTACCCAGCGGCGACCGGCTGCGGCGCAGGCATCGTCGATAAGGTAGCGGGTGGCAAAGTTGTCGCAGCAGTCCATAACGAGGTCGAAACGCTCTGTCAGCCCGGGAGCGTTGGCCTCGGTAAAGCCTTCGCACAGGGGCTCGAGCCTGATTCCGGAGTTTATGGCGGCAAGGCGTCCGGCGGCAGCAATGGCTTTTGGCATACCGGTCTGGGCCTCGGAGTACAATGTCTGGCGCTGCAGATTGCTTATGCTTACCACATCGTGGTCGGCAAGGCCTATATGCCCTACTCCGGCACCAGCCAGGTAAGTGGCCACAGCCGAGCCCAGACCGCCCACGCCAACTATAAGCACACGTGCCCCGAGGAGCCTGCGCTGGCCTTCCGGCCCTAACTGCGGCAGCATGGTCTGGCGCGAGTAGCGTTCGTTTTCTTCCATGGTTCAACTGCAGTATACAGCCGCCCGGGCGGAGTTTTCGTCGAATACAGCATCCCAGTCTTTCCACACCGGCTCGCGCCCGAGGGCGCGCAGGTCGGCGGCCACCTCGCAGGGCGAAGTGCGGTCGCTCACGGCAAACTGCTCCAGCGAACTCGGATACACCGCGTAGCCGCCCGGATCGGTCTTGCTGCCGGCGCTCATGGAGGTTACACCGAGGGTTGCCATGTTGTTGCGCAGGCGGTGGTCTTCGCGTGTGCTGTAGCTTATGTCCACATCGTGGTCGAACAGGCGGAAGGCAAAGGTGAGCTGTGCCAGCTCGCGGTCGCTCATCACCACATTGGGCTGGAAGCCGGACTCCGACGGACGCATGCGCGGGAAGTTCACCGCATAGCGTGTCTTCCAGTATTTCTTGCGCATATAGGCCAGATGGCGGGCCATCATGGTCACATCGGTACGCCAGTCTTCCAGACCTATCAGCACACCCATGCCTATTTTATGCACTCCGGCCATGCCCATGCGGTCGAAGCCGTCGCAGCGCCATTCGAATTTCGATTTCATACCTGCGGGATGGTAGATTTTATAGCGTTCGCGGTTGTATGTTTCCTGAAAGCAGGTCACGCCGTTGAGGCCCGCACGGGTCAGGCGGCGATAGTCATCGGCCGAAAGCGGCATCACCTCTATCGACAGGTTGCTGAAGTATGGGCGGCACACTTTCAGGGCCTGCTCGATATATTCCACGCCGGCTATACGCGGGTTCTCGCCCGTCACCAGCAGCAGATTCTCAAAGGGTCCGAGCTGCTTTATGGCCTTGCACTCGCGCTCTATCTGCTCGGGAGTAAGCACCACACGGTCTAAGCGGTTGTGGCGGTTGAAGCCGCAGTACACGCACGAGTTGGTACACGAATTGGTTATGTACATGGGTATGTACATGCTCACCACCTTGCCGAAACGCTGCTCGGTGATTGCCCGGCTGCGGCGCGCCATAAATTCGAGATACGGCTCGGCTGCAGGCGAAATCAGGGCCATGAAGTCGCGGTCGGTCAGCACCGTACGGGCCAGGGCACGGCGCACGTCGGCATCAGTCATGGCTGCAATCTGCGCCGTGGTGTCGGCCCAGGAATATTTTTTCAGTTCGTCGGAAAACATCACAGCAAAAATGAGGTTAACGGACTCGAGGCATCGGCGCAGTCGCTCACAGCACCCAACCCTGCTTCGAAGGCTTCGCGGCCCGCACGGGTGGCTGCGGCGAATGCATGGGCCATGCGCACAGAATCGCCGGCCACGGCAATGGCAGTATTGACCAGCACGGCATCGGCACCCATTTCCATGGCTTCGGCTGCATGCGACGGAGCGCCAAGACCGGCGTCGACTACCACCGGTACATTGCTCTGCGCTATGATTATGCGCAGCAGGTCGCGCGTAACCAGGCCTTTGTTGGAACCTATCGGGGCAGCCAGAGGCATAACGGCGGCAGTGCCAGCCTCCTCAAGGCGTTTGCACAGCACCGGGTCGGCCTGTATGTACGGAAGCACCACAAAACCCAGGCGGGCAAGTTCTTCGGTGGCCTTCAGGGTTTCCACCGGGTCGGGCAACAGATAGCGTGGATCGGGGTGAATCTCGAGTTTTATAAATTCTGTACCGAAGGCCTCGCGGGCTAATTGTGCGGCGAACACGGCCTCACGAGCGTCGCGGGCACCTGAGGTGTTGGGCAGCAGCTGTATGCCTTCATGAGTTATATGGCGCAGCATGTCGTCGTTGCGGTTGGCCATGTCGATGCGCTTCATCGCTACAGTTACCATTTCTGTTTCCGAGGCCAGTACGGCCTGTTCCATCTCGGCGTTGCTGCGGAATTTGCCTGTGCCTAAAAACAGGCGCGAGCTGAACTCACGGCCACCGATTATAAGTTTTTCCATGTTTATATGAATTTTTTTGTTTCTTCAATTGGATTTTCGGCGCGCAGTATGCTGCCGCTTACGGCTATGCCTGCGGCCCCTGCCTGCCTTATCGGTGCCACATCGCTGGCTGTGATGCCTCCGATGGCCACTACCGGCAGGGTTATGCCTTCGGCCCGTTCTGCGGCGATTATGCTGCGGTAGCCCTCGAGGCCGAGTACCGGACTGAGATTCTTCTTGGTAGTGGTGAAGCGGAACGGCCCCAGACCTATATAGTCGGCTCCGGCAGCAGCGGCAGCACGTATATCACTGAGAGTGTTGGCTGTGGAACCTATGATTTTAGCAGGGCCCAACAGCCGGCGAGCCTCATCGACCGGCATGTCGTTTTTGCCTAAATGCACACCGTCGGCGCCGAGGTCGTGTACCAGCTCCACGTGGTCGTCGATAATAAATGTAGCTCCGTAGCGGCGGCACAATTCGGCGGCCTTGTGTCCGACTTCGGCCACCAGAGCCGACGGTGCGTCCTTCATGCGCAGCTGTACCCAGCGGCAACCGCCTCGTAATACAGCCTCAATTCCCTGCAGCTGCGCATTGGCGCTGTCGCCATGCGATATGAACTGCAGGCGGAAATGTCCGGGCTTCACTACAGCCCTCCAGAGCGCCCCGAGCATGGCCGCGCCTCCGAAACCTGCGGCCTCGAGTTCGCCCAGCCGAGCGGGGGTGACACCACCGAGGGCATACACCCGGTGGCACAGATAGGGTCGCAACTTCTCGACGGTGAACCGAGGCTTATACTCCGGCTTGGATATGCTCGGATACACAGGACTGATAAACACATAGTCGTAGTCGGCAGCATGTACACGCAGCTCGTCGACACTGTGCAGCGAGCGGCTTACAAGACCGGTCCAGTCTGCGGGGGCCTCGGGATAGCGGCTGTTGAGATGTACCCCTCCGACCCCGTAGCCGGCGGCGAGTTCATGGTGGTCATGCAGCGAAATGCGCTCACGCAATTCAGCCGGGATTTGTGCAATCAGCGCCGCCATGCAGTCGGCCTCGCAGCCGGGCTTGCGCAGATGCACGCGGCTTACCTTTCCCCCGCGGAGCATGGTCGTTATTGCCTCGGCCTCGTGCGGATAAAAATAGGGCAATGTTATGGCAATAGTTTCCATCAGCCTCCGCAAACAGCGCGTATTACCGTTATTTTCATGCCGTCGACAAGCTCGGTATTAGCCCAGCTGTCACGCGGCACCACACAATTGTCCACGGCCACGGCAACACCGCGACCGTCAAGATTTTCCAGTTTGAGTATTTGCAGAAGTGTTTTGCAATCGCCTTCTACAGCTACTTCGTGATGATTTATTTCTACTTTCATTTCACAAAGATTAGCCGAGAGGGAGATTACCGCCAAAGCAGTATCAGACACAGATTGTAAACGAGTCCTTGCGGCGGTACTAACCGCTTCAAGTTCTAAGGGTATTTCTCAGCCCGCCCTGCGACGTGCACCCCTCTCGAGTTTGAATTGCTGCAAATTTACACATTTCGTTCCGAAAATCAAAATTTACTTGAAATTAAATTTTAAATATCTCGCACGAAGTACAGTACTATAACGCTCATTGACAAAATACCTCTAATAAAGCGAGGCGGGTGTTGCAGAACAACCGCAACACCCGCCTATGAGTCTATGAATTCGGTAGTATACCCCTGCTATTCTATGCGGCGGAAAATATCGAGTATGGTATCGCCCAGACCTATTGTATACCCCTGGCTGATGAATACCACACGGTTGAACGTGTCGGCAATGATAAACAGAGGCAGGTTGTCGACAGGCACATCGAGTGCCTCGGACAACTCCCGGCTTATATTGCCGTCGATGTCGCAGCCGAATACTATGTTCGATGGCAAAGCCGGAAATTTGCCTGCATCGAAGCGCGAAGCCTCGGCTTTGTCGCCGAACAGCATCATCACTTTCATGCCACGGCTTTCGAATTCCTCGCGGCGTGTGGCAATGTCGTTCAGCACGTGTGCCGAAGGCTCGTGGTTGGGCTTGATGAGGCCAAGCACATAATAGCCGCGGCCGGTGGTCGAAAGCAGGCTCCGGTCGGTACCGTCGGCAAGGTTGTGGTAGAGGTTCTCGGAGTTGAACGATCCCAGCACCTGCACGGCAGTAGTGTCCTGCCGTATCGACATGTCCACACGGACAGTATCGCCCGGAGTCACAGTAAAGAACTGCGAACGTGCCAGAACCGCACCGCTGGCCAGACGCTGTCCGGTGGTGAGCAGATAGTCACCGGCGTCGAGTGTCAGCAGGCCGCCGGGTGCAATTTCGGAAATAGGTGCGAATTCGGGGAATTCAAGCAGGCGCGGATAGCCCGATTCAATTTTGGAGATAGAGAAGTGCGAGTAATAGGCCGGTTGGTCGATGCGTCCGCTCTTGTGGTAGCGGATGTCGGCCACGCCGGCAGGAGGTGCCACAGCCTCAGCCACCTGGCCAAACTGAACATCGGTCCAGCCGCTGTTCTCACCGGAGGCATATTGTGTCTTGCCGGTCACAGGGTCGATGCGGGATGGGAATCCGGCGGTGCGGGCCGCGGCCACAAAGAATATGCTCCTCGACAGCGGGTCGGCCATACGCTGCTCATATACAGCCTGCGGACTCATGCGCAGGCTAAGCGGATTCCATACATTGTCTACAGCTATGCTGTCGCTCACCCATTGCACCAGCTGCTGCGGAGTGGCGAAACGGCCGGTGCCGAACGCTTGCTTCAGAAAGTGTTTGTAGGGCGTAAGCATTTCATTCTCCACTCTGGGGTTTAGTACATAGCGGGTATAGAACTGCGATTGCTCGGGAGCACCGTAGCTGTAGTGGTCGTACAGCACCAGGGCAGGTACGTCGCGGAGATCTTTGGTACTCATTGCCTGCAGCATATCAAGGGCCAGAGTCTTGTCGGCAACGGCTTTGTCGGCCAGGAAGTTTTCTATTACCGCATGGTTGCCGCGCGACGCGATAAGTACAGCCGCTACACGCGCCGGGGCTGCTCCTATACGCTTTGCCAGCGCTGCCGCAGAAGCCTCAGTGGCGAAGGTGGCCTCATAGGCTCCACGCACCGAATCCTCGTATTGCTTGCGGCGGTCGTTCTCGGAGGTCTGGGCCGCTGTGGGCCGTGGCAACGACGCGCTCTGAGGCGGCGGCACTATGTCGAAGTCGAAACTGCCGCAGAATCCCGGAGCCTTGTCGAGTACTATCACAGCTGTATCGGCTGCGGCTGCGTTTACTTTCGCAAAGCCGTATTCATTGCCCTTGGAGGCCCACACCATCAAATCGCCAAGGCCCGATGTAAGCGAGCTTATACCATCGGCGCCGGTGGTCTTCACCGCTGCCGAAAAGTACTCGGCATAGTTGTACACCCCAAAGGCTACACGGGCACCCTCGACACTGCGGCCCGACTTGTCGACCACCCTAACCACGGCAGGCTCCACGGGGGCATATTTCGAGGTTACGTTTATGACTGTGGCTGTTGGCTGGCGCTCAAGCACCTCCTCCGGACCGTCGTAGCGACCGAACACCTTTGTATTCATAAGCATGCCGCGCGAAGCAGGCGCGTTGAACCATCCCAGATCGAGTATCGGCTCCGGCTCGCAGGCGCCGAGAAAATACCAGCGGCCATCGGCCCAGGCTTCCACCCAGGCATGGTTGTCGTCGGTATGCGCCCAGCGGGGGGTGTACACCTGGCGGGCGGGGATGCCCACTGACCGCAGGGCGGCTACGGTAAAGGTCGATTCCTCGCCGCAGCGGCCAAGGGCTGTGCGCACAGTGGCCAGCGGCGACGACGTTCGGGCGTCGGAGGGCTGGTAGGCCACCTTCTCGTGGCACCAGTGGTTCACCTCCAGAATGGCGTCCTTCATCGACATGTTCTTTACTCTGTCGCGCAATTCCTCGTAGAATACCATGCGGCTCGAATCAAGGTCTTCGTTGTTCACGCGCACGGGCAGCACAAAGTGCATGAACTCGCGTTCGGGCACCAGCTTGCCCCAGGGCATTTCTCTGCGGGCCTTCAGCGAGGCCCGCACATTTTCAAGGTAGAAGCGGGCGTCGTGGCAGGCTATGTCAGGGAAAGGCATGTACGAGTACAGGAACTCCATGGCGCGGCGTTCGTCGGCAGTCATGGCTCCGGCATCATCCATCAGTGCCATATGTGCATGGCAGGGAATGGAGCTCAGGCGGGCGGTATAGTCCGAGGCATTCAGTGGCAGCACCGCTGCCGAAGCCAGCAGTGCCAATGCGATATGTTTCATATTTTTACTGTTTTCATGGCATTTACAATATCGCGCACCACAGCGGCCGAAGTTGTGGCACGTATGTATTCATCGCTCTCCGGCGCGCCCATGCTCACACCGTCCACACGGTATTGCATCAGGCTTTTCACCTGCATGCGCGCCGAGGCATGCAGCTCGCCAACTCCGCTGCGGCTCATAATCATGGCGGCATTCTGCAGGTTTACTCCTCCGCCGGCCAGTATGGTTATACGGCCACGGCTCTGTTCCACAAGGCGGCGCAACAGGTCAGTGCCGTCAAGGGCCGAGGCGGCCTGCCCAGAGGTAAGTATGCGGGTGAAGCCCAGCTCTATAAGCTGTTCCATAGCCTGCAGAGGGTCGTGGCATACGTCAAAGGCGCGGTGAAATGTCAGTTCGGTCCCGCGGCAAACATCGGCCAGAGCACGGCAGAAGTCCGTGTCGATATTTCCGTCGGCCAGCAAGGCTCCGCATACCACCGCATTCACGCCCATGCTGCAGAGCATTTCGGCATCGCGCAGCATCATGGCTTTTTCGTCGTCGGAGTATAGGAAGTCGCCACTGCGTGCACGCACAAGCACATTCACTTTTATATTGTGGCGCATGGCAGCCTCGACCATGGCTGCCGACGGCGTAAAGCCGCCTTCGCCCAGTCCTACACAAAGTTCCACTCGTCCGGCACCGCCTTCTGCGGCGGCCGCCACGCTTCCAAGGTCGCCGCAGCAGACCTCAAGTACAGTATCAGTCATTTAGTTCGAGTTCTATTATATGGTCAATGGCATCGGGCACTTGTCCCAGATGCAGTATCACGCCGCCGTCTTTTACCTTGGAGAATTTCAGTTTCTCGCGGCTGTCGAATTCCCGCGCGCTTTTTACTTTCAAATTCACGGGTACGAATATGTCGGGCTTGTCGGCAGTCATCACATGCACAAACAGGCGGTTGCCCTTGCGTGTGGCTGTACCCCAGCTCTGGGCGGCAAAGGGGCTGCCCTCGGTGCCGTAGATAGTTTCACCGTACTTGCGCATCCAGCAGCCGATGTCTTTGAGGCGCTCCAGAGCGGTGGCCGGCAGTTGTCCGTCGGGCTGCGGGCCTATGTTCAGCAGCAGGTTTGCACCCATGCCGGCAGTACCTACCAGATAGCGTATGAGTGTGGGGGTGTCCTTGTAGTTGGTGTCGATAAGTTTGTAGCCCCACATGCCGTTCATGGTCTGGCAGGTTTCGAGAGGCAACGCCGATATATCCTGCCCTGACAGTCCGGCTGTGTTCTGTCCCGGGAGGTCGCGCTCGAATATCTGTATGTCTTCGCCCGGGAAGGGGTTCTGATGATGGTTGTTGCCTACCAGACAGCCGGGCTGCAGGCGATGTATCATGGCGTACTGCTCGTCGAGCTGCCAGTTGAAAGGTTCCGGGTCTTCGTCGTGGTCCCACCAGCCGTCGAACCATATAGCACGTATCGGGCCGTAGTTGGTCAGCAGTTCGGTGAGCTGTCGGTTCATAAAGCCGTAGTATCCGGGCCAGTCGGAGTAGGTGGAGTCGCGTCCGGTACTGTGACCGGTGCGGCCCTGCGGATAGTCCTGACGCCCCCAGTCGAGGTGCGAGTAGTACAGGTGCAGTTTAAGATCGTTGTTCTGACAGGCCTTTGAAAGCTCTTTAATTACGTCGCGCTTGAACGGCGTGGCGTCGACAATGTTATAGTCCGACTCGGCCGTGTGGTACATCGAAAATCCGTCGTGGTGGCGCGATGTAAAGCATACGTACCTTGCACCGGAATCGCGTATGGCCTCGGCCCATGCGTCGGCATTGAATTTTATAGGATAGAAGGCACTTGCGGCCTTGGAGTACTCGCTGTGCAGCGGGCCGTAATTAAGATACCATTCGCCCTGGCCGTACATGCTGTATATGCCCCAATGGATGAATATGCCGAAACGGTCGGCGGCAAATTCGCGGCGGCTCTGAATCACCTCTTCCGAGGGTGTGTATTTGCCCGCATAGGGATCGAAACTGGCGGCATGCATTCCTGAGGCAGCGGCAAGCAAAAGCGAGATTGGCAGAATGTGTCTGGTCATGGTTCGTATTTTGTGGTTTATGATGCAAAGATAAGCAAAATTTTTCTGATATTCCCCATTGTGCATGCCAATGTTTTTTCATAATTTTGTATTCTATGACTGCAATGAAAAGTAAAATCATAAATATGTTGCTATGGGGATGTATGGCCGCAGGATTCACCGGCTGCAACAACGATATTTTCGTGGAGCGCATACCCGATTTCAGCAACAGCATAGAACTAACTGTAAACAAGCCGTGTACGGTAGCCGTACCGTTCGATGGCCTGCAGGCGGTTAATATATCATGTGACGGCGACTACTATACATCTATTGAATATTACGACAGCGGCGGCAATCGCCTCGACGATTTTCCTCTAATCAGCAAAGTGGCACGGGTGGTGTATGGCTCACCGCGATTCATGCTCGAAGCCTTTGTAAATGGCGGCGACATAACATTCCGCCTGATCGACAACACCTACGAGAAGGCTCTGCCTGTAAGCGTGGTGTTCGACTACGGCCACACTACGGCGTGTATGGACATTGTCCTTGAGCCGGGCGAACCGCTCACCACCGAGATTTACTATCTGATGGATGATGCGACTTGCTACACCACCGAACGACATTCGAATGTCACGAGGTTTACCAATAATGGTCCGGTCACACAGTTTGCAAGCTATCGTCCGTATGGCGACTATCGCACACAGATACTGATGACAAGCGAGATGCCGTGGTTAGAAGGCACTACGATAGAATGTCCGGTTCCGGAATATTCCGACGGATTATGGGTAGTGTCGACCCAACCCGCGCGACTGCAG
>CAJUHX010000017.1:31306-34094 GCA_910586455.1 uncultured Muribaculaceae bacterium | reverse complement strand
AGTGCACCCGCAACGAAGAAGGCAAGCTCGTTCCCCCGCCGCTGGCATTCGACGTACTCGACGCCGTTATGGCCAAGCTCCCCGGCTTCCCCATCGTACTCCACGGCTCGTCGTCGGTTCCCCAGGAAGAGGTCGACACCATCAACATGTTCGGCGGCAAGCTCCCCGATGCTATCGGTATTCCCGAAGAACAGCTCCGCAAGGCCGCCAAGAGCGCTGTATGCAAAATCAACATCGACTCTGACAGCCGTCTGGCCATGACTGCTGCAGTGCGCCGTGTATTCGCTGAAAAGCCCGCCGAATTCGACCCCCGCAAATACCTCGGTCCGGCTCGCGACAACATGGAAAAACTCTACAAGCACAAAATTGTGAACGTTCTGGGCAGCGCCGGCAAGGCTTAATCCAATACCGACACAATGCAGATAAATTAATCAAGGGCGTGTCAGAAACCACTGATACGCCCTCTTTTTTCTTAACCCTCAAATCACATGAAAAAATTCATTGCAATGGCTGCTATCGCCATCATGGGCGCCACAGGCTACCAGTGTTCCGACTCGGGCAAACGCGCCAATCCGTTCCTCGAGGCTTACGACACTCCCTACGAGATTCCGCCCTTCGACAAAATCACCAACGACGACTACATGCCCGCTCTGCGCGAAGGCATCAGACTCCACAACGAGGAAATCAAGGCAATAGCCGAAAACCCCGACACCCCCACTTTCGACAACACCATCCTCGCCCTCGACAACTCCGGCGAAGTGCTCGGCAAGGTCATTTACGTGTTCGGCGCACTCACCGAGTCGAACTCTTCCGACGAACTCCAGACTATATCCGAAGAATTCATGCCCCTCTTCTCACAGCACGAAGACGAAGTGATGATGAACGGCAAACTCTTCGAACGCATCAAACACGTCTACGACCACCGCAATGAACTCGGCCTCGCTCCCGACCAGCTGCGACTCGTCGACGAAACTTACAAGAACTTCGTGCGCAACGGCGCACTCCTCTCCGAGGACAAAAAGAAACAGCTGTCCGATATCAACACCAAGCTCTCGGGCCTCTACCTCAAATTCAACAAAAACCTGCTCGAAGCTACCAACTCGTTCGCTGTAGTGGTAGACAACAAAGAAGAACTCTCGGGCCTGCCGGCATCAAGCATTGCAGTGGCAGCTGAAGAAGCCAAGTCGCGCAACCTCGGCGAAGGCCACTGGGTATTCACCCTCCACGCACCCAGCCGCCTGCCCCTGCTGCAGTACGCCGACAACCGCGAACTCCGCCGCAAAATCTACGAAGGCTATACCACTCAGGCCACCTCGGGCGACAACAACAACCTACCCGTAATCAGCGACATACTCAAGCTCCGCGCACAGAAAGCACAGCTGCTGGGCTACAAAGACTTCGGCTCGCTGCAGACCGACAAGGTAATGGCCAAAACCACCCAGTCCGCCGAAGACCTGCTGATGCAGATCTGGCGCCCCGCAGTAAAGCGCGTGCATGAGGAAGTGGCCGAAATGCAGGCTCTGGCCGATGCAGAAGGCGCCGACTTCAAAATCGCGCCCTACGACTACTACTATTACGCCGAGAAAGTACGCCAGAAAAAGTACAACCTCGACGAATCGAAGGTACGCGAATACTTTGCCATCGACTCGGTACGCAAAGGCATCTTCACCATGGCCGAAAAACTCTACGGCATCAAATTCACCGAAATGCCCGACGCCCCCAAATACGACCCCTCGGTGACCGTGTACGATGTTACCGACGCCAACACCGGCGAACATGTGGCCGTGTTTATGACCGACTATTTCCAGCGTCCCAGCAAGCGCCAAGGTGCATGGATGAGCGAATTCAAGGGCGCATGGTCGAACGACAGCGTTTCGTCACGCCCCATCATCTACAACGTAGGCAACTTCTCGCGCCCCACCGCCGACACTCCCTCACTGCTCACCCTCGACGAGGTTGAAACCTTGTTCCACGAATTTGGCCACGGCCTCCACGGCATGCTCACCCGCGCCCGCTACAAAGGTCAGGCCGGCACAAATGTCGACCGCGACTTCGTTGAACTCCCCTCGCAGATTCACGAGCACTGGGCTCTCGAACCCGAACTCCTGCGCACCTACGCTCACCACTACATCACCGGCGACACCATACCCGACGAAATGATTGAGCGCCTCCAGGCTGCCTCCACCCACAACCAGGGCTTCACCACCGCCGAACTCGCCGGCGCTGCACTGCTCGACCTCCAGTTCGGCAAACTCAACCCCACCGAAGACATCGATGTAGAAGCATTCATGGCTCAGGTCGACAAGCAGCTGGGCATGCCCGCCGAACTCACCTACCGCTACCGTGCCCCCTACTTCAAGCACGTGTTCGGCAGCGACGAATACTCGTCGGGCTACTACACCTATCTGTGGGCCGAAGTACTCGACTCCGACGGCTTTGAGCTCTTCAAGGAAAAAGGCATCTTCGACCCCGCGACCGCAGCCAAATTCAAATCCACCGTACTCGAAAGCGGCGGTTCGGTCGACCCCATGGAACTTTATGTAAACTTCCGTGGCCATGCCCCCAGCGTCGACGCCCTGCTGCGTAACCGCGGCCTCGAACCAATGCCCGACATCAACCTCAACCCCCAAACCGGCAAATAGTCTAAATCATCAATTGTGCGCCCACTGTCGTCCACCGGCGGTGGGCGCACTTCGTATGTATACCCCGGAATGGAGGCATCCTTGCCTCCACAGTACAAGCGTATAAAACTCCATGAATCCTCTTTGGACTCTGCGCGAGGGCCATA
>CAJUHX010000017.1:0-31206 GCA_910586455.1 uncultured Muribaculaceae bacterium | reverse complement strand
TATCGCACAGCCAAACGCCTGAAAACTATAGCTCTATAGTTCTATAGTCTAAAAAAATCCTATGCGGACTATGTGCAGGGGGCCATATATCGCACAGCCAAACGCCTGAAAACTATAGCTCTATAGTTCTATAGTCTAAAAATAGTGTTTATTTTGCGCATTGTTCTTTCATGCAATTTCTAAACAAATTGCAACCACCTCCACTTGATGTGCGGAAATTTGCTGTTGCAATAAAAAAAGTTTAAATTATAGTTGCAGAATCTAAAAATATACATTATCTTTGCCACAGTTAAAAAGCAACTGCTTATTAAAGCGATCAATCCATACCGCGCTCCGTTCGCAACACATGTCCAGCACCAACGGGCACGAATACGAAGGCTGGATTTACTAATTGCAAAGAATCAAACGTTTGAACGTAGACCTTACTACCCAAAGGGGCCGACTCACAAGAGTCCGCCGTGTTAACTAACCCTAATAAACCTCTAATTTCATCATTATGAAAAAAGAAGAAAACAAACAACTCACAGTAATCCCTACTGCCGAGTTACTATCAGAAATGGAAAGCCTGGTGGTGTATGCGGGAAATGGTATTTCGGGTACCGCTGAAACCTATAAGTGTACATTTGAATGTAACATTGTAGCTGGGTGCGTTACAAATAGTGCCGGAAACTGCTGCCCAAATAACGTATCTAATTGCGGAGAGAAATGTAGCCTCTGTGACATCAAAGTTAACACAACGTGTTTGGGATCTGATCCTAAATACAAAATACCCTGTACATAAAAAACTTAAAAAGAGCCGGTATACCGGTTATTCCGGCTCTTTATAAAAAGTAAAAAACATGAAAGCGAGCAAATATAATAACTCTTTCGTTGAGGGTGATAGCATTATCTATTTTAATAGTCTGACTGAATCCAGTTTCAGAACATCGAAGATTACAGCCGATTCAATTAATGCAATTCTTGAAAACTCCGATTTTCAAGATAAAAAATTCGATACGTTTATTTCCAATATGAAGTCACAAGGCTTTATAATTGATGATGAGTGCGACGAGTCGGCCCTTCTGGAGAAAAAATATAACAGACTCAGAAATCCGGACATATATACATTTATGGTTCTGCCTACATATCAATGTAATCTTAGATGTTGGTATTGTATACAAGAACATGCCGACTCGTGGCTAAGCGATGAATCGCTGGAGAAAATCAAGATACGTGTGAAAAAGCAAGTTTCACGCGATGAAATCCGCCATATAAGATTTATGTGGTTCGGGGGAGAGCCTTTGCTTGCCTATGATACAGTTCTGACTTTTACCCAGTGGATAAAAGAACTTGCTCAGGCCAACAATAAAACGTTCGACTGCTCTATAACTACGAACGGCACATTACTAAACGAAGAACGGATTGAACAGTTGAGAGAAGCGGGAGTAAACCACTACCAGATAACGATTGACGGCGACCGCGCCACACATAACTCCATAAAGGTGCTCGGCAAGCAATCGGCCTACGACACCACACTGCGCAATATCAGTCTGCTGAGTCGACACACTACTTGTTCCTTACGATTCAATTATACAAAAGACAATCTCAAACCAGAAAGCATTATCAACGATTTGGACAAAGTGCTGCCTGAAAACCGGAAAAATATTCGCTTTACTTTACATAGAGTATGGCAGGAAGACAATGACACAATCCCTGACGAAAAGGTAATCGAGCTGATGAACAGAGCATTTGCCATAAATCTGCTACCAGTATTATCCGAACCGGGTCTATGCTATACCGATTTCAAGTACTTCGACTGCTTCTTTGCAAATGGCACAGTAGGAAAGTGCGATAATATCGATCCATCGGAACTCAACTCGTTTATCGATAGCGAAGGCAACGTAAAATTCGGTGAGGAGGAAGCAAGCTTCACTCCGGTTATGGATGTTGAAGCCACAGAATGTAAGGAATGTAGCTACCTGCCAATCTGTTGGGGTCCATGTACGGCTAAGCGCCATCCTATGCTTAAAACTGCGAAAAAAATCATCTGCCAATTCAACGACAAGCAAAAGGACATGCATGAATCTATCCGACGAATCCATCTGAACAGGGAATATGTAAAAAAAGCAATAGAAAAGGGCATATTATAATAAGGAATTCCTATATTTACAAATAAATACCCTAAAAACATGAAAGTACTTTATCTATTTACACTTTCACTCTTATTGAGTCTGACTGCGTCCGCCCGTAATATTACCGGCCTTGTCTATTCCGACAGTACCATGACCGTTGTTGCCGATGCCGTGTGCAAACTGCATGAGGGTGATACTGAGATTTTACGCGCCACTACAGGCGAAAACGGCATATTCATTTTCCGTACCGGCAACAAAGAGGCGCTGACTCTGGAAATCGACAAAGACGGTTTCAGCGGCACTGTTATCCTTATCGATGCAGGAAACAAGGACATAGACCTGGGCCAGATCGCACTCAGCGAGGCCTCCACTCTGGACGAACTGCAGGTTGAAGCTACCTCGGTGGTACAATCGAAAGGGCGTACTATTGTATACCCCTCGCAAGCTGATCTGAACGCATCGGCCACTACGCTGAGCCTGCTGCAGAAACTGCCGTTGGCCGGTCTGTTCGCCGACCCTATAAACCGCTCGCTGACAGTGCGCAACGGCGCGCCGATGATACTGATCAACGGCATCCCGGCCACGATGAGCGATGTGAACTCACTGAAACCAGGCGACATAGCCAAGATTGAATATTCGTATATCACACCGGCCCGCTATGCCGACAAGGGCAAAAACGGCTTCCTGTCGATAACACTCAAGGAGCGCGAGGATGGCGGCCAGGTGTATCTGTGGGGCCGCAGCGCGGTGAACACCGCCTTTCTCGATGCCAACCTACAGGCATCGTACCACCAGGGCCCGTCGCAGTTCACGCTGCAATACTCACCCTCATGGCGTAACTATCAGGATGCTTACGACTATTCGTCCATGCAATACATCGGCGATGACTTCAAAGTGGATATAGAGCAGCACGACCGGAACCCGTTCAACTATCATATGCACGGCGTGTCTTTGAAATACGACTTCGCACCGAGCGAACGCACTGTTTTCTCGGCACGTTTTTCAGCCACGCCTACGAGCAGCTCGAACCGGATTATGGGTACAATGTCCGACAACATACTTGGTGAATATGATATGAAAAGCCGCAATTCATCGCGCGATTTCACCCCGTCGCTCGACATGTTCCTGCGCCACGATTTCAACGCTAAAAACTCGCTGGAAGTTCAGGTGGTGGGCACGCTCAGTTCGTCGGACTACCGCCGCGACAACAATTATAATCTCAACAGCGACGATGACCTGCAGTATATCAACGATATCAACAACCGGCGCCGCTCACTGATCAGCGAGGTAAGCTATGTGCACAACTTCGACCAGTCGACCAGCCTGTCGGGAGGTGTGCAGAATTCAGTGTCGCACAACACCAACGAATATCTCGGCCAGAACTTCAAGCCCGTGCTGACCGACAACAACAACTACATCTATGCCCGATTCGCCAAGCAGATAAACCGGGTGTATCTTACCGCGGCAAGTGGCGCCAAGATGCTGTGGAGCCGCAACAACAATATCCGCCGCCACTATATCCGCAACATGTCATCGGCGAACATCACATGGTACCCGAATCAGAAATGGACATTCGAGGGTGTATTCAGCTACAGCCCGTCGTTGCCGTCGCTGAGTGCTCTTACCAACCACGAGGTGCAGGTTTCTCCTTACCTGTGGAGCAACGGCAATCCGGACCTTAAAACGTCGGAAAACTTCTTCTACTCCATTGCCGGTATCTACCAGCACCGCAAATTCTCGGTAGTGCTGCAGGCCGCCTACAACAACATAAAAAACGGTGTATTCAATGACGTGGTATACATGGGAGGCGGCAAGTTCATGTCACAGTCGGTCAATGCCGACAAATATACCGGCATGCAGGGGTCGCTTATGCTGAGAGTCAGCGATATATACGGTTTTGGCGCCAACGCCAGCATCGACCTGACGCGCTACGACAGCCGAGTGGGCAACTGGGACTATCATCTCACCTCTCTCTTTGGCCGCCTGAACCTGTGGTGGAACAAGGGCCCCTGGACAATATCATACTACCGCAAATTCCCCGGCAAGACGCTTTTCGGCTATAATGTGAGCAAGCAAGAGAACGGCGACGCGCTGCAGGTGGAATTCCGCCCGGACAAGCACTGGACACTGAGCGCCGGCTGGTGGTACATGTTCGACAAGAAAGGTACCAGATATCCATCCTGGAGCCATTCGCCCGTAAATCCGGCGGTCAACGACCGCTATATAAAGGACAACGGCAACATGGTGTGCCTGAGCGCCATATATACCGCCGACTTCGGAGCCCTGTTCAAACGCAACATCCGCCGCAGCCTCAACAACAACGACAGCAACAACTCGCTGCTGAAAAACTAATCTGCCGACCCTATGCGCTTCCCCTTCATAAAGCAGCACGACAGCATGGAGTGCGGAGTGGCATGCCTTACCATGATTCTGCAATGGTATGGCAAGCACACCTCGCTCAGTTCCGTGGCCGAACAGTGCCCGCCTACTACCGAGGGGGTATCGCTTTCGGGCCTCGCGCAAACCGCGCGCCGCTATGGCATGGAGGCTGTGGCGGCGCGGGCTACCATCGACGAACTTGCACAGTCGACGCTGCCGGCAATAATCCACTGGCAGCAGAACCATTTTACGGTTCTTTACCGGGTGTCGTCGGGCAGGCGTCGGCGGTTCTATGTCAGCGACCCCGCCAAAGGCCGTGTATGCTACAGCGAGGCCGAGTTCGAGGCCGGATGGCTCAGCACCGCCTCGCAGGGCATGCCCAAAGGTATAGCGCTGTTTCTGGCTCCCGGCGAGGGCTTCGACGCCGCAAACGCCGATGCCGACGGCGGCGAGCGCCGCTCGTTCGGCTTTCTGCTGTCGTATCTGCGTACGTACCGGCGCTATTTCATGCACATCGTTGCCGGACTGGCTCTGGGCTGTCTGCTGCAGCTGATACTGCCGTTTATGACCCAGGCCATAGTGGATGTGGGTATCAAGAACGGCAACATATCGCTGATATGGCTCATACTGCTGGGCGAACTTATGATTGTGATAGGCCGCACGGCCACCGATTTCATACGCCGCTGGCTGCTGCTGCATATATCAATGCGCATAAACATATCGCTGGTGAGCGATTTTTTCATAAAGTTGCTGCGCCTGCCCATGGCTTTCTTCGACACCCGCAAAACAGGCGACCTGCTGCAGCGTATGGCCGACCACGGCAGGGTGCAGCAGTTTCTTACCGGCCAGGTGCTGGGGGTGTTGTTCACCCTGCTGAGTTTTGTAATTTTCGGGGTGGTACTGCTGGTGTACAACCGTCTGATATTTGCAGTGTTTGTACTTGGCAGCATAGTGTACGGCGTGTGGATAGCCACTTTTCTGCACCGGCGCAAGGTGCTGGACTACGAACTGTTCGAGCAGCAGGCCCGGAACCAGAATTATACCTACCAGTTCATATCGTCGATGCAGGAGATAAAGCTGCAGGACTGCGAGCGCCGCCGCCGCTGGGAATGGGAGGATGTGCAGGCCGACCTCTTCGGCGTACAGATGAAAAGCATGAAACTGCAGCAGAGTCAGGAGGCGGGGTCGATATTCATAAACGAGGTCAAGAACATAATCATAACAGTACTGGCGGCCACGGCGGTAATAAACGGGCAAATGACTTTGGGCTCGATGCTGGCGGTGCAATACATCATAGGCCAGCTCAATTCGCCGGTGGAGCAGCTGATGGCTTTCATATATTCGCTGCAGGATGTGAAAATATCGCTGGAGCGCATCAACGAGATTCATCAGGGCAAGGACGAGGAAGCGGACCGCGGACAGCTTTCGGCCTTCGACGCCGGCGCCCGCAAAAGCATAGCCATTGAAAATCTGAGTTTCCGCTACGACAGGTTCTCGCCCGGCCTTACAATCGACAATATCAGCCTGGATATTCCGGCTGGCCGCACTACAGCAATTGTCGGAGCATCGGGCAGCGGCAAAACTACGCTTATAAAACTGCTGCTGGGCTATTACCGCCCGGAGTCAGGCCGGATTTCGGTGGCAGGCCGCAATCTCGACAACTACAGCCTTCGGTGGTGGCGCCGCCAGTGCGGCACCGTAATGCAGGATGGCGTGATATTCTCCGAATCAATAGCTCGCAATATTGCCGTGGACGACGGCGACATTGACTGTACCCGGCTTGAAAGCGCGGCACGCCTGGCTTGCATCCATGATTATATCGAGAGTCTTCCTCTGCGCTACAACACCCGCATAGGCCGCGACGGCATGGGGCTGAGTCAGGGTCAGAAACAGCGCATACTAATAGCCCGGGCCGTGTACCGCAATCCTGACTTCATATTCCTCGACGAGGCCACCAATGCCCTCGACGCCGGCAACGAACGCGCCATTGTGGAGAATCTCGACGAATTCTACCGTGGCCGCACCGTAGTGGTGGTTGCGCACCGCCTGTCGACGGTACGCAACGCCTCGCGGATAGTGGTGCTCGACGGTGGCCGTATTGCCGAACAGGGCACACACTACGAACTTATTGCCCGCCGGGGCGTCTATTTCAACCTTGTTAAAAACCAGCTTGAACTTGGCTCATAATGGATGACGATAACAAAAATATAGAACTGCGATCGAAAAAAATGCGAACCGTAATGCGACGTATTCCCCGCAGCCTGCTGTGGTGGAACGCCGCTGTCATAGCCATAGTGGCGGTCGCACTTGTGACCGCATGGCTGCTGATTCGCAAGTAATGTGTGTTGAGCGGCTTACTTCAGCAGGTCGGGACGCAGACGGCGGGTGCGTTCCAAAGCCTGTTCGTGGCGCCAGCGGTCGATATTGGCGGCATGGCCGGAAAGAAGCACGTCAGGAACACCCCAGCCGTTGTATTCGGCCGGACGGGTGTAGATGGGCGGCTCCAGCAGGTTGTCCTGGAAACTGTCGGTGAGGGCGCTCTGCTCGTCGCCTATTGCGCCCGGAATAAGCCTTACGATGGCGTCGGTAATGATGGCTGCAGGCATTTCGCCGCCGGTAAGCACATAATCGCCTATGCTGATTTCCTTTGTAATCAGATGCTCGCGTATGCGGTAGTCTATGCCCTTGTAGTGGCCGCAGAGTATGATGATGTTTCCCATCATCGACATGCGGTTGGCCATGCGCTGGTTGAATACTTCGCCGTCGGGGGCGGTGAATATCACTTCGTCGTAGTTGCGCTGGCTTTTCAGGTGCGATATGCAACGGTCTACCGGCTCAATCTGTATGACCATACCGGCATCGCCGCCGAAAGGATAGTCGTCGACCTTCCGGTGTTTGTTAGTGGTATAATCGCGCAGGTTATGCACTACAATTTCGGCAAGCGAGGCGTTTTGTGCGCGTTTGAGGATTGAGCAGCCGAGAATCGACTCGAACATCTCGGGCAGTACGGTTATGATGTCTATACGCATACAGCTATATTTTTCGCAAAGTTACAAATTTTCCGCCGCATGCGCAAACCTCGCGGTCAGCGCACCATTATTACGGCTGGGTCGGAGGCAAACTCTACAAAGTCGGCCTCGGCGGGATGGCCTTTAAAGGGCACGTAGTAGTGGTCGGGCAGCTGCTGTTTCTGCGCATTGCGCCACACGCATACATATGCCAGCTTATAGCGCTTCATTACCGGCAGCATTACCTCGGTGTACCAGCGAGGCATGGTAACGCTTTCCAGACCGGTTTCGGTAAGGGCGGCGACCTTGCCGCGCCGGCTGGCTTCGGCTGCTATATAGGGCAGCTGGTCGTTGAGGCGCCGTTCGAAATCGGCCAGACCGTTTTCGCCGTCGAAGTGGTAGATGTCGCAGCCCAGTATGTCGACGTATTCGTCGCCGGGATAGGTCGAGAAATACTGTTCGGGGGTGAGATCCTTGTCGGGGGCGTATGCCCATACCACATTGTCGATACCCTTGGCATCGAAACGCTCGCGGGTGAGTTTCCATAGGTCTATGTACTGCTGCGGTGTGCCGTAGGGTGCGCCCCACCAGAACCAGCTGCCGCTGTTTTCGTGCCATGGGCGCAATATTACCGGCACACGCTCGCCGGCGTCGTTGCGGATGCTGCCTATGAAGTCGGCTGCACGGTCAATCCACAGCTCAAGGGTGTCGCGCAGGGCCGGGTTTTCGGCCATCAGTTCCAGAGGCGACGCCGAGGTATCCCAGCTGTCGCCGCCGGTAGCCGGATTGCGCGGATGCCAGCTGATAGTACTTACTCCGCCGCGTGCCTGCTGACGGGATATTTCTGTTGCCATGAAGCTGAATGGCACTCCGTCGAGGTTCTTGTCGGAGGCAAGCTCAATCATGCCCAGATCCCAGCTCATCATGCCGGGATAGCGGCCCGTGAGGGCCTTTACGTCGGATGCGCCTTCTACATATTGCCAGTCGCGACCGTAGGCAGTATCGTCGTGATGACCAAAGTAAAAGCGACCATGCTCTGCAGCATCGGCCAGGTTGCAGATAAGCGACTGCGCAGTAGATGCACAGCAGGTAGAGTCAGCGCCGGCACATACGCAGGCGGCACAAGCAAGTATACTGAGAAAGGTCATAATTCGGTATTGATTTATTTTGCTGCAAAAATAACAATAATAGCCAGAATTTTTGTACACTTTTTTAGCATAATATGCGCGTGTAAGAGCGTCTATTAGAATATTTTATTCTTCAATAAGAGAATAATCCGATTTTTTGAATTAATTTTGCGTAAAGTACTACAGCCTCCCATAATCACTATCATGGATAAACTTAAAGAAATCGCAACTCAATTCGCTATCAACGGCACTGTAAGTGAAATCAAAGCACTTGGTGCAGGCTTTATAAACGATACTTTCAAGGTTATTACCGAAGGTAACGCTCCCGATTATATCCTGCAGCGCAAAAACAAGAATATATTTCCGGATGTTCCGGCCATGATGGATAATATCTGCGCTGTTACCGCGCATCTGCGCCTCAAGGCGGCCGAAGCCGGCGACGACCCTGACCGCAGTGTCCTGACCGTGGTAAGGACTCTCGACGGCCTGCCCTACTACATTGACGATGAAGGCCAGTACTGGGCCATGTGCCTTTATATCGACGGCTCGGTGACATACGATCGCGCCGACACTCCGGCTCTGGCCTACATGGGCGGCGCAGGCATAGGCCGCTTCCAGTCGCAGCTGGCCGACTTTCCGGGCGTGCTGTCGGAAACCATCAAGGGCTTTCACAACATAAGGTACCGCTTCGAACAGTGGGACCGGGCTCTGGCCCGCGATGCCGCCGGGCGCTGCGCCTCGCTGAGCGAGGAAATAGGCCTGATTGAGTCGCGCCGCCGTCAGATGCTCGAATTCCACGCCCTTATAGAATCGGGCGAGATACCATGCCGAGTAACCCACAACGACACCAAAATCAGCAACATCCTTTTCGATACAAACGGCAATGTGCTGTGTGTGATTGACCTCGATACTGTAATGAGCAGCAGTTCGCTCTACGACTACGG
This sequence comes from uncultured Muribaculaceae bacterium, assembly GCA_910586455.1. Lineage (GTDB taxonomy): Bacteria > Bacteroidota > Bacteroidia > Bacteroidales > Muribaculaceae > CAG-873. The sequence continues at coordinate 21,637 of CAJUHX010000017.1, read as the reverse complement.
CGACGCCATACGCTCCTACGCCAATACCGGCGACGAGGACGACCGCGACCTCAGCCGCGTAGGTCTGTCGACCGAAATGTTCAAAGCCTATACCGAAGGCTATCTGTCGCAACGGCTCGATACTCTCACGTCATCCGAAACAGCGCACATGGCGTTCTCGGCGCTGTATATTACCTTTGAGCAAGTACTGCGCTTTCTGATGGACTATATCGACGGCGACAAGTACTACAAGATTCAATATCCCGAACACAATTTGGTACGCACTCATGCCCAGTACCGGCTGCTGCAGAGTATGGAGCAGCACTATTCCGACATGTGCGCCATAGTAAATAATTATATATCTTCACATAAATAAGCGACAAAACATGAATTTCAAGAAAGCATTCCGACTTCAGGCCGTTGCAGCCATAATATTCGGCTGCGGACTCCTGACCGCAGGCGCCACCGAACCGATACGCACCGAAATTCCCGCCCGTCCTGCCGGGGCCACCGACCTTGTAGGCTTTGCCGCCCCGGCAATTGACACTGTCCGCGTGGGCTTTGTGGGCCTTGGCATGCGCGGCTCCGAGGCCGTACGCCGTTTCACACACGTGCCCGGCAGCAAAATCACCGCCATCTGCGACATTGAGCAAAGCCGTGTCGACAAGTCGGCGGCAGACCTGAGCAAGGCCGGTTATCCGATACCCGACACTTACGGCGGCAAATCCGACTCGTGGAAAGGCCTGTGCGAAGACCCCGACGTTGACCTGGTGTACATTGCCACCGACTGGAAAAACCACGCGCCGATAGCTATCTATGCCATGGAACACGGCAAGCACGTGGCTATCGAAGTACCTGCGGCACTGAATCTCGACGAGATATGGGCGCTGATAAACACTGCAGAATCGCGACGCCTGCACTGCATGATGCTCGAAAACTGCGTGTACGACTTCTTTGAAATGAATACCCTGAACATGGCTCAGCAAGGCCTTTTCGGCGAGCTTATGCACGTAGAGGGCAGCTATATCCACAATCTGGCTGACTTCTGGGATGCCTACTGGCAGAACTGGCGTATGGATTACAACAGCAAACACCGTGGCGACGTATACCCTACCCACGGCATGGGGCCTGCCTGCCAGCTTCTCGACATACACCGCGGCGACAAGATGAATATCCTCGTGGCCATGGATACAGAGGCTGTAGGTGCCCCGCAGTGGATTGAGAAAAAGACCGGCAAGGCCCCTGAGAGTTTTGCCAACGGCGACCACACCATGACCATGATACGCACCGAAAAGGGCAAGACCATACACATACAGCACGATGTAGTGAATCCGCGACCCTACACACGCATGTATCAACTTACCGGCACCAAGGGCTTCGCCAACAAATATCCGTCGGAGGGCTATGCCTTCGAACCCGAGCAGCTTGCACCCGGCACTGTACCCGACCACCAGAACCTGAACGCACACGGCTATATAAGCGACGAGCAGCGCCGGGCTCTTACCGAGCATTACCTGCACCCCATAATCCGTGAGGTAGGCGAGGTGGCAAAGAGTGTGGGCGGACATGGCGGCATGGACTACATAATGGACTACCGCCTGATTTACTGCCTGCGCAACGGTCTGCCGCTGGACATGGATGTGTATGACCTGGCTGAATGGTGTGCGCTGGCTCCGCTGTCGGCAATCTCTATCGAAAACGGCTCAGCGCCCGTAGAGGTTCCTGATTTTACCCGTGGAGCCTGGAACAAGGTCAAAGGCTACCGCCACGCATTCACCATTGACACTAAATAACTTAGCGCCCGGGCAACACCACTAAAGTTGTAGCGCTATTTGTAGAATACCAACGCAACTGCGCCCACAAGCAGGAGCATGGCGGCATAGTGGTTCCAGCGGAGCTGGAAATTATCGAAGAAGACCACGCTGAAAATAACAAACACCACCAGTGTGATGACTTCCTGCATGATTTTAAGGTGCATCAGCGAGTAGGGCCCTCCGTTCCCCTCGAAGCCTATACGGTTGGCAGGAACCTGAAAAGAGTACTCAATCAATGCTATGCCCCATGAAAACAATATCACAAGCCACAGAGGCCATGAACTGCTTACGCCTGAACTCTGGAGTTTCAGATGGCCGTACCAGGCAAATGTCATAAATATATTGGAGCATACAAGCAGTATTACTGTAATTATTGCAGGTGATAACATAGCGATAGAAAAATAACCCCGGCATGCCGGGGTTATTATGTATATTTGGGTTATTCGATTAAAATCAGATACCGAGTTTGGCTTTAACGGCGATGGTCACGTCGAGCATGTCCGAACCCATATAAAGGAAAAGTCCGTCGTCTTTGGGCATAACTGCTGTGTAGCCGCCTTCCTGACCTACAGCCTTGATAGCGTCAATCATTTTGGCCTGAATAGGAGCCATAAGCTGCTGATTCTGCTGCATCAGATCCTGCTGTGCCTGCTCGCGGAACTGCTCCGCCTTGGTTGCTTTCTCATTAATTTCAGACATACGGCGCTCCTTTATGCTCTGGGGAGTGTTGGGGTCCTCGGCGATAGTCTGGTACTCGTTGTAGAGTTTCTGTACCTCTGCCTGAATTTTATCAAGTTCGGATTTTAACTGTTGGTTCGCGGCTTCGAGCTGTGTCTGTGCAGCTGCAACTTCGGGCATTGCATCCATTACTGCCTGAATGTCTACAACAGCGAATTTCTGTGCGAATGCCGACATGGGCAGCAGCACTGCGATAAGCAATAGAATTTTCTTAAACATGTTTATCTATGGTTTATTTAGTGATGAAACTTATTTGATGTTTAACGTTTAATTGGCTGAATAGCCCATTTTGGCAAGTACTTCGTTGCTGACGTCGATACGCGGCGAGGCGTAGATTATGTCGCTTGAGGTGGCACGGTCGAATATGGCCTGATAGCCGCGTTCGTCGGCCACTTTCTTAATGGCATTGTACACTTCGTCCTGCACCGGCTTGAGCAGCGACTGGCGCTTCTTGTACAGTTCGCCTTCCGGACCGAAGTATTTGTAGCGGAGCTCAGTGGCCTCTTTCTCTTTTGCCACCACGTCGGCCTCGCGCTTCTTCACCTGCTCCTCGGTGAGGAAGACTTTCTCGGCCAGATAAGCCTGGTACATATTCTCGGCCTCCTTGCCTACAGCCTCGACTTCTTTCTGCCAGCGCTGCGACAGCTGGTTGAGCTGCTCGTTGGCCATCTCGTACTGCGGCACGTTCTTGAGTATATAATCCATGTCGACCAGAGCGAACTTCTGAGCCATGGCCGCCGAGGCGCATGCCAGTACCAGGGCCAGGATAATTGTAATTCGTTTCATGTTGAGTATTGTTGTTTTTGAGGAGTTTGCTTATTAGACAGTTTAATATGTGCAAGGTTTAAACGTCCCGGCACAGGGCTTGGTTCATACTTAGAATTCCTGACCGAGGATGAAGTGGAAGTGGCTGCCGCCTTTTTCGCCTCGTACACGGTCGAAACCGTAGGCCCAGTCGATACCCATCATACCTACCATCGGCAGGTAGATACGCAGACCGGCACCGGCGCTGCGCTTGAGCGAGAAGGGGTTGAATTCCTTGACCGAAGTCCAGGCATTACCACCTTCGAGGAATGTCAGGGCATAGATGGTGGTTGTGGGCTGCAGCATCAGCGGGAAGTGGATTTCGACACCCATGCGGGCGTAAGCATAGCCTTCGCTGCCGTAGGGGGTGAACTGGCCGTTATCGTAACCGCGCAGGGCTATGGTTTCGGTGGCGTAGGTGTAAGAACCCGACATACCGTCGCCGCCCACATAGAAGGTTTCGAATGGTGTCTTGAGATATTTGTTATAAGAACCAATCAAACCGAAATCGGCACGTGTCATAAGCACCGGAGTCCACTGGCCGTTGGCGTTTGCCAGCGGAGTATAGGTGCGCGATTTGAAGCGCAGTTTCCAGTATTCAATCCAGCGGTAAAGTTCTTTCTTCGACTCTGCGGTGTTCTCTTTTGAGAGTGCTTCCCAGTCGCGGTGACGGCTGAAAAGCGATGCCGGCGGGGTCATCTGCAGGCTCAGTGAGAAGCTCGAGCCACTGCGGGTGTACAGCGGGTTGTCGATTGATGTGCGAGCCAGAGTCAGACCCAGCACGAGTGCGTTCGACGTACCGTTGTTCATATAGTACAAGTAATCCCAGTTTTTGAGGTAGTACCAGTTGTAGCCGAGTTCGGCGGTAAAGGTAAAGTAGTCGTCGGGCCATTTCAGACGCTTGCCGAAGCCTACGTTCACGCCTACCATCTGCAATACCTTGTTTGGGTCGAGCGAGTTTTCGTAGCTGTTGTTCAGATAGTCGTTGTACGAGTTGCCATAGCCGCCGTACATGCCACCATACATGCCCGGATAGCCGTAGCCTGCGCCGCTCAGCCAGCTGTTGTTGTAGAACGACGAGTTTACGCCGGTCTGACGGCTGTAGAAGGCCGATACCGACAGCTGGTTGGGTCGCTTGCCGCCGAACCAGGGGTCGAGAAACGACAGTGAGTACGACTGGTAGTAGCGTGCGTTGGTCTGTGCGCTGATGGTGAATGTCTGGCCTTCGCCCTGCGGAATCAGGCCCTTGTACGAACTCGGGTGGAAGAGGTTCTTGATAGAGAAGTTGGTGAACTTCAGAGCCAGCTTGCCTATGATACCGGTCTGGCCCCAGCCGAGCGAGAATTCAATCTGGTCATTGGCTTTGGACTCGAGGTTGAACACTACGTCAACAGTTCCGTTGTCTTCATTGGGCTGTACGTCGGGATTCATGTTCTCGGGATTGAAATGTCCGGTCTGAGCTATTTCGCGCAGCGAACGTATAAGGTCGCTCTTGCTGAATAGTTCGCCAGGTTTTACACGGAGCTCGCGGCGGATAACCTTTTCGTAGAGTCGGTCGTTGCCGTTGATGGTCACATTGTTGATTCGGGCCTGCGGACCTTCCATCATTCGCATTTCCAGCGATATGCTGTCGCCGGAAACTTCGCGTTCGATAGGCACGAGGTTATAGAACAGGTAACCGTTGTCCATGTACAGGTTGGCCACGGCGTCCTCGTCTTCGGTGAGTCGCTTGTTCATCAGCTTCTGATTGTATATGTCGCCGGGCTTGAGTTCGAGATAGGCGTTGAGTATTTCGTTGGGGTATACCGAGTTGCCCACCCATGTAATATCCTTGATGTAGTATTGGCGTCCCTCGTCGATGTCGATGTAAACGTCGACCATCTTCTCGTTGTAGGGTACTACCGAGTCAGCCACGATTTTGGCGTCGCGGTAGCCCTTTTCGTTATACTTCTCGAGTATGCGGTTAAGGTCGTCGCGGTAATCGTTCTCAACGAATTTTTTCTGCTTGAACAGGTTCAGAATCTTGCCGTTTTCATTGGTTTTCTTCATGGTGCGCTGCAGCTGGTTGTCGGAGAGCACCTCGTTGCCGTCGATATATATTTTATGAACTTTTACCTTGGAATGTTTGTCGACCGAAATGTCCACGAACACTTCGTTGGGGTTTGAGAGGTCGTCGCGCAGGTCCACGAACACCTCAGCGTTACCGAATCCTTTGTCGGCGAAGTATTTCTGCACGATAGCCTTGGTACGGTTCACAATGTTCTGCGATATCGAGTTGCCCTTCATCAGCTGCAGGCGTTCCTGCAGGTCCTCGCGTTCGCCTTTCTTCATGCCCAGATAGTTTACCTGGCTGATGCGTGGCTGAGTGCGCAATGCGATTTCAATCCATGCCTTGTCGCCGACGGTTTTCACCAGTTTCACCTGAGCCTGGCTGAACAGGCCGTGACGCATCAGGCGCTTGATTGCGTCAGTAATCTCGCTGCCGGGAATAGGCACACGGTCGCCGACTTTCAAACCTGAAACTCCAAGGACCATTTCGGAGTCGTAGTTAGGCGCACCGGTTACGTCGATGTCCACGATTTCGTAAGTGCGGGGCATTGAGTTGTACAGCACCTGCGGGTTGTAAACGGTATCGGCCGTCTGCTGGGCCGCGGCTTCGCGGCTGCCGAAGGCCGCCAACAGCAGCCCGATTACTATAAGAAATTTATATCGCATAATGTGGTATGATAGTTCGTGGGTTATATAATTGGAGAGTTTGACAATTATTTTTCAGTGCTGCCTTGCGTCTGCTGTTTCACCTGATCGCCGGTGAGGCCGAAACGGCGCTCGCGGCTCTGGAAGTCGAGTATTGCCTTGCAGAAGTCTTGCTTGCCGAAGTCGGGCCAGTATTTGTCGGTTACGTATATCTCGGTGTATGCCAGCTGCCACAGCAGGAAGTTACTGATACGCATGTCGCCTCCTGTACGTATAAGCAGGTCGGGGTCTGGCATGCCGGAGGTGGTCAGATGGCTGCATACTGTAGATTCGTCGATGTCGTCGGGCGCGAGCGAGCCGTCGGCTGCCTCGAGGGCTATACTGCGTATGGCCTCAGTAATCTCCCAGCGCGCCGAGTAGCTCAGAGCCAGCACCAGACGCAGTCCGGTGCAGTGCGCGGTATCGGCCATACAGCGTCTGAGGCGGTTGAGGGCCTCGGCCGGCAGACGACCGGTGTCGCCTATCATCAGCAGGCGCACGTTGTTTTTTATCAGGTCGGGAGTTTCGCGCTCTATGGCTGTCACAATCAGGTGCATCAGCATGTCGACTTCGGCCTGCGGACGCTGCCAGTTCTCAGTCGAGAAAGTATAGAGGGTAAGATATCCCACGCCGATTTCAGAGGCAATCTCTGTGATACGGCGCACGGTATTCACGCCCTCGACATGGCCTGCTGAACGGTCCATGCCCCGGCTGCGTGCCCAGCGACCGTTGCCGTCCATTATTATGGCGACATGGCCGGGTATGCGTCTGAGATCAAGCTGTGAGCGATAGTCGGTGGTCATTCTCTTAATCTACATAATGGCAAGTTTCGCAGCGCTTGCCGAATTCATAACTTATACCTATGGTAAGGCGCGAAAACCAGTCGGTGTTGCGGTAGAACGCGGTTTTGATGCCGTTGAGGTCGTTCAGCACGGGGCCGTCCAGTTTGTCGCCGAATGCTTTGGTCATGGTGAACTCCGCACCTAAATTCCAGCGTTCGGCTATTTTGAATTTCACTCCAAAGCCCATGGGAATGGTAGGCGCCACCGAGGTGGTACCTCCCGATGACGACATACACACCCCCACGCCGAGAGTGAGATATGGCGATATGCGGCGCAGCCTTTTATATGTTTCGCCGATTCCGTATGGCAGAAAGTTGAATTCGAAGCGTGCGCCAAGGTCGTACACGGTCGAGGTAAAGGAGTACTGCGCCTGGTCGGGCAGCACGTCGGCCATATCTGCGGTGTTGCCGCTCAGACCCAGCACGGCAAAAACACCGCGCACAGCCCAGCGGGCGTTGGCTATGTATCGGAATGAAGCCTCGCCGTCGAATCCGGGATGCTTCATAAGGTTCGAGCTGTTGGCGTCGCCCAGATAACCGCTCATACCCAGCTGCGCGCCTATATCGAATTTATAGGGCGCGGTCTGTGCCCCGGACTGCTGCGAAGCTGCCAGGGCCATGATGGCGAAGATAATATGGAGCAGACGCTTCATGGGCGGATTCTGTTACTCGATGGGCTTGAATGTAAAGCGGTTGATAACAGCGCGCCACAGATTGTCGCTGAGTTTGCCCGAGGCGTCATATCCGCCGTACACATAAATATAGGGGCACTCCCAGTCGGTTATGGGCTTGACGATGCGCGAGGGTGCGAACAGACCTCGGGCCTTGGCGGACAATTCCTGATCTACCACAAATGCCGATGCGCCGTAAGTGGCGGGCACATATTCGGGCAGTTGCATCAGTTCGCCGGCTTTAATCCATTGCACACCGAAGTCGTAGCTTATATACACATCGCGGTTTATGGCTCCCAGGGCATTGACTCCGCCGAAGGCCACCAGTGTGGAATAGCGTGTCGAAACCCAGTCGGCGCCGGTGCGGGTGGAGAAGTAAGGTATCACCACAGGCGACTCAACAGGCAGCATCACTGTTCTGCCGGTAAGTTTTGCCCAGTTTTTACCGTCATAGCTCCAGCATGCGTTTGAAAGGCCTTTGGTTGTACGACCTCCGAAAATCAGCACATTGGTAGTGGTCGACATGTCGAAGCGGTAGCTTATGGTCTGCGATGTGCCGCTTACGGGGAAGCCTTCGGGCAAGGCCTGACTTTTACCCGAGGGGTAATATTCGAGAGTCCAGTTGCCGGCGGCGTCCTGTCGTGAACCTATAACCTGATCGGCATAGGTGGCCACAATTGCGTGCCAGCCGGAAACCTGAGTGAGTTTCCATTCTCTCAGGTGTTCGTCGGCAGCGCTAAGCAGGTCGCCGGTCTGCGACAGCACGTATGCTGCATCGGAGGTTGCATGCAGGCTGTTCACCTTCATGGCGTAAGGCGTATTTATGGGCGAAATCGGACTTACTTCCTCATAATCAGCATCGGCCGGATTATTCTGAATGGCAATCCGGTAGTTTGTGCCGTTGCCCAGCAGTGTATAATATTTGCCTTTGAACTCAACTGTACGCGATTCTTTAACACCGGCAAGGCTGCCCGGCAGGCGCGACAGTGCGGCGCCGCCCCACTCCAGCGAGTCGCTCTTGACCTGATGCACGTTCACCTTTATCTGATAGGTACGCTCCACCGAACCCGACTGCGACACCAGACGCAGGCGCACCGGGCCGTTTGAGAAGTCAATTGAATCGGTCGAATTAGTCAGATAGTTGTAAGTAGTGTCCACCAGTCCGCTGCGCGGCACTATCAGCTCAGCCACCGACACCGACTGTGTGGTTATTTTAGGTATGAGTTTGTTCACCTTGGTGCCGTATGGCAGGGAGTCGGCATTGAAAATCTGTGCGTTCACCAGGTCGATGGAAAAAAAGACAGAATCAAGGTTGCTCAGCACCTTTGAGTCGGCGGTAAGCGAAAAAGCCGACACTTCCACGTTTTCGGAAGTGACAATCGCAGGCTCATAGTCGGAGTTACAGGCTGCCAACAGAGCCGATGCGGCAAGGAGCGCCGACAGACAGTTTGATTTCTTTATCATGTGATGATTAGAATCGGATTTGAGTTACATTGCCGCATTTATACATGGCAATTCAAATTGCAAAATTAAGATTTAGCTTGGAAGTGGGCAAACAATATGCGTGAAATAGCTTTAAAACCGCTATTTTTATAGGTTTTTAACGTGGCGGCACGCTTCTTGCGAATATAGATTAACACAATTGGGGCCTATATTCATGCTCCGTATCGGCTTACCGGCGAGCTTGGGGGCGGGTGCGCAGCCTTCGTCGCCGAAGTTCACGGGCGCTATTTCCTCGCGCGCCTCGTCCCATAGTCCGGCATTGATAAAACGCTGCAGTGTACAGGAGCCTCCCTCCACCAGCACCGAGGTGATACCGCGGGCGTAGAGGTCAGCCAGATAGTCGGCAAGCGAAGCCTCATAGTCAATTACCAGCGGCGGACGTGCTGTGTTGATGTCGGCCTCGGCAAGCCGGCGGCGCACATCGAGTATCACCGGCAAGGGGTTCTTGCCTCCGGCAATGCGGGCGTCGAGGCGCGGACGGTCGGCAAGCACCGTGCCGCTTCCCACAAGTATGGCATCGTGGCAGCCGCGCAGCCGATGCACGGCCAGACGTCCGGCAGGGGTGCTTATAGCCGCCGGATGAGGGTTAGAGGGAGTGCGCCTGCGGTCGAGCCAACCGTCGGCGCTGCGGGCCCACTTCAGAGTCACAAAGGGGCGTTTGAGGCTGTGAGCGGTAAAGAATCTGCGATTGAGCCACAGGCATTTATCGGCAAAATCCTGCGGGGCCATCTCCACTTCCACGCCTGCACGGCGCAGCATGTCGATGCCCCGACCGCTGACTTTGGCAAAAGGGTCGACAGTACCGACTACAGCGCGGCGTATGCCTATGTCGCACAGTAGCTTGGCACACGGCGGTGTCTTGCCATAATGCGAACATGGCTCCAAGGTCACGTATATGGTTGACTGCGGCAATAGGGCGCGGTCGGCCTCGCTTACCGATGCCACCGCGTTGACCTCGGCATGGCCTTTGCCGCACTCGGCTGTAAAGCCCTCGCCTATTATACGCCCCCCGGAGTCAACAATCACTGCCCCGACCATAGGATTAGGCAACGACACGCCCTCGGCATGCCGTGCAAGCTCGAGGGCGCGTTCAAGATATTTTCGTTCGGATGCTTCCATTACAGCGAGTTATACGAAGGGGTAAATGTGTCGCCCTGCAGAGGGTCGCCTGTTGTTATGCCTTTTTTCAGCCAGCGCACACGCTGGTCGGAGCGGCCATGGTTGAAACTGTCGGGCATTTCGCGTCCGTATGCCTTGCGCTGCAGATAGTCATCGCCGATTTTCGAGGCGGCGTCGATGGCGTTTTCCACATCGCCCGGCTCTATCGACCGGAACATTTCGTTGTCACGGTGCGCCCACACTCCGGCATAGTAATCGGCCTGAAGTTCAAGGCGAACACTAATTTTGTTGGCCTCTTTTTCGCTGAGGCGGCTCATCTGCTGATGCGCCTCTCCAAGAGTGCCCAGCAGATACTGCACGTGGTGGCCTACCTCGTGGGCAATCACATAAGCGTAGGCAAAGTCGCCCGAGGCGCCTATATCCTGCTGCATATCCTTGAAGAACTGCAGGTCGATGTACACCGTCTGGTCGGCGCTGCAGTAAAACGGACCGGTCTGCGAGGTGGCGTTTCCGCAGCCGCTCTGCACGGCTCCGCTGAACAGCACCAACCTGGGGCACTGATATTCGCCCCAGCCCTGCCGGCGGAATTCATCGGTCCAGACGTCTTCGGTTCCCGCCAGCACCTTCGAGGCCAGGTCAGCCAGACGCTCATCCTCAGCATCGGGAGTATAATTGCCTGTGTAACTTACATTCTGGTTCAGGAGCTGAGGGCCTACCTGCATAAGCACATCACCGAGATTTCCACCTGACAGCAGTGTTATTACCGCCGCCACAATCACGCCCACTATACCGCCGCCCACACCGAGTGTCTTACCCGATACACCGCGCCGGTCGCTTACGTTGCTGCTTGTTCTTCGTCCGTCGAGTTTCATAATATATGTATTTTTTAAGAGGCTGCAAAGTTAAGAAATTTCCGTTTTTAATGCAAGTTCCCGCAATCAAAGCATGCCGCGCTCCACCAGCGAGGCTATGCGTTCGATGGTGGCGTCGTCCTTGTTCTTGTCTGGCCGGTATTTGCTTTTGAGGCTTACGCCGAACAGCTTGCCGAAGCCTTGCCAGAACGAGGCCCGGAAACTGCCCATAAAGGCCTTGACGATGTCGTAGCTCGACTGGTTGGTTTCGCGCTGTATCAGTTTTATCAGCACCTTTGCCTGGGTTTTGCTAAAGCGCTTCAGCACGGGCTTATATTGTTCGAACAGAGCCTTCTCCATTTGTTTCAGATAGTCCTCTCGCTCTTTTTTGGTGGGAAATGTTTCGATATACTCGTAGGTTTCCAGCAGAGTTTCGGCTATCAGTTTGGCGTAGGGCAGCGTGAGTTTTACGTTGCGCACCGTGCGCCAGTAAAATTTCTCTTCTTTCTTGTTCTTGAATTTACGGGCAGGATACACCGGCAGGTCTTTCAGATACAGCACCAGCATGGAGTCGCCCTGTTCGTCGATGCGCCATGTGTAGCCGCGGTATATGCTCTCCACCGGCGAGCCGGGGTCATCGAGCGTACGTTTCCCCCACCCCTCGGCGACGGTGCCGAGCAACAGCAGTAACAGTAATATGCGGCTGAGTGTGTTCATTTTCTGTTTCGCGGATGATACATCAGAATCTCTTCGCGAAGGCGTGTATTGTCGATATGCAGATAAATCTCGGTGGTGGCGATACTTTCGTGGCCCAGCATCTGCTGAATGGCCCTGAGATTGGCTCCGCCTTCGAGCAGATGGGTGGCGAACGAGTGGCGCAGTGTATGCGGAGATATACTTTTCTGAACACCTGCCAGAGCCGCAAGTTCACGCACTATATAAAAAACCATTACCCGCGAGAGTCTGTGGCCGCGGCGGTTAAGAAACAGATATGGCTCCTCGCCTTGCTTCACCGGCAGGGTGGCACGCCACGACCGGTACTCGCCAATCCAGCGCATCGATTCGTCGGACATGGGCACAATTCGCTCTTTGGAGCCTTTGCCTGTCACCGCAAGAATGCCGTCGTCGAAGTCCACACGGGCTATCTCGAGATTGCACAGTTCGCTCACACGCAGGCCGCAGCCGTAAAGAGTTTCGATTATGGCACGGTTGCGCGGGCCCTCGGGGCGGTCGATGTCCACAGCCTCGACCATGGCGTTGATTTCCTCGACACTCAGCACGTCGGGCAGACGGCGCCCTATGCGGGGAGTATCGATTTTCAGCGTGGGGTCAATGTCGACGATGCCCTCGAGATGCAGGAAGCGGTAGAGAGATTTCATGCCCGAAATGATACGGGCCTGTGAGCGCGGAGCTATGCCCAGGTCGTGCAGTTCGGCCACAAACTGCTGCAACTGCCCGGCATCTGCATCAGGCACGGTGGTGCCGACATCAGCCAGACAGTTGCATAATCGGTCGGCGTCGCGCAGATAGGCGTCGCGGGTATTGGGGCTCAGGCCGCGTTCCAGCAGCAGGTAAGCCTCATAGCTGGCGCGCAAGCGGCGAAACTCCTCGGGTACCTGCATCAGATTGACAGGCGTCGCAGGGTGGTGAGCAGTTCGCGGTTTATGGGCTTGTCGTTCTTTATTGCCTTTGAGAATGGCACGTACACTATTTCGTCGTTCTTTATGCCAATCATTACGTTGCGCTGATCTTCGAGCAGTGCGTCGATAGCTGCGGCACCCATGCGCGAGGCCAGAATACGGTCGTGGGCTGTAGGCGAGCCGCCGCGCTGCAGGTGGCCAAGAATCGACACCCGCACATCGTAGCCGGGATATTCGTTCTTAACTCGTTCGGCCAGACCCATGGCGCCGCCGGTGACGGGGCTTTCGGCCACAAGCACTATCGAGGAGTTCTTGCTCTTGCGGAAACCGTTCTGGATAAGTTCGGCCAGCTGGTCGACCTCAGTGGAGATTTCCGGTATTATGGCAGCCTCGGCACCGGAGGCAATGGCACCGTTCAGGGCCAGGAAGCCTGCGTCGCGGCCCATAACCTCGATAAAGAACAGGCGTTCGTGGCTGGTGGCTGTGTCGCGGATTTTGTCGACACACTCCATGATGGTGTTCAGCGCTGTGTCATAGCCTATGGTGGTATCGGTGCCATAGAGGTCGTTGTCGATTGTACCGGGCAGACCGATGATTGGAAAATTGAATTCGTTGGCAAATACACGGGCACCGGTAAGCGAGCCGTCGCCGCCTATCACCACCAGAGCGTCGATGCCGTGACGCATCAGTACGTCGTAGGCCAGCTGACGGCCTTCGGGAGTGGTGAATTCCTTACAACGGGCAGTCTTGAGTATTGTGCCGCCCTGCTGTATGATATTGGACACATTCTGGGTGCGGAAGTCAACAATTTCGTCTGTTATAAGACCACGGTAACCGCGGTATATGCCTTTTACCTTAAGACCTCCGAAAATAGCGGCGCGGGTAACGGCGCGGATAGCGGCGTTCATACCGGGTGCGTCGCCGCCGGAGGTAAGTATACCTACACATTTTATTTCTGCCATGGCTGAGTATTGTTAGTTGAAGTTGCAAAAGTACAAAAAATTTCACAAAACCGAATCTTATGACTTTTGAAAAAATCATAATTTTTCCAGGTCCGATTTTGTGCTGATTTTGCCCGTATACTTGCAGACACTGATTTATTTTCGTAACTTTGCAGTAAAATAAATAAAGTATTTGTCTATAATCTTAAGCCGGAAGCTCCGGCAACAGGCCAACAAACTCAGCGGATTTTGCGTTTTTTATATAGTTTGAAATTAGCCATAATCCGCAGAATTGCTGCTGCTTTATAACTGTTAAGAATATGCCACAAGTATCGGAACGCGGCGAGAGGATGCCCGGCTCGCCAATTCGCCGGCTCGTGCCGTTGGCAAACAAGGCCATTGAGCGCGGCGTAAAAGTATATAGGCTGAATATTGGCCAACCCGATGTACCCACTCCCCCGGAGGCTTTCGAAGCCCTGCGGAATATCGACAGAAAGGTACTGGAATACAGCCCCTCGGAAGGTTTGCTGTCGCTGCGCAAAAAGCTGCGTGAGTACTACCGCAGATTTAAAATCAACGTCGATGTAGATGATATAATCGTTACCACCGGAGGCTCGGAGGCGGTTCTGTTTGCCTTTATGGCATGCCTCGACCCGGGCGATGAAATTATTGTGCCCGAACCGGCATACGCCAACTACATGGCTTTCGCCATTTCGGCCGGCGCAAAAATTGTGACGGTGCCCTCGAACATCGACAATGGATTCGAACTGCCGCCGGTCGAGGAGTTCGAGAAGCTGATTACTCCGCGCACCAAGGGTATACTTATCTGCAACCCCAACAACCCCACAGGATATCTCTACACTATGAAGGAGATGCTGCAGATACGCGACATGGTGCTCAAGTACGACCTCTTTCTGTTCTCCGACGAAGTGTACCGCGAGTTCTGCTACACCGGCGCGCCATATATATCGGCCTTCCACCTGCCCGGCATTGAGGAGAATGTAGTGCTGATCGACTCGGTATCGAAGCGCTACAACGAATGCGGCATACGTATTGGCGCACTGATTACCAAGCATAAAGAGCTTAAAAAGAATGTAATGAAATTCTGCCAGGCCCGTCTGAGCCCGCCTCTGTTGGGCCAGCTGGTAGCCGAAGCCTCGATTGACACATCGCCCGAATACATGCTGGCCACATACAACGAGTATGTGGAGCGCCGCAAGTTTATGATCGACCAGATTAACCAGATTCCGGGCTGCTACACGCCTATACCTATGGGCGCATTCTACACCGTAGTAAGGCTGCCGGTGGACGATGCCGACAAATTCTGCCGCTGGTGCCTGGAAGAGTTCGAGTACGAGGGCCAGACTATATTCATGGCTCCGGCATCGGGCTTCTATACCACCCCCGGCATGGGTAAGAACGAGGTGCGCATGGCCTACGTGCTCGAGAAAGAGGAGTTGGCCAAGGCGCTTCTGGTGCTGCGTAAAGCCCTGGAGGCATACAACGCCGGGCAAAGTACGTCCGAGGCAGTCGACCGCTAACTTTTCTGGTACTCGGTGGGCGACATGCCCGTGAGATGCTTGAAGTATTTGCCGAACGACGACTGATTGCTGAAATTAAGCATATATGCAACCTGCTGAATGTTCTTGCCTGAATATCGCAGCAGGTTGCGTGCTTCCATAATCACACGGTCGTCGATCCAGCGCGAGGCCGAACGGCCTGTGGCTTTCTTCACCAGCAGCGACAGGTATTTGGGCGATATAAACAGTTTGTCGGCATAGAAAGTTACCGACCGCTCGTTCATGTAGTGCAGCTGCAGCAGGCGTATGAACTCGTTGACATAGTTGCTGGGGCGGTTGCCGGGAGCCTCCGAACGCGGACTATTGTCGGCCAGCTCCTTATAGTAAAACTGTGCCGCCTGATACACCATGGCCGAAACAAGACTCGATGCGATATTGAGGTCGATACGCATATTGGCCTGGTTATGGGCCACATCGTACATCAAATCGAAATAGCGTTTGAACAGACACGACTGCCTGGAGGTAAGCCTGCGCACAGCCGACGGCTTCTCAAAGGGCACCGACGAAGGCACACTCAAGGCAGCATAGTTGATGTTGATTTCGTGCAGGAAACTCTGGGCCATAAACAGCAGATACACATCGGTGGAGCCGTGGTCGACTCCTCGTATATTCACAAGCGTGCGGGGTGGAATCACCAGCATCGAATCCTCCTCCACCCTATAATAATCCATATTGACTTCGATGTCCATACCACCCGACATCACCAGCATCACAGCCATACAATCGGCCTGCACCGGATTGTTTTTATCGGGCGCATCGTCGCCATTGGAGCGCATACGCACTACGGTAACACATTCGCCGATTTCTCCAAATTCGTCGAACGCCCGCAGTTTTTCTACCACATCCTCGTATTTGACAAGTGTCTTCATTTCTTGTTTTGGATAATTTCCTGGCACAAAAGTACACTTTTTTATTCCGATATGCAATAGCAGAGCATATTTAGGCGAATTTTAGGCCAGAATAGGTGCACAATCTGCAAATTATTTTGTAGTTTTGTGATATGAAACAGCAAGAACAAGATTTGTCGATTGCCGAAATACAGCAGACGGTCGACCGTTGGATTTCGGGCACCGGAGCCGGATATTTCTCGCCGCTGACCAACACAGCCATTCTGGCCGAGGAATGTGGCGAAATCGCCTCTATCATGGCCCGGCGCTACGGCGACCAGCGCGCCAAACAGTCCGACGCAGTGAGCGACACCGCCCTGGCCGACGAAATGGCCGACCTGCTGTGGGTGCTCTGCGCCCTGGCCAACCAGACCGGCATCGACCTGCAGCTGGCTTTCAAAAACAATCTGCTCAAAAAAAATGTTAGAGATGGCAGAAGATTCTCATAAATAATTATTTATATCAACAACATAAAACACCTTACCATAATGAGCGACAAGTATCACGACGCCGTGGCCCAGAGCTGCGTGCTTGAAGACGATGTAAAAGTATCGGCCGAGGTCGCAAAAATTCTCGCCGACCACATGGAAGAGAACAACACCCCGGAGGTGTGGAAATTCCTTTTCAATACTATTGACCTCACAACCCTCAATGCCACCGACTCGCCCCGTTCGGTAGCCGACTTTGTGGAGCGCGTAAACGCTTTCGACGAAGAATATCCCGAACTCAAAAATGTAGCTGCTATATGTGTATACCCCAACTTCGCCCAAGTGGTGCGCACTGTACTCGATGTGAGCGATGTGGATATAGCCTGTGTTTCGGGCGGATTCCCATCGTCGCAGACTTTCGCCGAAGTAAAGGTAGCCGAAACAGCTCTGGCTGTTGACGGCGGTGCCGACGAAATCGACATCGTACTCAATCTGGGCAACTTCCTCGACGGCGACTACGAGGAGGTATGCGACGAAATTGCCGAGCAGAAAGCCGCCTGCCGCGATGCCCGCCTGAAAGTAATTCTTGAATCGGGCGCACTGAAAACCGCCGCCAACATCAAGGCTGCCTCTATCCTGTCGATGTACGCCGGAGCCGACTTCCTCAAAACGTCAACCGGCAAGGGCTATCCCGGCGCAAGCCTCGAGGCCGCATACGTAATGGCTCTGGCCATAAAGGAATACTACGAAAAGACCGGCTCCATGATAGGTTTCAAGGCCGCCGGCGGTGTTTCCACCACCGAGGACGCCGTGAAGTACTACACCATAATCAAGAGCGTACTCGGCGAAAAATGGCTCACCAATGAGTATTTCCGCCTCGGCGCCAGCCGTCTGGCCAACAATCTGCTCAGCGACATTCTGGGCGAGGAAACCAAGTTCTTCATATAAAATAGGTTTCTGAACAAATACTAAAGAGGCTGTGTCATTAAGTTACGACACAGCCTCTCTAGTATTTGTTCACTGTTGAATTTTAAATATCAAATGGAATAAACTTAACCTTTAACATTTAAAATTTAACATTAGCTTATGCATTGGCCAGCGGAGCGGGCACGTTATAGACACGTGCGGCCAGTTCCTGGTCGAGCATGTACAGAGCCATGCCGTTTTCGCCTATGAGTTTCAGACGGTCAATAAGGCCCTGGGCAGTTTCCTCTTCCTCTACCTGCTCGCTTACGAACCAGTCGAGTTTTCCGCGGGTGGCATAGTCGTGTTCTGCCTCGGCGAGTGCGTATATGCCGTTGATGAGCGATGTCACCTTCTGCTCGTGCACCAGAGTAGCTTCGTAGGCAGCCAGAGGCGACTCCCAGCTGTCGGGAACCTCGGCAATAGGAGCGAGAGCCACACGTCCGCCGCGCGAAAGCAGATAGTTGATGAAGATTTCGGCATGAGCCTGCTCCTCTTTGAACTGGATGCGGAACCAGTTGGCGATACCATGCAGGCCTTCGCTCTCGAAGTGCATGGCCATGGCGAGATAAAGATAAGCCGACCAGAATTCGGCGTTGATCTGGGCGTTGATAGCGTCCTGAATTTTAGGTGAAATCATAATATTCAAAAGTTAATTTGGATTCTAAACTCCAAATGTACAAAAAAACAAGCTTGCTTCAGCCACAATAAAGTGAAATTTAGCAAAATTTATCTTTTCGATTTGGACAAAAGAAAAAAAGTGATTAACTTTGCATCGCTTTTGGGCTTAGCCCGGGGCACAGTGTCAGTCTTATGGTGTAATGGTAGCACTACAGGTTTTGGTTCTGTCTGTCCAGGTTCGAATCCTGGTAAGACTACTGAAAAGCGCAGAGCCTCAGGCTCTGCGCTTTTGTTTTTAAACAAGCTCTTAAACTCTGAACAATATGAATATCACCGACCGCATAATCGCGTGGTTCGAACGCCCGCGTGTATGGGGCTTCTTCCTGTCCACAGCCATTATGGCCATAGTAGCCCTGGCATTCTTCTATCCCGACAACTTCGATGGCAACACTCTGCAGCAACCCGACATGGTGCAGGGAGCCGCCAACGGGCAGGAAGGCGCGGCCTTCGAGGAAGCCACAGGCGAGAAAGCCCTCTGGACCAACTCGCTCTTCGGCGGCATGCCTACGTTCCAGATTTCGCCGTCATATCCGTCGAACGCCCTGTTCGAGTGGCTCAACGAACTCTACGGTCTGTGGCTGCCGGCCCCGTCGAACCTGCTGTTTATGATGATGTTCGGCTTCTTTATTTTGCTCTATGCCATGGACATGCGCTGGTACTACGCGCTGCTGGGATCCGTAGCCTGGGGCTTCTCGAGCTACTTTGTGATCATAATCGGCGCCGGACATATATGGAAATTCGTGACGCTCAGCTATATACCGCCTACAATAGCCGGTCTGGTGCTGTGCTACCGCGGTCGCTATATGGCAGGTGCGGCGCTTACCTCCCTGTTTGCCATGCTGCAGCTCAACGCCAACCATCCGCAGATGTCGTACTACTTCGCATTCGTAATGGCAGGCATGGCGCTTGCCTATCTGTGCGGCGCAGTCAAAGATAAAAAGGTAAAACAATGGCTCATCGCCTCGGCCTGCCTGCTCGGAGCCGGTGTGCTGGCTCTGGGAGCGAACCTGCCGGCACTGTACAACACTTACGAATATGCCAAGGAAACCGACCGCGGAGCAAGCGAGCTGGGAGCAAGCGCCAAAAGCGATAATGCCGCCCAAGAAACTGAAAGTGCCAAGGCTCCGACCGGAGGTATGGACTATAACCAGATTGTAGCCTGGAGCTACACACCCTCAGAATCGCTGTCGCTGCTTGTACCTAATATTAAAGGCGGCGCAACCGCCCGACCGGCAGGCGGAGCCAACCAGCCTGTGACGCTGTCGGAAATCGACGGCTCAGACGACGGTATCAACCCGCACGACGCCCAGATTATGCAGATGCTGCCGCAATACTTCAACGATACCGAGGGCACCAACGGCCCGGTATATGTGGGAGCGATAGTGTGCATGCTGTTTCTGTTAGGCTGTCTGATTGTCAAAGGCCCCATGAAGTGGGCTCTGCTGATACTCACCCTGTTCTCGCTGCTGGCCGCCCTGGGCCGCCACTTCGAGTGGTTCACAGACCTGCTGGTGTACAACCTACCTATGTACAACAAGTTCCGTGCCGTGGAAAGCATACTGGTGATAGCCGAATTCACCATGCCACTGCTGGCCGTGATGGGCCTGAAAGAATTTTTCAGCGCCGAGAAGCCCTTTGAAAGATTCCGCTGGCAAGCCATTGTGTCTGCAGCAGTTCCGGCCGCGGTATGCCTGCTGGCCGTGCTGGCTCCGGGCATAGCCGGCGATGCAATTACCTCGTACGAAAAAGAGGCTCTGCAGTCGTACAACCAGCAGGGATACATAGCCGATTATGCCTCGCTTATAGGCAAGATAGAGTCGCTGCGCTACGGTCTGGTACAGTCCGACGCATGGCGTTCGCTGCTGTTCATCTTCCTTGGTGCCGCAGCACTGTATGCCGTATGCAAAGGCTGGCTGAAACGCACATCTGCTGTGTGCGCCTTAGCCGCTCTGGTGCTGATCGACCTTTACAGCGTCGACCACCGCTACGTCGACAGCGAGAACTTTGTAAAGAACGCCGTACAGCTCTCCGACCCGCTGGCCGCCGATGCCCTCGACATGGAGATACTTCAGGACAAAGACCTGTCGTA
The DNA here is from genome assembly GCA_910586455.1 of uncultured Muribaculaceae bacterium. Lineage (GTDB taxonomy): Bacteria > Bacteroidota > Bacteroidia > Bacteroidales > Muribaculaceae > CAG-873. The sequence goes on along the minus strand of CAJUHX010000017.1, from coordinate 1,375 downwards.
CCGCGTGGCCGACTTCGACAACTTCGGTGCGGCGCGCCGCAGCTACTACCACAAGATGGTGGGCGGCTACCACGCAGCCAAACTCGGCCGCTACAACGACCTTATCACCCACAACATAATCACATCGCCGCAGATACTCGACATGCTCAACACCCGCTATGTGATTCTCAACGGCCAGGTATCGAAGAACCCGCACGCACTGGGCAACGGCTGGTTCGTGGGCGATATCAGATACGTCGACGGCGCCAAAGCCGAATTCGACGCCCTGCAGCAGCTCGACCCCGGCACCTCGGCCGTGGCCGACGCGCGCTTCAAGAGCATACTCGGCGAGGCATCCGCCACCACCGAGGGCGATGCCGTAACACTTACCGGCTATACCCCCAACCATCTTAGCTACGATGTCAAAAGCGCCAACGGCGGCGTGGCCGTATTCTCCGAAGTATATTTCCCCTGGGGCTGGCACGCCACCATCGACGGCAAACCCGCCGAGCTGGGCCGAGTAAACTATATACTCCGCGCCATGCGTGTTCCCGCCGGCGACCATAAGGTAGAGATAGTGTTCGACCCGGAGTCGCTGCACGTTACCGGCGGCATAGCCTACGCCAGCGTCACACTCATATACCTGCTGCTGGCAGGCGCCATATTCGTGCCGGTGTTCAGAAAGAAAAAATCAGCCAACATTTAATTTTAACATATAACATTGAAAAAACTGTTCGGCTGGTATCTAAGGTGGCGACACGGAAAAGGCTTTGGAGTACATTCGCCTTTTGCCTTCGACTTTTTGCGTTCGGAGCTTCGTGCCCCGCGCGGCTACGCCTATTACGACTACGACAGCCTGCCTGAAAGCGACATCTACAGCCGCGACACCCTGCGCCTGCTATACCGCGTGCTGCTGCGTCTGCGTCCACAACGAGTTTGTATCAAAGGCGGCGACCGGGCTCTCGCCGACATAGTGTTGCGTGCGTGCCCATGCGCCCGGCCGGCATCCGCCCCCGAGGCCGACATGCTGATAGTAGCCAACGAAAAGGATGCCATAGCCGCACAAGCCCAAGCCCACCTGCTTATACTGCCGCCCTACGGCCGCACCAAAATGCGGCTGTGGCGCTCAAAACTGAGCAGCGCCCGGCGAGGCATGAGTTTTGGCTGCCGACACAGCCGCGCTCTGATATTTGTGGCGAATCCAAAATTGCCGCGACAGGACTTTGACATCCGCTTTTAAATATTTTTCAAAAAAACAGAAAAAACCTGCGCTAAAATTTGCGTATGTAAAAAAATTACACTAATTTTGCAGCGCAAATCCCCGAAAGGGGTGATATAAACACTGCTTCAATAGCTCAGTCGGTTAGAGCATCTGACTGTTAATCAGAGGGTCGTT
>CAJUHX010000016.1:16032-35208 GCA_910586455.1 uncultured Muribaculaceae bacterium | reverse complement strand
TGTGACTGCACACGGTGCCGAGGTTGCGGTTGAGCGTAAATGCGTCGCGCTGAGCTGTCAGAAGGCCGTATGGGCTGTAGCTTGACTCTACAGTGTAGTCGCCCTGCAACAGGTTCCCGGACACGCTTTTTATAAGCCGTTCCTCGCGGTCATAATAGTTTACAGTGAGCAGTTGCTGCTGGCTGTCGCCTCCGAGGGTGGCCATCAGCGTAGCTGTGCATAGTCCACGCGGTTGCGATATGGCGCCGGAGGGCAGAGTGGCCGGTACGGCGCTGTAGTCGTCGTAATAGCTGGCGGTAAGCAGCTTTGCCGATGGAATCAGTGCTGATACTGCGCCGGCCACGCTGTAGCCGCTGCGGCATACTGTGCCGGCAGCGTCTTTGCGGGTAAGACCGGTAACGGTCATTTCGGGCGCGATGTAGCTGCCATTCCATATAGCGGGATTACGGTCGGCACAGGTGCCGGTGAGGGCTTCCCGCCCATAAGCGTCGTACAGCCTGAACGAGCAGATGCCGGCGGCGCGCTGGTTGCCGTCGCGGCTGAATGCCGGACGCCCCTCGCTGTCGTATACAAACTCCACTTCCTGCACGCCGGGGAACTTTTTGCTACGCAGTCGGTGCCGGCCGTCGTAAGTATATATATAGGCCATGGTATTTATTTTGGACTTGTAGCTGTCGAACGACCGGGCGAGGTTGGCGGCATAGGCAGGAGGAATTACCACCAGTGGGTCGCCCCATGAATTGCTGATAACGTAAGTGTCGGCAAAACTGCCGTCGTCGGCTATGGCGCGCGTCAGTACCGTACGCCCGAGGCAGTCGGTAAATATCAGTGTCACACGCCCGTCGGCATCAGTACTTTTGGTACAGTCGAGTTCGCCTGCGCTATAGTTCAGAGCGTATGCCGTGGTTTTGCCGTTGCCTGAGAAATATCTTAAACCGTGTGACAGTTGGCCCTGGAACATAGTGTACCGCTGAACATCAAGTTCTTTAATGGCGGGATTGCTGCATAGGGCTTCTGTTTTAGACGGATGATTGAAGAACTGCGCCCCGGCACGACGTATCTGCACGGTATTACCATCGTAGGCCACTCTGTCGTAGCCAAGCGGGTCGCCGTATTGCCGACGCGACTGTTCTCTGAAGAGTTCGTCGGGCAGATGCTTTATGCCGTATGTCTTCATGTCGTCCGACATCAGCAGGGGTCGCCATTGTTTGAGCATGCGACCGAGAGCGTCGAAGTGCTGTACGTTGAGTATATCTTCGCCATTTCCAAGACCTTCGGTCACCCCGATTATCATGTTTCCGAAGCCGTCGTAATGCCTGCTTGTGACCACACTGTCGCGCTCACTGCTGTAGGTGGTGGAGCGTATGGTGTTGATATTGTATGGAAAGTTGCCCGAACTGTTATCCCTGATGTACTCGTACTTATGGCGCGCAAGCAGTCTGCGGTCGCTGTCGTAACTGGCCGAGAGCCTTCCGGCACAATAGTCGAAGTACTCTTTCCGGCCACTCGGACGGGTGATTTCGGTGCAGCCTACGTAATTGTCGTATCCATATGATGTTTTCAGCCCGGAGTCCTTGTTTCCGACTGTGATTTCTGTGAGCTGGTTGAAACTGTCCCAACTATAGTATTTCTGGGGCATGCCGGTCTGTTTTATGCCACAGGGTAATCCGCTCTTAAAGCCGCAGTTGAAAATCTGCTCGGCCATAAGCGCCTGTCCATGCCCGACCAGACTTATCCTTGACGGCCATAATTTCTTGCCGGTACGGGTATATTCATGTTTCTGCAGCAGGGTATCTGCGCCGTTTACTATCCACATGGTGGCTATCGGCACGGTAAGTCTGCCGTCGGCTGCCGCCTGAGCAAAGAAGCCCTCTTTGGCGTAGGCAGCTATAGCTGTATACCTCTCGATTACTTCGCCACCGGTAATCTGGAATACACCAAGTGGCAGCCTCTGAGATGTGATATTGCCGAGAGTATCGGCATTGAAAGGCTTTAATGGAGTATTGTCTGTAGGCAATGCTTTAAAGTAACCGGCCGAATTGAACGCAAATTTCCAAATGGCATCTTGCCGATACATACTTTTTGAAGTACTATCGCTGGTATAATAAAAACAGGTACTTGTGTTTCTGGAACTGCCGTCATCAAAGTACGTGTATTCCGATTTTGAGCGTAGCAGTGGCCGGAATGCAAGCAGATGGTACTGGAAAAGGCTGAATTCGTCAAGGTTATGGTATCTGTATGGAATCGCGGCAAATACTCCGTCACGACGAACTACTCCTTCGTGAAAAGTTCCTACAGGTATCCTTATACTATCGCACAGTTCGTAGTTATACAGAGTGCAGCCCTGTGGCTTGAGTCCGGAACTGTCGCGACGGTATCTCACCACGCGCTTCAGCAACGGTTGAGCTCCAATCGTTTCACGGAAACTGCCGGACACAATATCGGCATTTTGAAATATTTTCATATAAGACGGGTTGATTCCCAATGGCATCGTAGATTTGTCGCCCTCACTGTAATTATAGAGATAGCGCTTTTGTTCGTGCAAGGCCTTGATATTTCGTACTCCACCGTTGTATTGGTCTAAAGGAATATGGCATATCGAGGTATCGTAAATGTATTCATTTACATATTCAGGCACTGAGTCACGGCTATCGTGTATTGATTCAACTACCCTGCCATAAAAAACCTTTGCATTTTCAGGTGCATACCCGCAGCCACGCGTTGAGTTCAGCATAGTAGCGGAGGTACAGTAACGGTCTACCAGAGCTGTGGACCCCGGATCTGTAGAGGCTCGTACGCAATCGTGGTTACCGGAAAGTGATATAAAATCACTGGCGCGTATTCCGGCAAGGTTTACATTGCACATTCCGTCGGAATATTCGAAACTGCGTATTTTCGACTTATTGGTCACCGGATCGGTTGTCCGGAACGATTTTATTCTTATGCCGATTCGCGGATTTGTCGGATCCGGGCCGTCATCCTCCTTTTTTTTCCCTCCTATAGTTTCGATTGAAAAACCAAGAGGGTCCATCTCCCTGATAAATTCGTCGCTGATCTCGGTATTTCGCCCCGATGATCCCAAATCGATATGAAGACGGTTATAGTCTACGCTGTCGGCAGGCTTTGGCGACGCGACTTCATAATTAACATCTGTCCGGACACCGCTGAATGTGATCCAACTGCTTAAAGAGCCGGTTCGGGCATACCCTAAGTTATACTCTCTGCCGGCATTAAATTTCCCGGTTTCCGTATCAATAACTGCATGATAGCCTCCATTCGTATTCTTGCCATTGCAGTAGCCGAAGAAATCGTAGGAGGTGTTTGACCCTCCGTAATAGTTGAACTGCCATTTGTCGGCCAGTTCATCTCCCACATATTTATGGATTGACGTAAGTTTGCCATGTGTGCCGATTACTCCTTTAAGTTTTACATTAGCTACATTGTCAACGTCCGGACCACGGAAAATAATCTCCGAAACCCTCATGGATGGTTCGTCCCCATAGTCAAATTTTGAAGTTTCATGCTTGAAAACCACAGCTCCGGCAAGAGAGCGGATTGATTTAAGAATCCGTGTATCGCTGTAAGTAGTCAAATTCGTATTGTTTGCTCCATTCGGACCACCTCCGGAAACTCTAAAGTCATTTTGGACAATGGTATAGTTCAGAACCCTCAGTTTGGTATTGCGGTTCAACTGCCAGGATGGCATCACATCATAATCGTATGAGATTAAATCATATTCAGGCGAAATAATTTGGCTCAGATGCCAGGTTATGATGGCATCATATTCATATCGGTAAGGGTAGTTCATCAGGCTCATCGACTGATATTTATGGTGACAATTTTCCTTTTCCGAAAAAATGTATCTGGTTCCGTCCGGCGTGGTCACGGTAAAAGAGTCAATATATTCTTTACCCTGATTGTCTTTTTTTAGTGTAAGGCTTATCTCGTTTTCCGATGCCGGCAGTTGTACAATATCATTGTCAAGAATCACAAACGAGCCACTCCCTCCGGGACAATAGTAACTGTACCGGTCAAGATGAGCATCGACTGCCATGGTTTCAATAGCTTTAAGATACCGGGTCGCATCTTTTAAATCAGTACTATACAACAATGTGCTTAATGAACGGCTATCGTAACCACGGAATTCATCGGGCAGATTCATTATAGAGCGCGAAACGGCACCTGCAGCACTGAGTGTCCATCCCATACCGAACCAGCCCGACTTCTCGTTGTGCCTGTAGCCTCGTATCTGATAGTTCAGTGCTATATCCATTTCGATGGAGCCCTCATGCCATTTAAACAGCGGTACCGACAGAGTGGCGGTGCCGTCGGAGTAGTTCATCGAGGCATCCACATATTTCATCATGCCGCTTACCTCCGGTGATGGACCTGTTATCCGGTCTTCAAGTGTGCGCGAAGGGTACAATGAACCATTGCCGATGGTTGAGGTTTCGTAAATCGCATTACCTTTATCATCAAAGCCTAAAATCAAATCGGAAGAGAGCTCTGTGTGATAAATACCGGACTGGCCCATTGCAGATATGAAAAACCCAGCAAATACCATACACGCAACCAATACCTTTTTCATAGCCTAACGAATAATGATTTTATGCAGATAACAATTATACCCTTCTCTAATAGCAAGCAGATATTCGCCCGGGGGCAGACGGTCGATATTAACCGAATCTCCATTAACAAGACGGCTCAGATACACACGGCCGGCAATGTCGCACAGCAGCACACTGCAGGTACCACAGCCGGCTGCCGGCTCGATGGTCAGCCCTGCAGTACCGTCAGGCTGTATTACCCGGCCATTAAAACTGCCTGATACAGTGAAAGTATCAAACGACGCGAGAGCCTCGCTTATGTCTTCGCCTGCGGCTAAGGCATATCTGCCCGTGCTTGCTGCTGACCGGGTGGGCGGAGTATTGGAGGCCATTGGCGGTACCGTCCGGTTCTCATAGCCGGGAAAGACGTATGTCTTCTCGTATTGAACAGCCGGCACACTGTCGCCCATATAGCTGTAGCGCTCCCACACTGCCGATGGGTGACGCATCCCCGGCGCATACCAATAGACAGTTTCGAAGCATACAGGATATTCCACACTGTCAGCACGGTTGTATTCGTAATCGGTATAGGCAATGTTGCCGTCTAAACGGTAATACTGAGCCATAGCTCCACGCAACGTATCGCCCGGAGCAGCCACAAGAGTCTGTGGAGCATAAACATTTGCCCTGAATTCGCCCGCCACAAGAGAGTGTATGCATTGGTCCTGACGCATGCGGGCCGAATATGGGCGCACGGCTCCATCCGGCAGATAAAGTATCATCGAATCCGGCTGAAAATAGCGGTTAACCCACTCCTGGCGATAAAGCCATAGGCTGTCGCCGCTCAACTTGAAATCACGCCGGGTATCAAGCAGAGTTTCGTGCATGGCTGTATCGCCGCGCTGGTCATAACGGATGAATGCAGCCGAGTAAATCTCGCAGTCAGCCAAGTCAAGTACATTAGCTGTCAGGGCAGAATCCAGCGGCATGGGCGATGCAATCCTGCTGCCTTCGTAGGTTTCAACACAGCGGTTCTGAGCCATTCCGGCAACGGTAACGATACTGAATACCAAAATCCATCCATAGCGCTTCATAAATAATTGATTTAAAGTTCGTTCACAAAGATATTCATTAGCGTCGGTATTTCCAAATTATTGCACACTTTTTTTGGAGAGAAATTTAACGGATGATTACCCTGATTTATGCAATCCGGTATTCAGCACATATATACGGTACGATTCGCAGACAGTAATAGCTGCTATCGAAAAAAACTTTTGATACGTCAGTCTTTCTTCCGCTGTTACTTGTTTACTTTGCAGAGTATTTAAACAACGCAGTTATGATAGCTTTAAACATTCCACTATTAGCATGGATTATCGTGGCCTGCACTATGGCGGCGCTGATTGTAACCCGCCTGCTGGTATATGCTTTCCGTAAATCAAACCACCGCATTAAATTCTTAGGTATCGCAGCTGAAAGCGAGGAACTTTTCGTGCCGGGCGACCGTGAACTAAGCGACATGGATTACTCCGATGATGACCTCGACTGACATCACAGAATCCTCGCCTGTACCTGTAGGATGCCTGCGGTGCGAAGCCTCGCTCAAAGAAGTGAGCCTGTTTCTGGCCGACTATGCGGCGTGGCTGTTAGGCTCGGGAGCCACATGTATACGCCTTGAACGCAATGTCAGCCGTATGGCCGAGGCTCTCGGCTGCGAGGCTGTAATGACCATACTGCCACGCCATATCCACCTGACCACCTATACTGTGGGACGCGGCGAAAGTTTCACTTATATTACGGCAACATGGCAGATGCCCATAAGTTTCGACATCAACACAAAGTTGAGCAGCCTCAGCTGGGAACTCGCCGACAGCCGCATCGACTTCAAAGAGGCCCGCCGGAAGTTCGAAATAATAACCCGTACGCCCAACGAAAAACCACAAACGGTATTATTGCTGGCTTCACTTGCCAATGCCTCGTTCTGCCGTCTGTTCGGCGGCGACTGGCCTGCCATGGCCGTGGTGTTTATGGCAACTTTCGCCGGCTTCTATCTAAAGCAGCTGATGTGCGCGCGCAAGGTCGACATAAGGCTTGTGTTTATTGTCTGCGCCTTTGTATCGTCGGTGCTGGGCGCGGGGGCCGGCCTGTTTCATCTGGGCAGCACTCCCGAAATTGCCGTTGGCACCAGTGTGTTATATCTGGTACCGGGCATACCGTTTCTGAACTCGTTCAGCGACTTGCTGGCGGGCCATTATATATGTTCGTTCAGCCGCCTGACCCATGCGGTGATACTAACCTGCTGCCTGTCGATAGGCCTTTGTGCCGGACTACTCACTATGAATCTTGGAATGTTCTGAAAATGATACTCGAATTTTTAGAAGACGGATTATTCGCTGCGCTTGCAGCCATAGGCTTTGCCGCCATCAGCAACCCGCCGAGGCGGGCATATTTCTACTGCGCAGTTTTGGCTGCCATAGGCCACTCGGCCCGCTTCCTGCTCATGCAGCAGACCATTCTCGGCCTCCACATAGTCATAGCCTCTACTCTGGCGGCCCTGCTGGTAGGGCTGCTTGCCGTACTGCTGTCGCCGGTAGCCGCAATGCCTGCCGAAACCTGCCTGTTTCCTTCGCTGCTGCCCATGATACCGGGCGTGTATGCCTACAAGACCTTCGGCGGACTGGTGATGTGCATGTACCGTGGAAGCGAGGGCGAATTCAACCATTATTTTTACCTGTTTGCCAGTAATGGCATCACCTGCCTGTTTATACTCATGGGCCTGGCAGCAGGAGCCACTATTCCTATTTTTCTGTTAAAGAAAATATCTTTCCGGGCCACCCGTTAATACATTATGGAACTACGCCAACTCAGATATTTTGTAAAGACTGCCGAAACTCTGAACTTCTCCGAGGCCTCGCGAGCGCTGTTCATTACCCAAAGCACCCTATCGCAGCAGATAAAGCAGCTTGAACTCGAAATCGGCTCGCCGCTGTTTATGCGCGACAGCCGCACCGTGCAGCTTACCGAGGCCGGCAGCGAGCTGCTGCCGTACGCCATGCGCACTCTGCACGAAGCCCAACTGTGCCTCGACCGTATGACCGACCTAAACCGCCTGCTTGCCGGCACACTCAACATAGGGGTGACCTACTCTTTCAGTCCAATACTCACCGAAACTCTGCTCGACTTTATGAAACTATACCCCGGCGTAAAGCTAAACATCTACTACAAGCCGATGGCCGAACTTATGGATATGCTGCGCAGCCGCGATGTGGATTTTGTACTCGCCTTCCGGCCGCCGCAGAAACTCAATGGTATCGACACTCACATATTGTTCCAGAACTATCTGGCGGCAATTGTCAACGAACACCATCCGCTGGCACGTCTGCCTAAAGTAACCCTTGAGGAACTCAGCCGCTACGACCTTGCTCTGCCCTCGAAAGGCCTGCAGGCCCGCCACCACTTCGACGCAGTTACAGAAAATACGCACGGGCTGAATCTGCGTGTGCGCACCGAACTGAACGAGGTAAATATATTGCTGAAACTTGTCGGTGGCAGCAATCTCGCAACGGTACTTGCCGAGGCCACCACACACAATATCACCGGTGTGAAAGCCATACCGCTCGACCTGCCGAACAACGAAATGGCCGGATGTGTACACACGCTCAGCGACAGCTACCACAAGCGCTCGATGCGCGAGCTGGTAAAGATGCTCAGCGAATCGGCGGCAATCCGCGAGCGCGTGAGCTCCTGGCTGTAGTGGCAGGAGTGGAGGTCAATACTTTATCTTATAGGCGTCTGTACCCTGTACCACAATGTAGATACGGCCATGGACAGGACTGTCGACACGCATACCCTGCAGGTTGTAGTATTCCGGCGGGACATCTCTGTCTGCCACAATATCGCCCACCGCATCGAGGACGGGCTTTGCATAGTCTGGCAGCGGTACCGCGGCAGTGTTGTCGCGCTCAGGCTCTGAGGCCGACATCTGCGTATAATCACCGAAACAATCTTTCAGCCACTCGATTTTGCTGTTCAGATGTTTCACCACACTATTGCGTCGGGCAGCCATGTCGCTGTTGTCGACCACATCGACAGCACCTGCGGCATCGGGTCGTTGAGCTCCCGCCCAGCGCCGGCGGTCTGCCTTGGCGGCCTCACTGATATGAGCCACATATTCATCGATTTCCTCTATTATTCCGTTGTAGCCGCTGTTCATAAACCAGCCCCAGGTGGCAGCAAGCTTTTCGTTGAAGGTTGCGTTCGAACGCATTGACGGTATCCAGGTATTGCCAAAGGGATCGCAATTATAGAAAAAGTCGTGCGTACTGCCGTTGAAGGCGTTGCCGCAGTCCCACAATGGCGAGAAATGCCACTTCTGCCCTTCGCCGAAGTCGCGGAACAAGTAAGTCGAACCGTGGTACGCCTCAGTATGCGATATCAATTCCTCCACCAGATAATAGCGCACGGCATCGTCAAGGTCGAGATAACTCCATAGTTGGTCGGAATTGGCTCCCACCAGGTCGTTGATGGCGGTAAACTGTTCGGTTATGAATCGTTTCTGCAGGTAGGAATACTCTTCAGGAGTATCCCATGTGACACGTAAACGGTCGAGATTATGGCCTTCGACACACGACTTTTCGTCGAGGCTTATCTGATTGTCTTCGTCATAATTGTCGAGCTCCACCAGATATCCGCCCGACACCAGTGCGCCGTCGCTCACATTGTCGTCGAGTTCGGTTATATCCACTCTGTCGCCCTCGACCCGAATGCTTTCGGTAAGGAAATACAGGCCTCGGTAGTCGCCGTTGATTACCACCTCCACGGGCTGCTGCCACGGGGTCCACGGCAGCCCTATACGACGGCCCAGACTGAAGCCGGTAAAATTACGAAGGTAGCCAAAGTTATCATCGGCATGTGCCAGAAGAGCAAAATGTTTGCTTTTGCTCAGACCAAGCAGCGACTGTTTTGAAGCGAGTTTTAGCTTGAATGGTTTCTTGGCGAAGGCGGTGCGGGTGTAGTTTCCACGCGCCTTGATTTCAAGTGGCAACAGCTCTTGGGCCGATCCTACAGTTTCGGCTCCGAGTTCTTCCAGCCAGCTGCAGCCATTGATGTCGAGCCGGTATTCGCCGGCAAAATAGTTTTTATGTGCAAGATTGCGGTCGATGATTTCGTTGTCATAGCCGCTTCGGTCGGCGTTGTACACATTTATATATATAACAGGCAAAGTGCCCGACAGCCCTGCTACAGGCGGAACGTCGGGCTCCTGCCCGCCTACACTTATATATATGCAGTTGGGCGATTTAAATTCGGTGCCAAGCTCAAAACGTATGGTCACGTCGGTGAGGTTTCCGGCTTGGAAGTTCGGACCGTTGGAGTAGCCTTCGAAGGCTATCGTACCGGTCACTGCATCCATGCCGCCTGAGGGAGCGCCATAGTTGTAATTCCAGTCGGTGCCCGAAATTTTGAATTCTCCGTCAAGACGGTCGAGGTGCAGAGTGTAAGTGTCGCCCTGACGGCTGAACCGATAGGCGTCCAGACAGCTCCATGAGTCTGTCATGTCGCCACGCAGGTACATTTCGAGATAGCCGTCGCTGTCGCGGCGGTCGTCGGCCATAGCTGCTGTGCAGCAGAAAGCCGCACACAGCATGGCCGGTAATATTTTTTTCATAATGGCAAGTAGTATGATTATAATGTATTGTTCGCGCACTTAGCTGCGAAAAAATGCGAAGCCGTCTTACTGCAGCATACGCTCTATTTCCTGCGGATAGTGTATATATTCAAGCTGATGTACTTTACGCTCTATATCCATGACGCTGTCGGCCGGATCCACAGGCACCGAAGTCTGAAACAGGATTCTGCCGCCATCGCACTGCTCGCTTACAAGGTGTATCGTAATACCGGTAACTGTTTCGCCGGCGGCAATCACCGCCTCGTGTACGTGTCGCCCGTACATGCCTTTGCCACCGAACTTGGGCAGCAGCGACGGATGTATGTTAAGAACCCTGTCGTCGAAACGGCTGAGTATAAACCCGGGCACCATAAGCAGGAATCCTGCCAGCACCACAAGGTCGATGCCGTACCGGTCGAACATGGGGTTTATCACTTCGGGGGTATTTATCTGTGTACGGTCGAGCAACTCCACCGGTACACCGAGCCGGCGGGCCCGGTCTATCGCACCGGCCCCGGGGCGGTTACACACCAGCACAGCCACTTCGGCAATATCACTTTGGCGAAAGTAATGTATGATTCGTTCGGCATTGGTGCCGCTGCCGGAGGCAAACACGGCTATTCTCTTCTTTTGCATGCCGCAAAAGTACTGAAAAAATCTTAGAGTAGATGCCTTTGTTTAGGATTTTTTTTGTACTTTTGCATCAAGTTTTGCACCGATGGAGTCGAGCAGTACACAAGCAGCTACAGGCATAGAGTTTAAGCGGCCTTATCGCCTTGGCATAGCCCTGAGTGGCGGCGGAGCACGCGGCTTTGCCCACGCAGGCGCTCTGATGGCTATAGAAGAAGCGGGGCTCAAGCCCGATGTCATAGCCGGAGTGAGCGCCGGTTCTGTTGTCGCCGTACTGTACGCCGCCGGTGTAAGCCCCAAAGATATTCCGCAGCTGTTCGCCGAATCGGGCTTCAGCAATTTCGCCAAGCTGCGCATTCAACGCGGCGGCTTTTTCAACCCCAACCGCTTTCGTGATTTCATACTCAAACGCATAGCTCCTACCATCCTGCTCGAAGATTTGAAACTTCCTGTATATCTGGGTGTGACCGACTTCGACAATGTGCGCCCTGCCGAGTTTCATACCGGCGAAATAGGGCCTCGCATGATTGCATCGTGTTCCATTCCGCTGGTGTTTCCTCCGGTTGAAATCGACGGCGTGAACTACGTCGACGGCGGCCTTATGCGCAACCATCCGGCATGGATTATACGCGATAAATGCGACTTCCTCATTGGTGTGAACTGCAGCCCGCTGCCGGGCAAACTCGACCCGGCCGACTCCATTATGGGCGTGGCCATGCGCACCTACCATATAATGCTGCGTTCAAACCAGATAAAAGACATGGCCAGTTGTGACCTCTCGATTGAAACCCCCGAGATTTCGCGATACAAAGTCTTCGACCTCAAGAATATAACTACTGTTTTTACCAGCGGCTATATCCACACAAGGCGTGCCCTGCGCGAAGCCGGACTATGGAAGCAGGCCGAAAATACCAACACCTCAGAACAATGACCACACGTCCGATTATATATCAGCTGCTGCCTCGACTGTTCAGCAACTACTGCGACTCTCCGGTGCCCAACGGCACTCTGGAGCAGAACGGCAGCGGCAAACTCGCCGATATCACACCCACAGTGCTGAAGGCCATAAAAGACCTCGGCATCACACATGTATGGTACACCGGCGTAATCGAACACTCGCACGACGCCGACTACACCGCATACGGCATCCGGCGCCACAACCCGCATGTGATAAAGGGGCACGCCGGCAGCCCGTATGCCATCACCGACTACTACGACATCGACCCTGACCTGGCGGTGAATGTCGACAAGCGACTCGACGAATTCGACGACCTGGTGAAGCGCACCCACAAAGAGGGGATGAAAGTTATCATTGACTTCGTGCCCAACCATGTGGCCCGCGAGTACGCCTCCGACGTCAAGCCAAAAGGCATTGAGGACCTCGGCCATGCCGATAACCCCGAGATGTTTTTCAGCCCCGCCAACAACTTCTACTATATTACCCGCCAGAAGTTCTCCCCCGAAGGCGTAGACCTTGGCGAAGGCAAAGAAGCTTACGTGGAGTTTCCCGCACGAGCCTCGGGCAACGACTGCTTCACAGCATTCCCCGGCAAGTTCGACTGGTACGACACCATAAAACTCAACTACGGAGTAGACTACGGCGACCACACACGCCATTTCGACCCTATACCCGACACATGGTTCAAGATGCTGCACATACTGCGCTATTGGGCCGCAAAAGGTGTCGACGGATTCCGCTGCGACATGGTACACATGGTGCCGCTCGAATTCTGGCAGTGGGCTATAGCCAACGTAAAATCGCACTACCCCGATGTGATTTTCATAGCCGAGATTTACGATGTGGCACTCTATCGCCCATATATATTCGATGGAGGTTTCGACTACCTATACGACAAGGTGACTCTATACGATACCCTGCGCGGAGTGGAATGTCACAACACCAGCGCCGCAAATATCACCAGCTGCTGGCAGACCGTGGAGGGCATAGCCAACCACATGCTCAACTTTCTGGAGAACCACGACGAACAACGCTTTGCCTCTGACTTCTACGCCGGCGACGCCGACCGCGTAAGAGCCTCGCTGACAGTCAGCGCCACTATTAACAGCGGAGCAATGATGATTTACATGGGTCAGGAACTTGGCGAACGCGGCATGGATGCCGAAGGCTATAGCGGACGCGACGGACGCACCACCATATTCGACTACTGGAGCGTGGCATCGCTGCGCTCATGGCTCAACAAGGGACTCTGCAACGGTGTACTCAACGAGCGCCGCAAGCAGTTGCGCGACTTCTACGCCCGACTGCTCACCCTGTGCAACAAAGAAAAAGCACTGCGTGAGGGTCGCTTCTTCGACCTTATGTATGTGAACTACCATAACCCGGGGCTGGACCCTCACCGCGACTATGCCTACCTGCGCTCGACCGACGACGAAACCCTTCTTATCATAGCTAACTTCGGCGACCGCGACAAAGAAATTTCGGTGACACTGCCCCGACACGCCTTCAACACCCTCGGCCTGCCCGAAGGCTCTGTAAAGGCAACCGAACTGCTTGGAGGCGAGAAAGCGCCCAAGAACTTCTGCTCCACTCTGCCTTTCACCTCCGGAGTACCCGCCCACGGCGCAGTAATCTGGAAAATGCAGAACAACAAAATCAAGAACATGCGACAATAGTCCGACCGCATCAAAATCAATTCAACATTAAACTATTATAAAGAACAACTTCAATCATTATACATTATCATAATTATTTATGAACTCGTCACTTCCCCCTATCAAGGTATTCGCCGGCACCAAGTCGCGCTACATGGCTGAGGAAATCTGCAACGATCTCGGTGTGGAACTCGGTAAAATGAACATACAGCGCTTCGCCGATGGCGAATTCGAAGTATCATTTGAAGAATCTATCCGCGGTTGCGAAGTTTACCTCGTACAGTCGACATTCCCCAACAGCGACAACCTCATGGAGCTGCTGCTGATGATTGACGCCGCCAGACGTGCCTCAGCCAAAACCGTAGCTGCTGTAATCCCCTACTTCGGCTGGGCCCGTCAGGACCGCAAAGACAAACCCCGTGTATCAATCGCCGCCAAGCTGGTGAGCAACCTGCTTACTGCAGCCGGCGTTGACCGTGTGATAACCATGGACCTGCACGCCGACCAGATTCAGGGCTTCTTCGATGTTCCTGTCGACCACCTGTACGCTTCGAGCGTGTTCATCCCATATATCCAGAGCCTGAATCTGGAAGACATGGTAATAGCCACTCCCGACGTAGGCGGTGCCAAACGCGCCAACAGCTACGCCAAATATCTCAACGTGCCTCTGGTGCTCTGCCACAAACAACGCGCCAAAGCAAACGTAGTGGCTACCATGACTGTAATCGGCGACGTAAAGGACAAGAACGTGATTCTGGTCGACGACATGGTAGATACCGCCGGCACAATAACCAAGGCTGCCGACCTGATGATGGCCAACGGAGCCAAGTCGGTTCGCGCTCTGGCAAGCCACGCCATTATGAGCAACCCTGCCTCGGAACGAGTGCAGAACTGCGCCCTCACTGAGATGATTTTCACCAACTCGATTCCATATACCGGCAGCTGCACCAAGTGCACCATTCTGTCGGTTGCCCGCCTGTTTGCCGACACTATCCGTCGGGTACACAACAACGAATCAATCTCGTCGCAGTATCTTATCAAATAATTCCTGCTAATTTTTAAATTTTAAAGGTTAAATGTTAAATGAAGTTTGACACTGCATTTAACATTTAACCTTTAACATTAGACATTGAATATTGAATATTAAATACAGAATGAAAAAAATCCTCTCCCCTGCAATTGCGCTGTTATTGGCCGCCTCGGCAGCGCTTCAGCCGGCTAACGCCGAACATCTGGTGATAATGCATACCAACGACACCCACTCGCATATCGACCCCGAAGAAAGCGGCGAAGGCGGCATTCTGCGCCGCAAGGCTGCTATCGACAGCATACGTATGGCCGAAAAAAACTCGCTGCTCATTGATGCCGGCGACTTTGTGCAGGGCTCGCTGTACTTTTATCTCTACGGCGGCAAAGTCGAACAGCAGCTGATGAACGAACTGGGCTACGACATGCGAATACTCGGTAACCACGAATTCGACATCACCGCCGACTCCATTGCCCGGGTGCTCAGCGGCTCCAAAGCCGAACTGCTGGCCACCAACTACGATCTGAGCCATTCGGCCCTCAATGGCATGTTCAAACCTATGACCATAAAGGAATTCGACGGCAAACGCATTGGTTTCTTCGCCATAAACCTCGACCCCGAAGGCATGATTGCGCCCGGCAAAGCCGAAGGCGTAAAGTATCTCGACGGCATACAGGCCGCCAATGCCGCCGCATGGTGGCTGCGCAACATAGAGCACTGCGACATGGTAGTGGCCATAACCCACATCGGATACAATACCGCCGGCGCCGACCTCACCGACATGGCCCTGGCTCGCAACTCGCGCAATATCGACCTTATTATAGGCGGACACTCGCACGATGTGGTAGAGCCCGGTGTCGACGACAAACCATACAAGACCACCGACCTCAACGACAACGAAGTGATTATTGTCCAGGCCGGAAAATATGGCCGGAATCTGGGCAAAATCGACATAGACCTCGACAAACTGAGCATTGAGCCTTCGCTCATAGCCATCGACAACCGCCTCGACTCCAAGGCCGACCCTCAGCTGAAAGAATGGCTGAAACCATATCAGCAAGGGCTCGACTCGCTGTACAATCTAAAGGTATTTCAGGCCACTGCAGAAATGCCTCAAGGCAGCGAGGAACTTAAAAACTTTCTCAGCGACTTTATGTACGATCGCGCACAGGAGGCTGTAGGCGGTGTAGACTTCGCCATAATGAACGACGGCGGCATACGCCGCGGCCTGCCAAAAGGAAATGTGGGCAAAGGTTACATACTGGAGATGCTACCATTCGGCAACGCCTCGGTAGTTCTTGACATAAAGGGCCGCGACCTGCTCGACGCCTTCGACGTTATGGCTCAGGGGCGTGTCACCGCAGTTAGCCGGCAAGCCGATGTGGTATATACTCCGGCCGTAAAATCGGAAAAGGGCAATACTCCCGGACGTATAAACAGTATTAAAATCAACGGCAAGCCAATCGACCCCGATAAGACCTACCGCATTGCAACCATTGACTATCTGGCCGATGGCGGCGACTACATGAAACCGCTCACACGGGCCACGCGGGTAGCTAAAGTCGATACCGATCTGGCCGAAGACATAGTAAGTTATTATCGCGAAGGCAAAGGTCGCGGCAAGAAAGTTAAACCGGACTCCTCCAATCGCTTCAGACAATGAAAAAAATCCTCTGCATAGCTGTGCTGCTGCTGTGTGCTGTGGCAGCGCAGGCCGTAAAACCGCGCCTGCTTAAAAACAACGAGGCCGCCGCACTGAGCTGGGCCGACTCTGTGATGGGCACCATGACTCCGCGCCAGAGGGCAGCCCAGCTGATGTTCCCCTGCGTGAACCACAGTAGCCCCACAGCGCGTCAGACAATCAAGAAATATGTAGCCGACAACGGCATGGGCGGCATACTGTTCGAGCACTCGCTCATGCAGCCCTACGCCGACATTATCGCTTATACTCAGTCTGTGGCCAAAGTACCCGTAATGGTGACATTCGACGGCGAATGGGGCCTTTCAATGCGTATAAAAGACGCTCCGCGCTTTCCCAAAAACATGGCCCTCGGTGCTATCACCGACCCATCGCTGCTGTACGAGTATGGCGCCGAGATGGCTCGTCAATGCCGCCTGTTGGGCGTGGACGTGAACTTCGCCCCGGTAGTGGACGTGAACTCCAATCCGGCCAACCCGGTAATAGGCACCCGCTCGTTCGGTTCCGACCCCGCACGCGTGTCGGCCTTGGCGGCAGCATACGGCTCGGGCCTGGAAGACGGCGGCGTAATGGCTGTGGCCAAGCACTTCCCCGGCCATGGCGACACCTCCACCGACTCGCACAAAACCACCCCGATAGTCGAACACGACCTCGCCACCATGACCGATGTCGACCTGCAGCCCTTCAGAGGCTTTATCGAGGCCGGACTCGGCGGTGTGATGGCCGGACACATCATTGTACCGTCGCTCGACGGCAGCCGCCGCCCGGCATCGGCTTCCGTTGCCATGACCACAAACCTGCTGCGCGACAAAATGGATTTCGACGGCATTGTATTCACCGACGCCCTCATCATGAAAGGAGCCGCAAACAACGGCAAACGCAATGTGGTGGAGGCCTTCCTGGCCGGAGCTGACGCTCTGCTCAGCAGCGAAGCGCCCGTGCGCGACCTCGACGACCTGATGCTGGCAGTGAAAAACGGGCGCATAAGCCAGAGCGATATCGACAGCCGATGCCGCAGAATACTCTCATTCAAATATGCTCTCGGACTGGTATCGCGGCAGCAGACAGCGGCAGCGAATATAACAGAACTCGTAGCCTCGCCACGTGCCGAGGCTGTGAACCGCCGGCTTAGTGCGGCTGTAATCACAGCCCTGTGGAACAAGGACTCCATGCTGCCGCTGCCGGTAGATGTGGCCCATGAAAACGCCATCGTAAACATTGGAGCCCCGGCCAAAAACGACTTCAGCGGCATGTGTGCGCGTTATACGCCCGTCGACTGCTACGGAATCGGCTCGGCTGAACATATCACCGCATCGCAGCTGAAAAAAATCAGCAGCCACAAAAACGTGGTACTCGCAGTTTACTCCAACTCTGCGGCCTCGCACGAGAACTTCGCCCGGCTGGCGGCAGCCTGCAATAATGTAAGCGCTGTATTCTTTACCGGCGTTTACTCGCTGCGCAAGTTCCTACCATCGGTGAAATCCACCAAAGCCCTTTTGCTTACTTACGACGACACTCACTACCTGCGCGAATATGCAGCACAGGCTCTGTTCGGCGGCATAAAGGTGGGCGGACGCCTGCCGGTAGACCTGCGCGACATAGCCAAAGCCGGCAGCGGAGTCGACATCAGCAAGTCGCGTCTGGGCTACGGATTGCCTGAAATGACCGGTCTTAACCCCTGTCTTACCGACAGCATCGACTCTCTGATGAACCTGGCTCTGCGCAATGGCGCCGTACCCGGCGGCCAGGTGCTGGTGGCCAAAAACGGCACCATTGTGCACAACCGCAGCTACGGATGCCTGACCAAAGGCGGCAAGGCCGTGACCGACAGCACTGTCTACGACCTTGCATCGGTGTCGAAAGCTGTAGGTACCCTGCCCGGCATAATGGCCGTGTACGACGACGGTACTCTGAAACTCGACGAAAAGATATCGCACTATATACCGGTCCTGCGCGGAGGTGACAAAGACGGCATAACGGTGCGCCAACTGCTGTACCACGAAAGCGGTATGCCGGCGGCTCTGAACATGTTCGACGTAATGATGGACAGCGCCAGCTACAAGGGCAAACTGATTAGCGCCCGAAAAGACGCACTGCACCCGGTGAAGATTCAGAACCGTGCATGGGGGCACCGCGACGCCAGCCTGCGTACCGACATAGTGCGACACCGGCGCAGCGACAAATTCCCCACCGCTATCGCCGAAGGCCTTTATGCCGGACGCAGCGCCTACGATACAGTAATGACCCGCATATACAACATCGGACTCCGCAAGACCAACGCCTACAACTACTCGTGCCTCAACTTCTGCCTGCTTATGAACATTGAGGAACTGATAAGCCACCGCGCACACGACGAGTTTGTGGCCGAACGTATATGGAAGCCCGTAGGAGCGCACCGCTTCACATACCGTGCTGCCGAGAATACCCCCTACGCTGATATCGCTCCAACTGAAAACGATACCTTTTTGCGCCGGCAGACTCTTTGCGGCTATGTACACGACGAACTGGCAGCCTTCTCAGGCGGTCTGCAAGGCAATGCAGGGGTATTCGGCTCGGCCGAGGATATTGCCAAACTATGCCAGATGTGGCTCCAGAACGGCAGCTACGGCGAACGCCGTGTACTCGGCGACAACACCGTAAAACTGTTCACAACCGACAAAAGCCCGACCTGCCGCCGCGGACTGGGATTCGACAAACCCGATACCGTAAAACCCGAGAACTCGCCCACCTGCGATGAAGCCGACCCAAGTGTCTATGGCCACCTCGGTTTTACCGGCACGGTATTCTGGGTCGACCCCGCCAACGAACTTATATTCGTATTCCTGACCAACCGTGTCAACCCCACGCGCGACAACGCGGCATTCAGCAAAATGAATCTGCGCCCCGACCTTTTCCTCGCCGTCTACAAGGCCATGGCCCTATAAAGGATTCCTATAGAACCACAGTGCCGCAGAACTTGTTATAAAGCCGGAGCGGCACGTATATTGTATCGCCT
>CAJUHX010000016.1:0-16022 GCA_910586455.1 uncultured Muribaculaceae bacterium | reverse complement strand
GATTTATGGCTGGGAACATTTTGCTGTCGATACAATCAAATTTATGAAAAAATTATTGCTGCTAATCCTATCACAGCTGCTTATAATTCCTGCCCTCAAAGGCCAGACCGTAACCTACCGCCAAGCCGACAGCATATCGCTCGGCAGCCGCATCGCCCACAAGTCGATACAGATAGGCACCGGAGCAGTAGCCACAGTAGGCCTAACACAGATACTCAAAGCCTCGGTAAGCGAAATGCGTCCCGACCGCAGCGACAACAACTCATTTCCCTCGCGCCATGCCTCATGGGCCTTTGCCGGAGCGTCGGTAATAGCCAACGAGCTCTACCGGCATTCTCCATGGTGGGTATTGGGCAGCCAGGCACTGGCCACCGGCATAGGCTTCCAGCGTGTTATGTCGGAGCGCCATTATCCGGGCGATGTTCTTGCCGGGGCCGCTCTCGGCATCGGCTCCATGCAGCTGGGCTACTGGGTGGGCAATCTGTTCTACCCCTCACAGCGGCGCCACCTGCCCTATGCCGACAACCAGCAGGGCGGCTCACTGTCGCTGGCTACCGAAGCTGTCATTCCGCTCTGCCATCCGTCGTACAATGTACATTTCCGCACCGGCCTTGGCACACGCCTTACTTTCACACTGCCATTCTCCGAAGTCTTCTCGCTGCAGGCCAACGCGCATCTGCAGTCCACACCTCTGGTTACACACAAGCAGTACTTCGACATGCTCAACAGCTTCGGTCTGACACTGGGCGCACAGCTGCGTCACCAGCTGTCGCAGCGCTGGGCTGCCTATGCACGCGCGGCCATAGGCGCCATGCGCAACCTGAAAGTCCACAACGACTGCATCAGCTCCGGCTCGCTGCGCACCGACATAGCAGTGGGCGCCGACTGCCGCCTGACCCCGGCCCTGAGCATAGGCGCCGACCTGGGCTGGCAGCTCAACACCTACAGCCACGCCTGCTCAGCTCTGAATATAGGCATGGTCACCAAGGCTGTGTTCTGAAATAACTTGTTAATTTATATCATTCGGAAAAAGTATTGCAGAGTGTATTTCCTCATCCGTTGTTTACGGTATCTTTCACGTGGCAAACTTTTGTCAATTTTTAATAAAAATATTTCTGCATTCAAAATAAAGCATTATATTTGCAACTGCAAAAGACAATCTGAATTTGCAACTAACAAACAACGTATAAAACTATGAAGAAGAAATTTATCTGCACCGTTTGCGGTTATATCCACGAAGGTGACGAAGCTCCCGAAAAATGCCCCCTCTGCGGCGCTCCCAAATCGAAATTCAAAGAACTCGTAGAATCTGAATCTCTTCAGTTCGTAACCGAACACGAAATCGGTGTGGCAAAAGGCTGCGATGCCGAAATGATTGCCGACCTCAATGCCCATTTCAACGGCGAATGTACCGAAGTAGGCATGTATCTGGCCATGGCCCGTCAGGCCGATCGCGAAGGCTATCCCGAAATAGCCGAGGCCTACAAGCGCTACGCATGGGAAGAAGCTGAACACGCATCTAAGTTCGCCGAACTCCTCGGCGACTGCGTATGGGACACCAAAACCAACCTCGAAAAACGCATGGCCGCCGAAGCCGGTGCCAACGCAGACAAAATGCGCATTGCTCGTCGCGCCAAAGAACTGGGTCTGGACGCTATCCACGACACCGTTCACGAAATGGCTAAGGACGAGGCCCGTCATGGTCAGGGCTTCGAAGGTCTGTACAAGCGTTTCTTCAAAAAATAACAGGCTATTCCAAGCTAAAGCTTCAAAAACCAAAATATGCACCAAGCGTCGGCCGTCGTTAGACTCCCGACGCTTTTTTGTACGGCAGGCGTAACCATTTCGTTTTCACAGTTGTTTTAATATCGTCAATTAAAGTACAACTATGAAAAAAAATATATGCTTGCTTGTAATGGCCGTTGCCGCCGGACTCAGTGCTTCGGCGCAGGATGTGACCGTGTTGCCTTCCGACGAACCTACGCCGACCAAACCGCTACGCTGGGGTGTGCGGCTGCAAGCCGACATAAGCCTGCCCTCCGGCAGCCTCGACACTTATACCAGCGGCGCCGGTGTATCGGGCGGAGTGGTATATCACCTGCCGGTGTATGGAGGCATGTATTTCGAGCCTTCGGTTATGGGCTATTTCAATACTTTCAGCGTAGAGAACTATATGGTAAACAACCTGCCATACAGCGCTACAGTGCGCAACATAGGTATACGGATACCCCTGAACTTAGGCTACCGCTTCAACATCACCGACGGCATATCGCTGTCGCTGTTCACCGGTCCGTGGTTCAACTTCAATATAAGCGCCCGGCAATACGCCCAGCCTAATTTCGAGGGAGCTCCGCCCAAAAATAGCAAAAATCTATTTGACTACGGCTGGCACCGCTTCGACGCCCAGTGGGGTTTCGGAGTCACGGCCACGTTCTCGGGCCGCTACGTGATTGGCATCAGCGGTGGCGTAGGCTCGTCGGCGCTGGTTAAACGCGACGTCAACGGCAAACTGTGCAAGATGCGCCGCAACAGTTTCAGCGTTACTCTTGGTTATAATTTCTGACAATCGGAGTAGTGACTGCCTCTCGCCGTCAACCGCCACGGATTGCCCTGACGGCACTACTACATAATCCCCTATTATAACCGGGAATTTCCACATTATTTGCATAGTTTTCCGAGTATACCCGGAAAACTATGCATTTTTTGTTTGTTTTATAGAGTATAGTTTACTATATTTGCAAAAAATTACTCTTATGGAACTTATCCCTCGCCCTCAATATGTAGAAAAGATAGCAAGCCTCATTAACCGCGGTATGATGCTTATACTCGTCGGTCAACGTCGTGTAGGAAAGAGCAAGGTGCTTGAACTATTCAAGGACTGGCTTGAGCATAACCGGCCGGGAGCAAATATTGTATATATCAATAAAGAATATCAAGAATTCCGAAACATACAGACTGCCGAACATCTGTATGATTACGCCTCCGCCAAATTACCTGCAGGGTCTGAAAATTATCTTCTTATCGATGAAATCCAGGATATTGAAAATTACGAAAACGCACTGCGGAGTTTCCATGCCGAAGACCTTTGCCAGATTATAGCCACCGGAAGCAACGCCTATATCTTTTCGAGTGAATTAGGCACACGACTCTCAGGCCGATATATCGAGATAAAGATTTACAATCTGTCATACCTCGAATTCCTGCGATTTCACAATATGGAGGACAATGATGAGTCGCTTATGTATTATCTTAAAATAGGCGGCCTGCCCGGATTGCTCACTTTTAAACCAGAGGAGCAATCTCTAATGAATGATTATTTCGAAGGTGTATACAATACTATCCTTGTAAAAGATATAGTCAGGAGAGAAAAGGTCCGCAATGTCACACAGCTCGAAAATGTAATACGCTTTGTTGCCGACAACATCGGCAAACCGATATCAGTTGCCAATATAGTCAAATACATTAACTCCAAGGGCGAAAAAATTAGCGATGAAACGGTTTCGAATTACCTGAAATACCTCTGCGACGCGTTCCTCGCTATTCCTATCGAACGATTTGATATCCACGGCAAAAAGCTTCTGGAATCTAACAAAAAACATTATTTCTCCGACCATGGCATCCGCAATTATATTTGCGCTTCAAATATCCGGGGCAGTATCGAAAAAATAATAGAAAATGTAGTCTGGAACCATCTTAGAGGTCAGGGGTTTGACGTCACGGTAGGCATGCTTCGCGCAGGTGAGATTGACTTCGTGGCAACCAAGGCCGACAAACGTATATATGTTCAAACGACATATATACTTGCATCCGAAGAAACTGTCAAGCGCGAGTTCGGCAATCTTGCTGCAATAAAAGACAACTATCCAAAATATGTTATCTCACTGGATCCTATCACCGGAGGGTTCGATGAATATCCCGGCATTGAACACTTCAACCTGCGCGAATTCCTTAAAATGAATTTATAGTTTTCCATTCCTGAATATAAGTCATTCTAAATTACAAGTAACCATATCCAGAATAACAAGTTTTCTGTTCACATACATGAATTTATATTAAAGAGAATGTTACAGAACAAAAGGGAACATCCACGGTGTGAGATTTTTCCGGTCTGCAACACTCTCTTTCTATATGCTTCCTGAGAATTGTGGAGGCATCCCTGCCTCCACTCCTTGAAGGATCAGAATCGGAAACCGGTGGAAAGCACTATCGAGTGGTTATTGTCGGTAACCGAAGCCGAGGGAGCCTCGAAGCCGTTGAAGTCGGTGTAGGCGTGGAAGGTACTTTTTCGATTCTTGTACACGTATGCGGCATCGATATACCACATTTTGTAGCGGTAGCCCAGACCGGCGGTGATGTACTGGGTGGTTTTGTCGAACGAGTAGCTGGGGTCGGTGCCGGTAGTCATAATCTCGTACATGCCGTCCTCAGCGTCCTTGGTCACGTTCGAAGTCTGGGCATTGTAACCCAGGCGCAGACTGAACTGAGGAGTCACACGATATTCAAGACCCACACGGATTATGTTCGAACCCTTGTAGTATTGGTCGATGGCGTCGTTGACATCGTCGGCCGATTCGAACGAATTATAATAGTAGCCGTTATAGCTCTGACGCTTAGTGCTCATGCTGTTGTAGAACTGGCGCTCATAGTCGAGGCTTATTATGGCCCGGTTGTCAATCACACCGGCCACACCCAACATAAGACGCCAGGGGGTGTTGAGCTTCGACGAGAAAGAGGCCCAGTCGGTTTCTTCATTGCCTTCGTAAGGATTTTCTTTCTCAACCTCAGGCTTGTTGGGGTCGTAATAACTGTAGCCGGTATAAGCTTTGTAACTATGATTGAGGCTGTACCATGTGGGGGTATGTACGGCCAGACCTATACGCAGTTCATTAATTGGGCGTACGATAAGACCTAACTTCACATTGCAGCCGCTACCCCAGATATGGTTGTCGTTGGCAAGCTCGAAGCCCGCGTTACCTTTTACAATAGAGTTTCCGGAGATTACCTGAGCGTTTTCCATGCTCTCACTGTAGTTGGTATAGCGGAAATAGCTGAGGTCGTTGATGCCTACGCCTATACCCCAGTAAACAACGTCACTGATATTTCCGCCGAAGTCTATGTTGTACTCGTCGACATAGCCGCTCTCACGTACTACATAGGCGGCGTCGCCGGTTGTCTGTCCAGGTACATAGAGGCCGGCGTACTGGTTGGTTCCCGAAGGGTTAATCATATATGATGTATAGCCCAGTATGCTCAGCCAGTCGCAATCGCTGTCGAGATACGGGTTATATTTGTCGGCCTCGTTAAAGCCGAGGTCGGCAGGCGAATACCCCCCCGAAAAAGCCGCTATGTAGTTTGAGAGCGATGTCTGAGTAGGATAATTATAGCCCTTGGTGATACGGTCAAACGATGTTTTGCGGCCATAACTTACACCCCAGTTGAAGTTGCGCAGTGCACCGTCGAGATTTATTGCGCCAACGTATGCCAGATTGTTCACAAAGGCTTTGGTCTGATTTTCCTTAAAAGTATATCCGGGAGTTTCCGACTTATAGCCGCGCATGTTGATATCGAGTGTGATACCCACATCGCTGCGCGAATATACGCCTATACCGGCAGGGTTCTGGCCAAGAGTAGAGAGGTCGCCGCCAAGGGCGGTAAATGCGCCGCCCATACCCATAAAACGAGCGGTACCGCGTAATTCGGTCTGAGAGAGTGCATCGGCCTGTACAGGCGATTGTGCTGCGGCTACTGCCGGTACGGCAGCAATGATAGCCGGGATAATTATTCTCTTCATAAATAACGATTTAGCTTAAACGTTGGATTGAAAACGCAACTTCCGCACGGCCTGGAGTGCCATACGGAGGTTGCATCTGCTGTTATATTTATCGACGACCGCGACTGCCACCGCCTCCGGTGCTGCCACCGCCCATTCGACCGCTGCTGCCGCCGCCACGGGTGCCGTAGCTGCCGGAACCACTGCCGTAACTTCTGCGGCTGCTGTTGTTGTACGAGCTGCGGTTATTGCTGTTATATGATTTGCGGTTGCTGTTGTTATAGCTGTCGCGCGAGGGTGTGCTGTTGCGTGTCGAAGTGCCGGTGTGTACACCCGACGAGTTGCGGCCACGGGTGCCTGCTCCGTAAGGAGTATAGGTGCCCTGCGACGGATTGGGGCGAGTGCCGGGACGGGCTGTAACCGACGACGACGATGTGCCGCTGTAACCGGGACGCAGGGTGCTGCCGCTGAACGAGTTGTTGTTCGAACCAATCGGACGGCCCATATTGCCCGGACGACCGGTGTTACCGGCGTAATGGTTGCCCGAGGAGATGCCATGGCCAGAGTTCATGCCTGATCCGGTGGGACGGTGCGGACGTGCAGCTCCGGGAGTACTCGGACGCCAGGCTACCGACGGGCCCCAGCCATGTCCCCATCCGGGACACCAGCCGTGTCCCCATCCGGGAGCCCATGTCCAGCCCCACGACCATCCCCAGGGGTATGGGTCATACCAGAAGGGGGCGTACCAGCCGCCATGCCAGCCGCCCCAGCCCACATAGGCGGGGCCGTACACGTTCCAGTACCACGGATTGCCGTAGCGCCAAGCCCACGAATATGGGTAGTACGGAGTGTTGTCCACCACATATACATTTATATTGGTCTGCTGTGGTGTGGAGTAATAGTAATCGCACAGAGTGGTATCGCCGCTTTCTGTCACCACATCGGGGTTATGGAAGCGCTCGATACGACGTGTATAGGCAAAGGTGTCGCCGATACCTGTAGAGTCGTTTGCCACAGAATCCGAAACCAGAAACTGTCCACGGCGGTTGTATGTGTCCACGTCCATGTCGAGAGAACCCGAGGGAGCATAGCTGTCGGCAGCCGCGTAATCGGCAACCTGATAATCCGCAGTCTGCTGCTTCTTTGGCTTGGACTGCTTGCGCGGACCTCCGTAGATGTCGTCGTAATAATCCTGAGCCATAGCCGGAGCCGCCACGGAAAGTATTCCTGCGGCTACGAGTATGTATCGTGCTAAGCGTTTCATATCGTGTATAAATAATGGTTTTACAAGTTAGACTTTATTATAAGCCAAAAGTTAAACCAAAGATACAAATTTTCTGCGACATAGAGCCTGCTTTACCACTATATAAGATGTTTTTAACTATTTTTGCCAAAATTATGTATACAACAATGGCGTTCAGACAGAATCACACAGAGGAACACCCTGTGTGAAACTTCTGATAAGATTTTTTGAACAAGCTCTAAAATGTCATCTCCGCTCTGCAGGCTTCATGTCGTACGAGGCTATGGCAATGGTGAATCCCCAGTAGATAAAGGCAATGGAGGTGAGGAACGAAACCATGAACATGTCGCTGGCATAGCCGGCCTCAAGGAAGAAGAAACCTATGATTGTCAGCAGAATACCGTTGATGATTCCAATCCACCAGTAACGGCCACGCGAAGTGCATGCCTTTACAAGAGCCTCTATGCCCCAGAATATGAACACAAAGGCAAGGAAGTATGGAAATACCATTTCGCTGAGGATTATGCTGCGCACGAGCATAAAACCGATAAACATGTCAATCATTCCTCCTGCGAGCCACCATCCCCAGCCCTTGGGGCGGTTGGGACCTGCCGAGGTGCAAAGCTGGACTACTCCGGCAAGCACAAGGAGCCAGCCGAAAATCTGTGAGGCCACAGCATAGCCCGCATTGGGCCAGAACCAATAAGCGAATCCTCCTATCACAAGCAGTATGCCCACAAGCAGCACAAGCCACCACAGACGTGTCTGACCTACATAATTTACATTCAAGGCTTTCATAATAAATAAGTTTTAAAGGTGTTATTAATTTTTTCGGAAGCGGACAGCCGGGCGGCAACCGACCGCCCGCTGTCTTTTTCTTTTGTTTATTTTAATTTAATAACATTTTTACGCCATGCTTTGTTTGATATTTTTTTCGTACTTTTGCAGTGAATATGAAACACAACTCAGCAGACATAGAGCGCAAAATAGCCTTTGAAGGTGTGCGCCACGCAATATCAAATCTTTGTATTTCAACCCTCGGCACTGACTGCTGCGCCGAAATGCAGTTTTCGGCCGACTTCGATACTATAAGCCGCCGCCTTTGTCAGGTGTCGGAGATGTCAGCCATAATCAACGGCGAAGAAGGATTTCCGATTGCCGGTATCAGCGACGAAACCGAGCGCCTGCGCTCTATCAGGCCGGCCGGTACATGGCTGCCGGCTGCCGATGTGATAAGGCTGCGCAACTCGCTGGCTACCATGGCTGCCATAGATGCTTTTTTCCGCCGCCGTCGCGACGACGAAGGACACTCGCCCTACCCCTTGCTCGACGCGCTGGCTTTTATGCTCGACCCTTTCCAGACCGCCACTGCGGCAATCGACCGCGTGGTCGACCGCTGGGGTAATGTAAAGGACAACGCATCGCCCGAACTGGCCGAGATACGCTCGCAGCTGGCGAGCATGAACGGTGTTATAGCCTCGACTATGCGACGAGTGCTGGCTCGCGCAGTTAAAGACGGATACCTCGACCCCGACACAAGCCCGTCGGTGCGCGACGGCCGACTGGTAATTCCGGTAGCGCCAATGAACAAACGCAAAATTCCGGGTATCGTACACGATGAATCGGCATCCGGCAAAACATACTTCATAGAGCCATCCGAGATTGTAGAGGCCAACAACCGCCTGCGCGAACTGCAAATCGACGAGCGCCGCGAAATCATGCGCATACTCATAGCTCTGGCCGATGTGCTGCGCCCCGAAATCGACGGCATGCTTCAAGGCTTCGGCCTGCTGGGAGAATTTGACTTCATCCATGCCAAAGCCCGATATGCCAAGCAGATAAACGCCACAATGCCGCAACTGCATGCCGAGCCTCAGCTTGAATGGTACAGCGCCCGGCATCCGGTGCTCCAGGCCGCTCTGGAGCGCGCGGGCAAGCAGATTGTACCGCTCGATATCTGTCTGACGCCTGAGAAGCGGATTCTGCTCGTATCGGGCCCCAACGCAGGCGGCAAGTCGGTGACACTCAAAACAGTGGCTGTGGTGCAATATATGCTGCAGTGCGGCGTGCTGCCACCGGTGTACGACAACTCGCACTTCGGCCTGTTCGAGAATATAATGATCGACATAGGCGACGACCAAAGTATTGAAGACGACCTGTCGACCTACTCGTCGCACCTGCGCAACATGCGCTTTTTTGTAAACAATACCGGCCCGCAGTCGCTGCTGCTGGTCGACGAGTTCGGCTCGGGCACAGAGCCCCAGATTGGCGGCGCCATAGCTCAGGCACTGCTGCAGCGCTTTGTAGAGTCGGGCTGCTACGGTGTCATCACCTCGCACTTCCGCAACCTCATACACTTTGCCGACGGCACCGACGGCATGGTCAACGGCTCGATGCTATACGATCGCAACCGCATGGAACCGATGTTCCGCCTGTCGATCGGACATCCGGGCAGTTCGTTCGCCATCGATATAGCCCGTAAGACAGGTCTGCCGGCCGAAATAATAGCTCATGCCGAGGAAATCGCCGGAAGCGACTACGTGAACTTCGACCGATACCTCAACGATATCAACCGCGACCGCCGTTACTGGGAAAACAAGCGTATGAACATACGCCAGAAGGAAAAACGACTCGACGACCTGCTGGAGCGCTACGACTCCGACGCAGAGTCGCTGCGCGAACAGCGACGCCAGATTATAGCCGACGCCCGAGAGGAGGCACGACGCATACTCGAGGGCAGCAACGCAGCCATCGAACGCACCATACGCGAGATTCGTGCCGCGCAGGCCGACCGCGAACGCACTCTGGAGCTGCGCCGCCGGCTCGACAGCGAAAAACAACAGCTGGCCGAAGACAGCGCCGCTGCCGATGCTCACCCGCTGCTGCGCAAGGCCGATGCCGCACGGCAGCGCCGACACAAGGCGCAGGCCGAGAAAAAACCACAGCCCAGACCGCAGGCCGAGGTCATAAGCGTGGGCAACAGCGTGCTGCTCGACGGTCAGGGCCAGCCGGGTACGGTAATGGAAATCCAGGGTAAAAACGCCACTGTGGCCTTCGGGCAGCTGAAAACCACCGTAAAACTGAGCCGTCTGCAGCCCACACTGCGCAAGGCGGCCTCGGGGGCGCAGAAAAGTGCCTCGTTCATCAGTGTCGACACTTCGAACCGCATGCGCGAGCGCCAGTTGCAGTTCAAACAGGAAATCGACGTGCGTGGCATGCGTGTCGACGAAGCCCTGCAGGCTGTAACATATTTCATCGACGATGCAATACAGTTCAACAGCAGCCGGGTGCGCATTCTGCACGGTACCGGCACCGGCGCATTGCGCCAGTACATACGCAGCTACCTCGACGGGGTTGCGGGTGTAAAAAGTTTCCACGATGAAGACGTACGCCTGGGAGGCGCCGGCATCACGGTTGTGGAATTCTGAGCGCCGCCGCTTACTGGGCGCCCTGGTGTCGGCGCGCAAGCTGCTGGTACAGGCTCGGTTTCAGACCGGTTTCCTTGGTGAATACCGAAATAAACGTGGCCTGCGATTTGTAGCCCACACTTTCGGCTACGGCCTTGATGGTCAGATGGCCGTAGTTCTCATTGTCCTCAAGCCGCCGCATGGCCTCCTTGACACGGTATTTGTTGACAAAGCCGCGGAAATTCATGCCGTATTCCTTGTTTATTACTTCCGATACATAGCGGGCGTTCGAATCAATGGCGGCAGCCAGACGGTCGATGCTGCAGTCTGGGTCGCAATAAAAATCCGGGTGTTCTGCCACCTTGTATATTTTTTCGAGCAGCAGCTGGCGCTGTTCTTTAGGAATCAACGACTTGCGTTCTGCAGCCTCCTCGGCATCCCCGAGCAACGGAGCCGCTTCCTCGAGTTCGCTTACCTTGTGTTCAAGCGAGCCTATGCGTTCGGCATAACGGGTTTCCGCCTCCAGCAACTTTACGTTGCGCTCATACAGGTCGATGTAGGCGGTGGTCAGCTTGCGCTTCTGGCGCCACAGAGTCAGAGAAAGCAACACTATTATGGTCAGCACGGCAAAAAGGGCGATTATCCAGTACCGCTGCAGGGCGTTGGCATTGTTGAGCGAGCGTATGGTATATGCATCGCTGTTCTGCTCGTACAAAGCCTGCGAATTCTTTATCATGTTCAGGGTTTCGTGGCTGAACAGCGAGTCGGAAACCGACAGATATTCCGATTTGCATTGCAGCGCCTCGGTTTTCAGCCCCATACGGTCGTAGATACGCGCCATATCGCGCAGCGACTCTACAAGCAGATTGTTGAAATTCTGCTTCCGGGCCATCGTTTCGTTGACCCGCAGATAATACATGGCCGAATCTATGCGCTGCTGTCGCTCATACGTACGGGCTATATACGAATTCGCAGCAGCCTCGCACTCGCCCGACAGGCCGGACTCGCGAGCGAAAGCAGCTGCACGGTGGAACATCCTCACGGCCCGGGCCGACTCGCCCTCCATATCGTACAGTAGTCCCTGGTTAAGAAGCAGGTCGTAGCGCGAACGTGTGTCGGATGGGTTCACCTCTTTGAACAGAATGAAATATTTCTTTACCGAATCGGAGTTTTCCTTCAGATAATAGGCATAGAACAGATTGTTGTAAAGCGCTGGCAGCATATCGGAGCCGGCCTTGGCAGTCACGGCGCCGAGAGCCTTGCGATAGAACATTATACCTGATTCAAGATCTTCGGTAGAGCAGAATACATTGCCTATATTGGCATAGATGTACGGCAGACGGTCGGGCAACCCGTTGCGTTCGGCAATACCGCGAGCCTGCAGATAATCATGCATGGCTTCGGCGTAGCTTTCGCGGTTATAGAATATATTTCCGCGCCGCTGGTGGGCCATTGAGAAAAATCGGCGTCGGCTGGAGCCGTCGTCGTGCGAACATATCACAGTGAATATTCTCATGGCTTCGTCGAAATCCTCTCTGTCGATGGCGGCCTTGCCGCTGACAAACATCGAATCAAGCGCATCCATAGGCTGCGGATGTACCGTCGATGCCGCCCATCCGCAGGTGTGTAATGAAACCAGGCACCCCAGCAACCACACCAACCTGTATATATGTCTGGCAAATGTTATTTCCATATAAGTCATCCTCGCCTACACGAGTATTTTCCGATTAAATTACAAATATAATCAAATACACGCGCATACCAAAATTATCAGCAAAAAAGTATGCCCATGTACTCGCAATTGCTGTATAAAACCGATTTTTATAAAAAAACAGTGCGTTTTATGTTAAAAAAGGTGTGGATTCGCGAAATTAAAATGATTTTGATAGGGCTTTAGCGATTTTATATCACATAATACTTACTTTTGTGCTCAAACCAATTCTTTATACGTATGAAACATATTCACTACCCTATTATGCGATCTCTGGCATTGCTTGCGTTGACATCCGTAGCCACACCGGCATTCTGTAGTCCGGAAACTCCGGCGGCCATTAAAGCCGAAGTGACAGGTACCCGCGTGGATCTCAGCTGGAGTAACGTCGATGCCGGAACCACTCTGCTTGATTGCGGCTTCGAGGACGAAACTTTCCCGCCCGAAGGATGGTCGCGAAAGGTGACCAATGATTACGAATATCTTTGTTCGTGGTTCCACTACCCTTCCGACGATTTCAAGAAACAGAACAACTGGGAAGACTATATGCACAGCGGCGAAAAAAGCGCCATGGTGTACTTCGACATGTTCGGCTTCAGAGGTGACCATAATGCCGCCCAGGACGAATGGCTGATGACTCCCGCCGTGGAAAATGCCGCCTACATCGACTTCCATTATTATATCGACCCTAAAATACTTGAGTACGGTGCCGACGACTCCTTCCCTGACCATTATTATGTAAAGGCCAGCTACGATAACGGCGCCACCTGGGAGGTGTTGTGGGATGCCCGATACGAGGCACGCCCCACACTGGGATGGCACAACCTTGTGCTGCCGCTTAAAGGCGGCAACGCTCCCATGGTGGCTTTCCAGGGTGTAAGCGACACCGGCGAGATGATTCATATGCTGTGGGCAATCGACGACGTGAAAATGTTGTCGTCGAAATCGGGCTCCGATATTGTGGACAGCTATACCATAAAACTCGACGGCCGCACGGTGGCCGAGCACGTAAAAAGCCTTGACTATTCCGATGTTTCGCCCAAAAAGGCCGGCGTACACCGATACGAGATTTTCGCCGAAAGCGCAGGCACACTGTCGGCCGCAGGTGAGATTGAGGTGACCATCGATGAAATAGAGCTGCTGCCTCCGGCCAATGTCAAAGTGGCAGGCGGCTACGACGAAATGTTCGAATCCTACCTGATAAACATCAGCTGGGAGGCCCCACAAGGTGGTGTAATCGAGCCGGTTTATTACAATGTGTACTGCGACGGCATGGAAATAGCCACCATGCTCGAAGACCTGTCGATTGACTTCTTCGACTACACGCGTGGTGTCTATGATTTTCGTGTATCGGCGGTTTATGAAAATCCCGATGGTGAGTCAGAACGGGTCGGCGAACGCATTGCCGTCGACACCCGCTTCAATGCCCGCGGACTGCGCGCTACCCTTTCCGACGGCGATACCGTGGCTCTTGAATGGGAAGCACCCGAAATGGATGACTGCGAGGTATCGCACTACGAAGTTTGGCGTGGCGACCGATGCGTGGCCGAGAGTGTGACAGCTCCGAGCTTTATCGACAAAGATGTGCCGGTCGGCAAATACCGCTATTACGTGGAAACCTTCTATACCGACGGCGAAATCACTGTACCCGCCTATATCGATGTGGATAACGGCCAATGTACTCCCCGCAGCCTGCCCTTTGCCGAGAATTTCGACTCAGGCCACATGCCTGCCGACTGGTTTGTGGATAATCAATGGGATGCTACTCCCGACTATATGCTGTGGCAGTTCAACGACCCCAACGCTCTTGATATCACAGGCGAGGGATTTGACAAAGGCTTCGCTTCAATCGACTGCATCAACAGCGGATTCTACTCGCTGGCCGGCGCGCTGACCACTCCGGCCATCGATATAAACGGCTGCAACTACTTAAACCTCGCCATATCGTTTACCTACGACTATGCATCGGACGGCGAAAGTTCTGCCGCAACGCTGGAAATCGAACTTAACGGTGACGGAAACTGGATTCCGGTTTATGAGCTTACTCCATACAACCCGGATGAAACAAACAGATTCATGCCCATAAAAGAAACCATCGGCCTGGCCGACGAAGCCGACGGCGCATCCACTTTAAGGGCCCGATGGAACTATATCGGTATGTTCGACCGTCACCTGGCTATCGATAACGTGATGTTATACGATGCAGTTGCAGGCGTGGAAAATGTAAATCCCGACGATCTGACCATAAGCCCAACGGCCGACGGAATCACCATGACGGCTACCGACGGAATCGCCACTGTGGAAGTCTATGCTGTCGACGGGCGCCTGCTGAACTCTGTTCAGGGCAACGGTGCCCATGAAGTAAACATAACTCTCGACAACAGCAGCCTCTGCATCGTAAAGGTAACCACCGCTTCGGCTGTACGCTCGTTCAAACTCGTGAAATAAAACGTTCATTCTACCGTAACAGGCAAGCGCCGTAGATACTCTATGCGAGTATCATACGGCGCTTGCCTGTTACGGCTATAAAGATATCAGCGGCTGACGTCCTTTACTCCCTTTACTGTCTTGAGTTTGCGGATAAGGGCGTCGAGGGTTGAGGTGTCGTTGACCCCTACCACCACAAAGCCCTGAAAGAGGCCGTCGTGCGAGTCAATCGAAATATTGCGTAGGGTCACCTGCTTCTCCTTGTTGATTATCGAGGTTATATTGGTGACGATACCTATGTCGTCGTGGCCCACCACACGCAATGTGGCTCCGAACTGACTGCCGAGTTTTCCGCTCCAGCGGGTACGGATAAGTCGGTAAGGGTACTTGCGGCGTATGTTGGCCGCGTTGGGGCAGTCGCTGCGGTGAATCTTGATTACACCTTCGGAGGAAACAAAGCCGAACACATCGTCGCCGAATATCGGGTTGCAGCATTTGCTCAGCCGATAGTTTATACCCTTTATATCGTTGCCTATCACCAGAATATCACTGTCGTTGGGGCGCCCATCGTCGTCGGCCACAGGCTGCATCACATATTCGGCGGCAGACACCCTGGCGCTTTCGTCGGCCCGTGCCTTTATGTCGAGGCTCACGTATGTATCCCCCACCTGGTTGATGTCGAGAGAGTCGTCGGCTATGGCGCTGTAGAAGTCGGTCACGGTCTTGTAGCCCATCTTCCTGACGGTACGCGACAGCATGCCCTCGTCGAGTTCCAGCTTGCGGTTCTTGAATCGGCGCTGCAGCATCTCGCGGCCCAGTTCGCTTGAGCGCTTGTCCATTTCCTTGAGGGCCACCCGGATTCTATTCCTTGCCTTGGTGGTGACGACATAGTTGAGCCAGTCGCGCTTGGGCATCTGCGACTGGGAGGTAAAAATCTCCACAGTGTCGCCGCTCTGCAGCTTGTAGTTAAGCTTCTGGTTTTTACCATTGACCTTTCCGCCGGTACACTTGCTGCCAAGACCGGTGTGGATGTTGAAAGCGAAGTCAAGCAGAGTTGCGCCCAGCGGCAGACGGTAGAGGTCGCCTTTAGGGGTGAAGGCGAATACCTCCTTGTCGTACACGTCCATGCGCAGATTCTTCATCAGATCCATGGGACCGATTTCGGCGGCTTCGAGAATATCGCGCACGTTAGCCATCCAGGCATCAAGCGAATTCTCGGCCTTTATGCCCTTGTACTTCCAGTGCGCAGCCAGACCTTTCTCGGCAATCTCGTCCATACGGCGGGTGCGTATCTGCACCTCCACCCACTTATTCTCGGGGCCGGATACGGTAATATGCAGGCTCTCGTAGCCGTTGGTCTTTGGTATGCTCAGCCAGTCTTTGAGGCGCTTCGGATTGGGTGTGTACATGTCGGTCACCAGCGAATAGGTGAGCCAGCAGGCGCTCTTTCCGCGCTCAAGCGGC
>CAJUHX010000015.1:6145-35321 GCA_910586455.1 uncultured Muribaculaceae bacterium | reverse complement strand
TGAGGGTTTGTTATGCCACTTAATGTTTAATTTGGTTTAAATTCAAACATTCTCTAAATTTCATTGCCAAAATAGTTAAATAAAATCTAAATAATATGTTCAAGAACATGATACTATCATGGGATTTTTGTAATTTTGTAGTAAATTCTTCTGAAGAATGAAAAAAAGTGTTTTGAAATACCTTACAGTCATTCTTGGACTGTATATATTATCCTTGGGTGCCGTCCTGTTTGTGAAATCAACATTAGGCATTCCTCCAATATCCTGCATCAATTATGTTTTATCATTGCATACACCAATGACTCTTGGGGTAGCGACATTCGTTGTCAACGTCCTTTTTATTTTCGTCGAGCTGTTGTTACTGCGAGGTATTGGAACACGCCGTGATTATTTGGCAATATTATTGCAGTTGCCATTTTCAGCACTGCTTGGTCTGTTTATGGATCTTAACATGGCATTGTTATCTTCAGTAGAAGTAAAAAGCTACATCTTCGCTATCATTCTTGTATGTGCAGGTTGTTTCACACAAGCACTCGGCATAGTTCTTGAACTGAAACCGAATGTAGCCATGTTGAGTCCGGAAGGTGTAGTGAAATACTCTTCACGCAGATGGAAACGAGATTTCGGTCATCTGAAAGTTGTATTTGACATAAGTCTGGTTACTGCGGCAGCTATTTTGTCTTTCATAATGG
Source organism: uncultured Muribaculaceae bacterium (assembly GCA_910586455.1). Taxonomy (GTDB): domain Bacteria; phylum Bacteroidota; class Bacteroidia; order Bacteroidales; family Muribaculaceae; genus CAG-873. The sequence continues at coordinate 34,629 of CAJUHX010000015.1, read as the reverse complement.
CTGGACATATCGAAGGGCTGAGAGAGGGGACTGTTGTGGCTGCAATCTGTACCGGGTTGATAGTTTCTTTGATGGTGAGATATATTTTCACGCCCAAACGAATACACAATATAACCTCCAAACTTTGTGGTTCCAAAGACTGATTCTTGTATCCAAATTATAAATAAGGACCGCGAGAACAATGCTAATTGCGAAATTTTCCGATTGACAATCCCTGAAAGCTACATGTATGATAACACTTAGTGAATTATTGTTAAATGTTTGCTTATTCCACTATGTTTTTCTAATTTCGCTATCCGACTATACTAAAAGTGGCGTTAAATACGCCGGATATTGACCCTTAAATAGATAACATGAACAGCGAAATCCTACTCTGCAAGAACGCCGTAGTTGACTTCTTAAAGAAGCCGGCGTCTGAGTTTACAAAAGACGACATCATCCGTTTCATAACCGAAAAAGGTATAGAAATGGTAAATTTCATGTACCCTGCCGGTGACGGACGTCTTAAGACTCTCAACTTTGTAATCAATTCATACAGCTATCTCGAAACCATACTTTCGCTCGGCGAGCGTGTCGACGGTTCGTCGCTCTTCGATTTTGTGGAGGCCGGCAATTCCGACCTTTATGTGCTGCCGCGTTTCAGCACCGCATTCGTCGACCCCTTCGCTCCGCTGCCCACTCTGACCATGCTCTGCAGCTACTTCGACAAGGACGGACGCCCTGTTGAAGGTTCGCCCGAGCATATCCTCGACCATGCCTGCCGCGAGTTCACCGCTACCACCGGTCTGCAGTTCCAGGCTATGGGCGAGCTCGAATACTATGTGATTGCTCCCGATGAAGGTGCATTCCCGGCACGCGACCAGAAGGGCTACCACGAGTCGGGTCCATTTGCCAAGTTCAACGACTTCCGTACCCGATGCATGAGTCTGATAGCCTCGACCGGCGGCCAGATTAAGTACGGCCACAGCGAGGTAGGCAACTTTACACTCGACGGCATGATTTACGAGCAGAACGAAATAGAGTTCCTGCCAGTCGACGCCCGTGCCGCAGCCGACCAGCTGGCCCTGGCCAAGTGGGTAATCCGCAATCAGGCCATGCAGGAAGGGCTCGACGTGACTTTCGCTCCTAAAATCACTGTGGGCAAAGCCGGCAGCGGTCTGCATGTGCACATCCGCTTTGTCGATGCCGACGGCCACAGCGTGATGACCGGCGCCGACGGACGACTTAGCGAGGCTGCCCGCCGCGGCATTGCCGGCCTGATGGATCTGGCTCCCGCTCTGACTGCGTTCGGCAATACCAATCCGACCTCTTACTTCCGTCTGGTACCTCATCAGGAAGCTCCCACCGCAGTATGCTGGGGCGACCGCAACCGCTCGGTGCTGGTTCGTGTGCCCTTAGGCTGGACAGCCACAGGCGATATGTGCGCCGAACTCAATCCCGGCAGCCGCACATCGGCTGATGTCGACCCGCGCCAGAAGCAGACATTCGAGATTCGCAACGCCGACGGTTCGGCCGATGTGTACACTCTGCTGGCCGGTCTGGCTGTAGCTCTGCGCCACGGTTTCGAGATGCCCGACGGTCTGAAGGTGGCCGAAGACAACTATGTGGACGTAGACATTCACAAGGCTGAGAACGCTGCCAAGAGCGAACGTCTGGCCACTCTGCCTGTGGACTGCGCCGACTCTGCCGACCGCCTGGAGGCTGTCCGTAAGGTATTTGAGGAGCACGGAGTATTCCCGCCGCGCCTCATAGAGTCGACTCTGCGCCGTCTGCGCTCGTACGACGAGGAGGAGATTGTCCGCGCCAAGGCCGATACTGAAGCCATGCTCGACATGGTTCGCAAATATTTCCACTGCGGATAAGCCTGCATTCCTCAGCGATAGAACATCAACTAAAGAACCATAGAATCGGGATTATCCGTATTCTATGGTTCTTTAGTTTTACACAGCCTCTTAAAGCAATATCATCGCAATTTTGGCGCAAGCCATGGCATCGTCAATGGCGCAGTGATGAGTTTTGAGTTCGATGCCGAAAAACTCACAGAGCGAGTCGAGCGACTTCGAGGGCAGAACTCCGCGTGGAATCTGCTTGCGGGCAGCGCGTAATGTACAGTAAAACTGAGCAGGGGAGTCAAGGCGATATATACGGCATGCTTCGGCAATGCAGTTTTGGTCGAACTGCGCGTTGTGGGCCACCATCGGCAAGTTGCCCATCCAGGTTTGCCACTGCTGCCATACGGTGCCGAATGCCGGAGCGTTCCATGTGTCTTTGTCGCTCAGACCGTGTACCTTGGTGCAGGCCCAATGGTAACCGCCCGGCTCAGGATTTACGAGCGAGTAACGGCTGTCGACAATAACACCGTCGACAACTTTCACAGCACCGATTGCGCAGATACTCGACGGCGAATAATTCGCCGTTTCAACATCGATTGCTATAAATGAGTTCATGAGCCGGAAATCGCCTCGCACTTTTCCTTGACATGCTCCATAAGCCAGCGCGGAGTAGAGGTTGCACCGCAGATGCCTATGGATGATGCACCGTGCAGCCATTCGGCCTGCAGTTGGCTTTCGTTTGGTATCATGAAGCTGCGCGGATTGGCCTCAAGGCAGTGGTTGAACAGTATCTTGCCGTTGCTGCTCTTGGTGCCTGCCACGAATATGATTACGTCGTGCGACGAGGCAAACTCACGCAGGCGGTCTACGCGCTTGCTTACCGAGCGGCAGATGGTGTCGTAGCTTGCAAAAGAGCATTGCGGGTCGATGCGGCGGCGAATCTGTTCGGCTATGGCCCGGAAGCCCTCTACCGACTTTGTGGTCTGGCTGTAGAGGGCCACGGGGCGATTGAAGTCTATTTTGTCGAGGTCATCCACGTGCTCCACCACAATTGCGGTGCCTTCGGTCTGGCCAACCAGACCGTTGACTTCGGCATGACCAATCTTTCCGTATATCACAATCTGGGGCGAGTCGGGCCGGTCGTATTCGGCTTTGATGCGATGTTGCAGTTTCAGCACCACCGGGCAGGTGGCATCGACAATTTCAATGTTGTTTTGGCGTGCAATGCGATATGTTTCGGGCGGTTCGCCGTGGGCGCGCAGCAGTACTTTGGTATCGTGCAGTTTGGCCAGGTCGCTGTGGGTGATAGTGCGGAGTCCATTGGCTTCGAGGCGCTCAACTTCGTCGGAGTTGTGTACAATGTCACCCAGACAGTACAGCGTACCGCCATCTTTGGTTGCGGCAAGTTCGGCCTCAGCCTTGTTTATGGCTGTGACTACGCCAAAGCAGAAACCGCTGTCCGGGTCAATTTCAATTCTTGGCGCTGGCATGGTTGATGGTGCGCTGGTAGAGTTGGAGCAGATAAGCGTCCTGCTGTTCGAGCGTCATGTCGGAGTTGTCGAGTAGCACGGCATCGTCGGCTTTGCGCAGAGGGCTCTCGGCACGGGTGCTGTCAATGTGGTCGCGGGTGCGCACATTCTCCAGAATTTCATCATAGTTCACTTGCAGTCCCTTGGCACGCATTTCGTCGTAACGGCGTTGTGCGCGGGTTTCGGCGGATGCGTTTACGTAAATTTTCAGTTCGGCGTCTGGAAAGACGGTGGTACCGATGTCGCGCCCGTCCATAACAATTCCGCCACCTGTGCCCAGCCTTTGCTGCATGGCCACAAGAGCATGGCGCACCTGCGGCACGGCTGCCACGGGCGACACCGATTCAGACACTTCGATGCCGCGAATCGGCTGCTCTACGTCCTCGCCGTTGAGCAGAGTGTGCTGAGTGCCGTCGGGTTGTGGCGCAAAATCTATCTCTATGCCGGGCAGGGCAGCCACCAGAGCCTCGGTGTCGACGCCCTGCGGCGATGCCCATCCGTGGCGCAGGGCGTACAGTGTTACAGCGCGGTACATGGCGCCGGAGTCGATGTATCGGTAGCCGATTTTGGCCGCCAGTCGGCGTGCCATGGTGCTTTTGCCGGAGGATGAAAACCCGTCGATTGCTATTGTAATCATTTAATCAATGTTAAATGTTAATTGTTATACGTGTTATGTTTAGTTGAGGAGTTCGGAGAGCGAGCAGCGCAGGTTCAGCATCAGTGTGGTGGCACCGGAGTGGGGCTGCGCAAAGGCTATGCCTACACCGAAACTCTGCACGTTGATGCCGGCGGCCAGCGACCAACCGGACAGGAAACTGCGTGAGTAGGTACTCATGTCGCTGCGTGTCTTGTAGTTATAGCCTATGCCGAGATAGAAGCGTTCCGACGATATAAGGTCGGCACCGAATACCAGATGGCGCATGAGGTTGGAGCCGAAACTGTCTTTCACCACAGGCTCTTCGCCGTCGGCACCGCTGCCGGTTTCAATATAAGGCAGATGCCATTTGGTAAGGTTCCAGGCTGTTACGGAAAAGCGTACCGGAAAGTTGCCGAACGACTGCGACCAGCCCAGGCGTACATCTATGGGCAGGCGGTTGTAATTTTCGTGAAAGCGCTTGAGCTGGCCGCCCAGGTTGGCCACGGTGAGCGACAGCGACATGTCGTTCTCCGGCTTGTAATAGTTAATACCCAGGTCGGTTGCCACGGCAAAGGCTGTATAGTCGGCATAGCCGCTGTAGAGCATTTTCAGGCTGATGCCTCCGCGCAGATTATCGGTTATGTCGTGCGAATAAGAGCCTCCGAAAATTACATCCTTGGGCGAAAAATCGCCTATAATGTTTCCTGCTACATCGGTTTCCTTCATGGAGCCATATCCGAAGTAATTAATAGTTGCGCTCCATGCTCCGCGTTCACCTGCGCTGTGGGCATAGCGCAGACCGGCGAAATTCGAGCCTCCCATATAGTGCATGTAATTGAGCGCCACCTGCTGCGACATCTCCTGGCCAAGCAGAGCCGGGTTCTGGTCGGCGCTCATAAGGTCGTCGTCGACCAGCGATATGTTCACACCGCCAAGACCGTATATTTTTGACGATGCCGTAATATTCATAAAGCTGTAGGCCGACGAGCCGTCCTGCGCACGCGCGGGAAACTGGCAGCAAATCAGTGCCAATGCAAGAATGTATCTGATTCGGTTGTTGTTCATAACTCAAATATTAACGCTGAAATCCGCCATTTATTGCCACGACGGGCAGGATATGGCCAAAGAACTTACGTGGCAGTGTGTTCGCATGATAATCAAATACAGCCGCAACTACATAGCTCTTGTAAATGACAATACCGACAATGTGCCCATAAGCCGTACTAACATCCTCAATAATTGGTGGATTTGTCGGCTCTGCGCGCATTGTCGGCAGTGCAGATAGTTCAGAAAGTCATCAGTCGGGACCTTCAGGTCCAAGACTCACTGATTCAGAAAGCCAGCGACAGGCCTACCGAGGCAGTGAACGAGTGGACGCGGTAGTCGGCTGTAAAGAGTTCGGTGGCGCCGGTGAAAATATTCTTTTCGGGATAACTGGCGCCATCTATGCCAAGACCGGCCACGTACATCACACCCACATTCACGCCCAGATAAGGGGTGGGGTTGAAGGTGAAACCTGCGGTAGGCTCGATTTTGGTCATGCCCGGAGTTTCAGGATTGTAAAACTCCTTGTCGCAGGGCGAGAAGTCAACCATCAGACCGGCGCGGACATCGAAACGCTGCGACGCTTTCCACTCCACACCGCCGCGTACCAGCCACGAGTTGTGGTAGTTCTTGGTCAGATGCTGGTCGAGGTCCGAAGCCCCTTTGAACTCAATGTCGAGAGTGTTGTAAGCTTTCCAGAAAGTCAGCTGGGTTTCCACATCGGCTACCCAGCGCGAGTTGTGCCACGAAAAGCCGAAACCCAAAGTGGCCGGCAGAGGCATCTCGGCGGTGAATTCGGTTTTGGAAAGACCGTCGAGTTTCGATGCAAGCAGCCCTTGAATGGCAGGATCGCTAACGGCATATTCCACTTTGGCCTTGCCGGCGTCGACCTTCATCATGCTCTTGGAACGGAAGTTCAGTCCGGCGGTCACATGGTTCGAAATATCGTACATTGCGCCCAGATTAACGCCTACCGCAATTCCGGCCTTTCCGCTTAGCTGTGCCGAGGCCGGAGTTATTCCAGCAAACGACGGCATGGGCACACCGGGATTCATCATTGCCAGCAGCCCGTCGAGCTGCTCCCCTGTGAGCAGACCTTTTGAGAGGTCGACAGAACCCCATGAAACAGTAAGACCGGCACCAACCGACAGTCGGGGCATAATTCTCCAGGCCACGGTAGGCTGCACGGTATATGCAGCCAGCGAAACCGATTGGTTCAGAGTGGCTCCGGGCCAGTTGTCGGTCCAGTTGATGCTGCTGCCGTAAGGGGTATATACTGCGATACCGGCCTTCAGATTATCGAAAATGCTGAATGCGCCGAACACGCTGAACGGCGTAGAAGCGTTGCAATCGGTTTTATACTTGGTGCCGCCTATGATAGCCGTGGCGGAGGGGAAGATGGCATTGGCCGAGGCGTCTACCTCTACCGTCTTGGTCATAAACGCCATGCCCGCGGGATTGAAAAACTGACTTTCCGCACCCAGTTTAAGAGCGAAACCGGTGTGACCCATACCCAACTGTCGGGTGCTGAGCGAATTGACCTGATAGCCCTCGGCGGCGGCATTAAGCGAGCCAAAAAGCATACCGGCTGCCAGCATGGCACTTACTTTAGAAATTGTACTCATAAAAGTTATGTTAGTTAAGAACTGTTTAGTCAACGATATCCTTCACAAGATTCCGGGCTGCAAAAGTAGGTAAAAAAACATCATCGGCCTACTGATTATCCGATTTTATGCCGCGCTTATGCACAAAAGTCTTAAAATTTTTAAAATTTGTGCAATCTGTAGTTCGTCATTCCATGTGTGCTTCCTCTGTCAGCGGCGAAATTTAGATGCTGCTTAAAAAAAGAAAAGCCTGCCCGGAGCGGTGTTGCTCCCCCGGGGCAGGCTTTTTGCAAGCTATGATTCGGGTATATATTTTCGGTGATTATTTGCTCTGGTGCTCGTAGCGGAGAGTCATCGAGGGCTGGTCGCATACCTCGGCGGGGCCAAAGTACTGGATGGGGCCGGGATATACATAGCAGGTGTTGAGAGCCCAGTCGGCACGCTGTGATGCGAACTTCTGGAAGGGTGCGCCGTCGAGGCGTACGAGCGCCTTCTGGATTACGGGCTTGAGCTCGCCGTTACGACGTTCCATGTTCATCATCATGGTGATGGGTATACCTCCTGCAATCCACTGAACCGAGGGCTTTACGAGGTTGCGTACGCTCGACATGTAGCCTGTAACGCCTGCGTTAATAAGGCAAGCGGCGTTGAAACCGAGCGCGTAGCAGTAGTCGGCGTCGAAGTTCGAGGGGTCGGCGCAACGGCCTTCGTATCCGAAGAAGTGGTGCAGGGCAGCGAATTTGCCTACGTAGTTGCCTTCTTCGGCCATTACCTGCAGGCGTTTTGCTACCATTTCGCTGAGCAGCTTTTCGGTTTCGATGAGCGATACCTGTACGTTGCCGTGGGGGTCGCGGTCGAGGGTCAGCTGACGGGCCACACCCAGAGGCAGCGACTCGTAGGTGGCTGCGTTTTCAGCCGACAGCTGGCCGATAACCCACTGGCGCTGTTCGGCGGCGTCGCCTGCGGCAGCAAATTCCTCGGCTTTGGCTGCCAGAAGGTCGTTGAGCTCGGCGATGAGCTTTTTTACAGCAGGTATAAATTCAATAAGGCCTTCGGGAATAAGTACAGTACCGAAGTTGTTGCCTTCGGCGGCACGGCGTGCCACGGTGTCGGCGATATAGTTTACAACATCCTGAAGAGTCTGGTTTTTGGACTCTACTTCTTCAGAGATGATACATACGTTGGGCTGGGTCTGGAGAGCGCATTCAAGGGCAATGTGGCTGGCGCTGCGTCCCATGAGCTTGATGAAGTGCCAGTATTTCTTGGCCGAGTTGCAGTCGCGCTGTACGTTGCCGATTACTTCGCTGTATACCTTGGTGGCGGTGTCGAAGCCGAACGAGGTTTCAATCTGGTCGTTCTTGAGGTCGCCGTCGATGGTCTTGGGGCAACCGATAACCTGTACTCCGGCGTTGATTTTCTTGTAGTATTCGGCCAGTACGGCTGCATTGGTGTTGGAGTCGTCGCCACCGATGATTATGAGCGCTTTGATGTCGAGTTCCTTGAGGATTTCCAGACCTTTGTCGAACTGGTCTTCCTTTTCGAGTTTGGTACGGCCCGAGCCTATGATGTCGAAGCCGCCGGTGTTGCGGTATTCATCGATAATCGGGGCTGTAAGTTCAATGTATTTGTGGTCTACGAAACCGCCGGGCCCCATGAGGAAGCCGAACAGACGGCTGTCGCGGTGAATTTTCTTGATGCCGTCGAACAGACCGCAGATAACGTTGTGTCCGCCGGGAGCCTGACCTCCGGAGAGAATTACGCCTACGTTAATGGGCTTGTTGGGCGCGGGGGTTGAGTTCTTTTCGAACTTGAGTTCGGGCAGGCCATAGGTATTGGGAAAAAGTTTCTTGATTTCGTCCTGATCAGCAACAGATTCTGTGGGATTGCCGGTTACGGCCTTGACTGCTCCTGTGAGCACGATGGGCAGCTTGGGCTGATAAGCTGCGCGTGCTTTTTGCAAAGCGCTCTTTTTCATTGATTTAGTGTATGTAGTGTTTGTGTTTTAAAAATTGTCCTATTATGTATATGCAAAGTTCGTAAAAACTTGGCGCTTTACCAACATTTATTTATTTAAAAAGTGTAAACGGGGCTCTTATTTCTTGAAATCTCCTGCAATTACTGTGCGCATGGCGTTAATCGGCAGATATTGCCCTACGGCCTGCGACATTTGTTCGGGGCTTGTCTGTCGCAGGGCTTCCCAGAACATGTCGTAGTACTGTGGGCTTTGTCCGTTGATGTGCTGCGACACAAGCTGTGCCTGCACTTTCATGGGGGTGTCGCACATGCCGGCCAGACGTGAGGCCAGACTGAGCTGCAGGCGATGGTGTTCGTCGGCACCCATTGGATTGTCGGCAAAGCGCCGGAGTTCGGTGTTTATCTCGCTGAGGACTCCGGCTGTATATGTGGGGTCGCACTCGCAGCTGATGTTCGCAAATGAGCCTTCGCGCATGATGTTGAGTTGGGCGTAAATGCCGTAGGTGTAGCCTTTGTCTTCGCGAATGTTCTGCATCAGTCGCGAGCCGAAGTAGCCTCCGAGGGCGTGTATGGCCAGGCGCAGGGGCCAGAAGCCGATGTCTGAGGCATTGCAGACCGATACCGGTGCGGCGGCAACAACGGCGTGCTGCAGCGAGCCGTCGACTTGTACGTTGTATTCTCCGAGAGCTTCGGGCATGAATATGCCGGCTTGCGGCAGGGCAGATAGCCCGTAGCCTTTGATATCTTCCAGATAGCCGTCGATTTCTGTTATCAGCGCGGTATCGGCGAATCCGGCCACGTAGGCTGTTATTCCCTGCGGATTGATGCAAGACCGATGACAGCTGTGGAGCATTTCGACACTTATATCGCGTATGCCTTCAGCTGATTCTGTCATGGCGAAACGATGGCTGCGGCCTGCGAGCAGACCGCGCATTTCTTCGCGGGCGTTGAACGCCGGTGTTTCGCGGTTGCACTGCAGCTCGGTTATCATCTGGCGCTTCACCGCATCCATTTCTTTCAGCGGAAATGTCGGACGGCACAGCAGGTCGAAGAATATCGGAAGTACCTTATGTATGTTGCGCCGCAGAGCTGTCAGCGACACCACGGTATGATGGTTCGATGGCATGGCCACTACCGAAGCGCCGTTGTAGTCGAGAGTTTCGGCAATCTGCTCGCCGCTATAGTTGTGGCTGCCCTCCTTGAGCATGCGTCCGTGCAGTACGGCAACCATTGGCATAAACTCCATGCTGCCGCTTGGGCATACTACATCGATGCGCACCAGTTCATAGTCCTCGCGGTGCAGGCAGCGGCGCAATATGCCGTTGGCGAGCAACCGGTCGGAGGGTGCAGGCAGGCTGCGAGGGGCGAAATCGCCGGTGGCAGGAGCTTTGCTGCGGTCGGGTAGTGAGTGATCGGTCATTGTATGTTGCTGAGGTATTTTTCTGCGGCGGCGAGGTCGTCGGGGGTATCGATGCCGATTGTCGGACTGTTGCTGCGGGCTACCTTGATGCGGTATCCGTTCTGGAGCCAGCGCAACTGCTCGAGCGATTCGGCTTTCTCGAGTGCCGACTGTGGCAATGCGGCCAGCCGGCCAAGTATGTCGCGCCGGTAGGCATACAAGCCTATGTGGGTGTGGTACCGTGCTGTTTCGAGCCATTTCGGCCATTCGACACCGCGCACATATGGTATTACCGAGCGCGAGAAGTACATAGCGAAGTCGCGCTCGTCGATTACCACCTTTACCAGGTTGGGGTCGAACAGAGCCTCGAAGCCTGCGGCAGGGTCGAAGGGACGAACCAGAGTCGCTATCTGTGTTTCGGGGTCGTCGAAGCAGCTCATAACGGCCTGCAGTTGGGCGGGGTCGATGAACGGTTCGTCGCCTTGTACGTTTATGATAACGTCTGCGTCGCTTGTGGCCGCTGCCTCGGCACAGCGGTCGGTGCCGCTGCGATGCGAGTCGGAGGTCATTACGGCTTTGCCGCCGAAGTCCTCCACGGCGTCAAATATGCGGCGGTCGTCGGTAGCCACCACGGCACAGGGAATCACTTCCGACACGCGCTCCCACACATGCTGTATCATGGGCTTGCCGCCAAGTAGGGCCAGAGGTTTGCCGGGGAAGCGGGTAGAGGCGTAGCGGGCCGGAATTATAGCTTGGAATTTCATTGCTCAGTCAAGTTTAAGTACAGCCAGGAATGCTTTCTGCGGAACTTCCACAGAGCCTATCTGCTTCATGCGCTTTTTGCCTTTCTTCTGTTTTTCCAGCAGTTTGCGTTTACGCGAGATGTCACCGCCATAGCACTTGGCTGTAACGTCCTTGCGCACCGCCTTGATGGTTTCGCGGGCAATGATTTTGGCTCCGATGGCAGCCTGTATGGCTATGTCGAATTGCTGGCGCGGAATCAACTCTTTGAGCTTCTCGCACATGCGGCGTCCGAAGTTCACGGCATTGTCGGCATGGGTGAGGGTTGAGAGGGCGTCGACACTTTCGCCGTTGAGCAGAATGTCGAGTTTTACCAGCTTCGATTCACGGAAGTCGTGGATATGGTAGTCGAACGAGGCATAGCCCTTGGATATGCTTTTGAGTTTGTCGTAGAAGTCTATTACGATTTCGCCCAAAGGCATGTCGAAGGTTATTTCCATACGGTTGCCGGATATGTACTCCTGCTTTACCAGCTCGCCGCGTTTGCCCAGACACAGAGTCATTATCGGGCCGATGAAGTCGGCTGTGGTAATCACGGTGGCGCGTATGTACGGTTCCTCGATGTGATCGATAAGCGTAAGGTCGGGCAGACCCGAGGGGTTGTGTACCTCGGTCATGTTGCCTTTCTTGTCGTACACACGGTAACTTACGTTGGGCACGGTGGTAATCACGTCCATGTCGAACTCGCGGCCCAGACGTTCCTGTATGATTTCCATATGCAGCAGGCCAAGGAATCCGCAGCGGAATCCAAAGCCGAGTGCTGCCGAAGACTCGGGTGTGAAGGTCAGAGATGCATCGTTGAGTTGCAGCTTCTCGAGCGAGCTGCGCAGGTTTTCAAAGTCTTCGGTTTCTATGGGGTAAACGCCGGCGAACACCATGGGCTTGACTTCCTCGAAGCCGTCGATGGCCTGCCCGCATGGCCGGGCCACATGGGTAATGGTATCGCCCACACGCACTTCGCGCGAGGTTTTGATGCCGGATATGATATAACCAACATTGCCTGCCGACAGAGTCTTGCGAGGCAACATATCGAGCTTGAGCACACCGATTTCGTCGGCGTGATATTCTTTTCCGGTTGAAACGAATTTAACAAAATCGTCTTTGCTGATGCTGCCGTTCTCGATTTTGAAATAGGCAATGATGCCTCGGAAGGGGTTGAACACCGAGTCGAAAATCAGAGCCTGCAGCGGAGCGTCGGGGTCGCCTTGCGGAGTCGGCACACGTTCTACTATAGCACGCAGAATCTCCGGAATACCTATGCCGGTCTTGCCGCTTGCACGGATAATTTCCTCGCGTTTGCAGCCCAGAAGTTCTATAATCTGGTCTTCCACTTCCTCAGGGTTGGCCGAGTCGAGGTCCACCTTGTTGACTACCGGAATAATTTCCAGGTCGTTGTCGATAGCCATATAAAGGTTCGAAATGGTCTGAGCCTGTATGCCCTGCGAAGCGTCGACAATCAGCAGGGCGCCTTCGCAGGCTGCGATGGAGCGCGATACCTCGTAGGAGAAGTCCACGTGTCCCGGAGTGTCGATAAGGTTGAGGGTATATTTTTCGCCATCGATTACATGTTCCATCTGAATGGCATGGCTCTTGATAGTGATACCGCGCTCGCGTTCGAGGTCCATGTCGTCGAGTACCTGAGCTTCCATGTCCTTGGCCTCTACGGTGCCGGTATATTCCAACAGGCGGTCGGCGAGGGTGGATTTGCCATGGTCGATATGGGCTATGATACAGAAATTGCGTATATGTTTCATTCTGATGTCGTGATTTAAAGTGCAAATTTACGAATTTTTTTGCGAATTTCCATAACTTTCGCTAACTTTGCATCTGAAAAACGCGGTAGTAGCTCAGTTGGCAGAGCGCGGGCTTCCCAAGCCCGAAGTCGCGGGTTCGACCCCCGTCTACCGCTCAATGCAGCGAGGGTGCGCATTTATAATATCTTCACAGCAATTATGAAAAAGAATATACTCTGGTTTGTCGCATTTTGCATTGTATGGTCTTTATGCGCCGGTGTGTGTTATGTTGTCAATCATCTATTTGGTCTGAATTGGTTTGATGATTGGCGCGAGTACGTGGTAATTGGTTTTGCAGGTGCAATAGCCTCTATATTCGGCCCCATATTAGCGGCATGGGTTGAAAAGGTATTTAAATAAACAGCCTCTTAATCACGGGATGGCCGATTATTAAGTGATTTTTCAGTCAGCTTTTTTTTTCTTTTCTTTCTTTCTTTCTTTCTTTCTTTCTTTCTTTCGTCGCCGATATGCCATATATTCAGCAGGTGTCATCATTAGTATTTGAATCCACGTCGGGTTGGACTCATTTGACTTTTCGATAAAGTAATATTTCCCTTTATCTATTGTTCGTGCTCGGTTATGGTTCTTCGCTTTCTCTTTTTGTTCGCGCTTTAACCGCTCAAACGCCTCCATATCTTTGATTATCTTTTCTTTCGGATAGCCAACAGGGTATGGCCCACGTGGCCTATTTACTATGTAATATCCCTTGCGGTGGTCGTTGTCGTCGTAGTATACTTTGACTTTATTGCTTCTCCATTTTCTATAGTAAAAAAATTGGGCTATGGCTACAATCAATCCAAGGCCGGACAAAATTAATGCGGCGATAAACAAATAAGCTATTATATGCGCTAATATATCCAACTCTCTCTTTATTATTTGATATGTTCGCGCAGCCATGCCGATTTGGCTTCGGTTTCGGCCCATTCAGCGGCAGGATCCGAGTGGGAGGTTATGCCTCCGCCGGCGTATATGCAATAGTGTTCGGCGTCGAACTGCATGCAGCGCAGGTTAACAATGCACAGACGCTGTGAGTTTTCGGCAGCATCAAATTCAATAAGACCGGAATACAGGTTGCGGCGGTGTGCCTCCAGATGAGCTATGTCGTCAAGAGCTTCGCGGCGGGGGTAGCCTCCTACAGCCGGGGTTGGCTGCAAGGCGGTTTTCAGTCGTTCAAGGTTGATTTGCGAGGCATCTGCGGTAAATTCGGTAAGCAGGTGTTCGATGGCACCATAGCGCAGAGTGCCGAGCACCGACCGGTTGTAATACGGAGTCTGGTCGGCCAACGCATCCTCGATAAAGTCCGCCACCATGCGGTGTTCTTCCAGGTTCTTTTCGTCCCACGGACCATCGGACAGCGGTCGGGTACCTGCCAGTGCCATGGTGTACAGTCTGTCGCCGTCGATTTTATACAGCAATTCGGGCGATGCCCCCATCCAAGCTCCTGTATGCGGGGTGTAAAATATGGTGCGGTATGTCTGTGGATATGCTTCGAAGAAATCCAGAGCCAACTGTACCATGTCGCAGTTGTGGTTGCCACAGATGGTGCGTGACATTACGGTTTTGCCTCCGCGCTGTTTCAGCCGCTCTACAAGTGTTTCTATTGCGGTGCGGTACTGAGGCCAGCTTGTTGATTCGCGCCACAATCCGGCAGGTGAGCTGCAGCCGGGCCACGGAGTTAAGCGCACCGACGCTGTATCGGCAAGGCTAAGCTCGCCGCCGGGCAGGCAATACGCAAAAAAAGGAGAACCCGACTGGAGCAGCCGGGTCAGTTCGTTTTTAAGTTCGTGGCTTACAGGCATGGCCGGGCTATAAGTTCAAAAGGCATGGCATCGGTGATTTCGACATTATAAAATTCGCCTTTGCACATTTTGCTTGTTTTTTCAATAAGTACTTCGGGGTCAACCTCAGGAGAGTCAAACTGGGTGCGGCCTATGTAATAGTCGGAGTTCTCTCCGTCGATAATCACACGCTGAATGCTGCCGACCTTGCTCTGCTGGATTTCCATGGATATTTCTTCCTGAAGCTCCATCAGGCGGTCGAGGCGTTGCTGTTTTACTTCCTGCGGAATGGAATCCTCGAAGTTCTTTGCGGCGTATGTGTCGTCTTCCTCGCAGTAGGCAAAGGCGCCCATGCGCTCGAAACGCTGGCGGCGCACAAAGTCCATCAGTTGCCCGAACTCGGCCTCACCTTCGCCGGGGAAGCCCACCATAAGGGTAGTGCGTATATGTATGCCAGGAACCTCGCGGCGGATGCGGTTCAGCAGCTCCTCGGTTTCGGCTGCGGTGATATGGCGGCGCATATTGGCCAGCACGGGGTCTGCTATATGCTGCAGGGCTATGTCGAGGTATTTGCACACATTGTTGTGGCGTGCCATTACCGGCAGTATGTCGTAGGGGAACTGCGCCGGATAGGCATAGTGCAGGCGAATCCATTCTACGCCCGGAATCTGAGCCATGCTGTCGATGAGCCCGGCCAGACGCAAGCCGCCCCCGGCCAGGTCGCTGCCATAGGCCGACAGGTCCTGGGCTATTACGTTGAATTCCTTTACGCCGCGGCTTACAAGTTCCCTGACTTCCTGCAGAATTTCTTCCTCGGGGCGCGATTTATATCTACCGGTAATCAGCGGTATTGCGCAGAAAGCGCAGAAGCGGTTGCAGCCTTCCGCAATCTTCAGGTATGCGTGGTGACGCGGAGTAGTCAGCACGCGGTCCCAGGGCGCTGTGGCGGGAAAAGCCTTGGCCAGATCGCGTACTATGGCGTTCCAGTCGAATTTACCGTACCAGCCGTCGACTTCCGGCAGTTCCTTTTCCAGATCCTTGCGGTAGCGTTCCGACAGGCAGCCCATTACATATACTTTCGACAGCAGTCCGGCGTCGCGGGCCTGCAGCGCTTCAAGTATCATGTTGATTGATTCCTCCTTGGCGTCGCCAATGAAGCCACAGGTGTTGATTACGGCGGCGTAGCCCCGGCAGTCGGCCGGATTGGCGTCGTGCACGGCGTCGAAACCGCTGTCGCGCAGCATTTTCAGCAGTCGCTCCGAATCAACCAGATTCTTGGAGCAACCCATTGTTATTACGTTGATTCCGTTTTTACGGGTCATGGTCAGGCTTTTTTGCGGAAAAGGGTTTCGACGAATGCCTGCTTGTCGAACACCTGCAAGTCGGTGATGCCTTCTCCCAGGCCTATGTATTTCACGGGTAGCTTGAACTGGTCGGAGATGCCTATTACCACACCGCCGCGGGCAGTGCCGTCGAGCTTGGTTATGGCCAGATCGGTTACTTGTGTGGCGGCAGAGAACTGGCGCGCCTGCTCGAATGCGTTCTGACCGGTGGAGCCGTCGAGCACCAGCAATACTTCGTGCGGCGCGTCGGGCACAACCTTACTCATGGAGCGTTTGATTTTGGTAAGTTCGTCCATCAGTGCCTTTTTGTTGTGCAGACGTCCGGCGGTGTCGATCAGCACCACGTCGATATCGTTTGCCACAGCCGACGACAGGGTGTCGTATGCCACAGCAGCCGGGTCGGTGTTTTCGGCTTTCTTTATTACGGGCACATCGGCTCGTCGTCCCCATTCCTCAAGCTGCTCCACAGCGGCCGCGCGGAAGGTATCGGCTGCGCCGAGCATCACTTTCTTGCCGGCCATCTTGTATTGGTGGGCAAGTTTGCCTATGGTTGTGGTCTTGCCAACACCGTTCACACCTACTACCATCACCACATAGGGCTTCACTCCTGCGGGGGTGTCGAAGTCGTCGAGCTGTACATCGTTGGGGTTCTCGGCCAGAAGCTTGCAGATTTCCTCGCTGAGCATGTCGTTGAGTTCGTCCTCGCCCATGTACTTGTCTTTGGCTGCGCGCTCCTGTATGCGGTCGATAATCTTCAGAGTTGTTTCCGGGCCGACGTCCGATGTGATGAAGATTTCCTCGAGTTCGTCGAGGAAGTCGTCGTCGATGGTTTTGCGGCCTACGAAAGCGCGTTTGATTTTGCCGAACAGGCCTTCTTTGGTTTTTTCGAGGCCTTTGTCGAGCGTTTCCTGCTTTTTCTCTTTGGAGAACAGTTTTTTGAAGAATCCCATATCAGTGAGTTAAGTGCGCTGTTTAAAATTTAATCACAAAGTTACGAATTTTAATCCGAATGTGCAAGAGGCTATGGGTCGACGTCGTAATAGAGTGTGAGCTGTTTGTACAGGTCGTCTTTCCGAATATCGATGTACAGGCCGCGCAGATAATGCTTTACCTGAGTCATGGATGCCTCCGGTTCGATTTTCAGCATTATCCGGCGTATGTACAGCGATTTCACACGCGATACTTTTGGCTCTATGGGGCCATGTACTCGATTGCCGAAGAGTTGGCGCAGCCGTGCGGCGTATTCGGCGGCATGACGCTCCACTGTGGCATTGTCGCGGTGTTTGAGATATATGTTCACAAGGCGTACGAAGGGCGGATACAGGTATGCTCTGCGCTCTTCGATTTCGTGCTTGTAGAAGCCTGCGTAGTCGTGACGCACAACCTGTTCGATTACCGGATGCCCCGGTTCGCGGGTCTGGATAAGCACCCGGCCTGGTACGTCGCTGCGGCGTCCGGCACGTCCCGACACCTGCTCCATCATGTTGAAGGCACGCTCGGCGGCCCTGAATTCCGGGTAGTGTATAAGGGCGTCGGCGTTTACCACCACCACCATGGCCACGCCTCCGAAGTCAAGCCCCTTGGTAACCATCTGTGTGCCCACCAGAATATCGGCCTTGCGTGCCGAGAAAGTGTCGATTATCTGTTGGTAGCCGTTTTTATTGCGTGTGGTATCGAGGTCCATGCGCAGTATGTTGCGGTTGGGAAAGTAGCGCGATATGTTGTCCTCGAGGCGTTCGGTGCCGTAGCCAACTACGGCGATAGCCGGTTCATGGCACGAAGGACACACCGCAGGCATCGGATACACCGCTCCGCAATAGTGGCATACCAACTGCTCTGGCATACGGTGATATGTCAGCGAAACGTCGCAGTGGTCGCACTTGGGTATGAACGCGCATAGCTTGCAACGTGCCATGGGTGAGAACCCGCGGCGGTTGTGAAAGAAAATCACCTGATGTCCGGCGGCGAGCACCTTGCGGGCTTCCGTCACGGTATGGTCGGCAAAAGTACCGGTAGTTGCTCCACGCTCGAACTCGCGGTTAAGGTCTATGACCTCGATGGGAGGCAGGCTGCCGCCGCCGTAGCGTTCGCTCAGTGTTACCAGTCCGAATTTGCCGGTGGTTGCCTTGTAATATGTTTCCACCGACGGAGTGGCGCTGCCCAGCAGTGTTTTAGCGCCGTGCATGGCCGCAAGCACAATGGCGGTATCACGGCCGTTGTATCGCGGTGCCGGGTCGGCCTGTTTGTAGCTTGTTTCGTGCTCTTCGTCGACAATCACCAGGCCCAGACGGGCGAAAGGCAGGAATACCGACGAGCGCGCTCCTATAACCACACATGGCTCGTTGCTGCCCAGCATGCTCTGCCATATCTCCATGCGCTCGGCGTCTGAGAACTTGGAGTGATATATAACCACGCGTTTTCCGAAAACACGCTGCAGCCGCTCGGTCAGTTGCGTAGTAAGGGCTATTTCCGGCACAAGCAGCAGAGCCTGGTTACCGTCGCGCAATACATGGTCGATAAGATGGATGTATAGTTCTGTCTTGCCGCACGAAGTCACTCCATGCAGCAGTGTGATGTCGTGGTCGAAAAAACTGTGATGTATCTGAGAGAGGGCTGTCTGCTGTGCCTGCGACAGTTCCGGCAGATTGTGTTCTGCCTTTCCGGCAAACTGAAAGCGCGATATGTAGCGCCGGTCGATTTCCACCAGTCCTTTGTCGGCGAGAGCTTTTACCACAGGGCGAGTAAGCGCCGAGCGCTGCAGGGCATCGTCGAGCGGTACTTCCGGCTCCGTTGGGCGTCCGCAGTCGCGCCACATCGACAGTAGTGTAAGCAACATAGTCTGCTGGCGCTCGCTCTGGCGTACCGCCTCAAATGCCTTCTTTACGGCATCGGCCTCGGAGATATCGAAAAGCGGTTTTACAAAACTGGTACGGCGTCGGCCGAAGCGCTCGAGCGAGCGTTCGCTCACCTTAATAAGGTTGAGTGCTATAAGGCGGTTTACACTTGCCTCCACATCGTCGCGGTTGCTTGCCTTGGCCAGGTCTTTCGAGGTTGTTGTTCCGGCGGAGCGTATCAAGTCGAGCAACTGTAAGTCGGAGTCGGACAGCACAGCGGCCACAGACTCGTCGATTTCGTCGGCGGCAAGCTCAACTACAGTTTCGCTTTCGATTCTCAAGCCTGAGGGCAGGGCTGCGTGAAAAACCTCGCCTACCGAACATAGATAATAGTCGGCGAGCCATTTCCATAACTTTACCTGGGGATGCCGTACCACGGGGCCGTCGTCAAGAGCCACGGCAATTGGCTTCAGCGCCATCTCAGACGGCGCGTGTTCGCTCACAGAGTCCACCAGACCGGTATAAAAGCGCTTGCCTCCGAACGGTACCAGCACACGGTGCCCGGGTCGGGCCTTGGATGCCATCTCGTCGGGCACGAGGTAGGTGAAGGTGCCGTCGAGCGGCTTGGGAATGATTACTTGGGCATAGATGGGCATAGTGGAGTACTGGCGGAGAGTTGTGTGTAGCCTTGGCGGAAATAGTCTTTATCGAACTGTGTACGGTTGATGATGCAGTCGTGGAAAACCACAATGTCGATATCAAGCGGCATTACACCCGATGTTTTGGAATGCGGAGTACGGCCATACATAGCCTCGCGCTGTGCCGCAAAAGCAGCCAGCGAATCGAAGTCGCCGTCATAATCGCCGCAGCACACTGCATTGGCGTATGGATTTCCGAGTCCGGAGTCGTCGGCGTTCTCATATATGTCCGAAGCACGGAAGTGCTTGAACATGGTGGCGAGTTGAGCCACTATCTCGGCTACATTCAGCTGCTTGCTCTCTACATTGCTGCCGATACAGATTACGGTGTGCAGGTTCACTTTGATGAATGTCGGAGGGTTATGACGGTAATTTCGGGAGTTGCGCCTATGCGTGCGAGCATACCTACGGTGCCTGTGCCGATGTTTACATACAGATTGTGACCGACATCGTCGCCATACATGCCACCCCAGGTTTTATAGCGGAATACCGCAGGCGATACACGTCCGGCGCTCATTTGCATGGCATGTGTATGGCCCGAGAGGGTCAGGAATATGTTTACCTCGGGATGGCCGCATATATCGTTGGTCCAGTGGGCCGGATTATGGCTCAGCAACAGTTTGAAATGTCCGTCGTCGAGGGTAGGGTAAGCGGCATTGAGGTCGCCGTAGTTCTTGAACGGTGGGTCGCCGAGGTTCTCTACTCCAATCAGCATCAGTGTATCGGCTCCGCATACCACAGGGGCGTGTCGGTTGAGCAGCAGATTCCAGTTCATGGCGCGCTGCATGTCGTACAGCTGCCGCATGTTTTCAGCCTTCGCGTCGGCGGAGGCCCAGTCGTAATAGTCGCCGTAGTCATGGTTGCCGAGTACTGACCATACGCCGTACGGTGCCTTGAGCGCTCCGAGAACATCCACAAAGGGTTCCAGCTCGCTGCTGTGGCGGTTTACAATGTCGCCGGTAAATACAATCATGTCGGGGTTCAGACCGTTGACCTGTTCCACAAGTTTTGTCAGGAACGAGTCGTCGCTGCCATAGGAGCCTGTATGCAGGTCGCTGATTTGTACAATGCGGAATCCGTCGAACCCGACCGGAACTTCGGCAGAAGCAAATTCAACCTTTTTTATGTCGATGTTGTAGCGGTTTATCAGTGCGCCCCACCATAGCAGCAGAAAACATGTTGCTGCCATTACGATACCTGCCGCAGTGACAGCCTTGCTGCGTCTGCGATGCCACAGCTGTGGCAGTTTGGCTATCAGGTCGAAGACTACAAACAGGTATTTCGACAGGTACACGCTCAGATATGCGTACAGACACCACATCAGAGCCAGGAAAGCGCTATCGTCGCCTTGCCTTTTCGGCAGGCAGATAATCACAATCATGGCAACGAGGAAGAATGCAGCGCTCCACAGCTGTATGCGGCTCCATAACCTGTTGGCCATGCGCTTCAGCAGGGTGCGGTAAATGTACAGGTCTATGCCGCAGTTGACCAGCAGAAGCACCAGTACAGGGATGAGAGGGAATCGCATTGGGATAGTCTGATATTATTCGCGCCCGCTCTCGTTTGCGGTAAGCTGGTTTTTGAGCGGATTCGCATACATGGTGAGCATCATGTGACGCATGTATTCGCGTTCTTCGGCGCTTACGTTGTCGATGTCAACCTTGTCGAGCTGGGCGTTGATGTAGTCGTCGAAACGCTTTACATCGGCTTCACGGTAATGGTCGGCGAAGCGGTTGCAGCGGTTTACCTCGTCGTATGCTATGTAATTGCAGGGGTAGATATGATAACCGCTATGGATTGCACGGTCGATAAGGCGGCAGGCCTCGTGTACCACATGGGCACGGTCTTCTCCGCCATCGTATGCCATGAGGTCGCTGTTGATGCAGCGTCCAATTCTGAAGTGTATGTGGCCTTTGTGCTTGAGTATGCCGGTTTCCATGCTGAAGAGGTCGTCGCGCTTGCTCTTTTTGAAATCCGGGTCGCGGCGCTTGAGCAGAAACTCGCGGGCCTTGAGATAGTCGTTGGGGTCGAACTCGTACGAAATCGATACCGGCATCAGGTTCACCGCCAGGATATTCTCCTTGACCGAGCCGCCGCCGTCGAGCGACATCATCTTGATAAGGCTTTCCTGAGTCAGGTCGTTGGAGTCTTTTGCGCGGCCTTCGCGCTGTGCTATCCATACCGATTCGTGCAGGTTGTTGATTGAGAAGTGAATGTAAGCCGACAGCTGGCGTGCGGCCTCCAAAGCCTGCAGACGCTGTACATCGCGCTTTACAATAAAGCTGCGGTTGAGCTTTACCAGATCGCTGATCCACTCGTATATGAGCAGATTGTTGCCTATCGCCACCTGCGTCAGCGGCATGTTGTTGCGTATGAAGCAGAGGTTCAGAAACGAGGCATCGAGTACAATGTCGCGGTGGTTGGTTATGAATGTGTAGTTGCAGCCGGGAGCGCAGTTCTCGAGTCCGTCAATAGAAATGCCGTCGGTGGTTGTCTTGGCCAGGAGTTCCAGAAACTCGCCCATTGCCTTGCGCTGGAATTCGTCCTGCGATTTAAGGTCGAGCAACTGCTGTACAAACTTGGGATAATCGACCTGCGGCATTACATATCGCACCGCATGCTCGAAGCCGTCTTCATTTACAAGCTCGGCCATTTTCTCGCGGAATTCCAGGTCGGTATAGGGGGCTATATCTTTGAAATGCTCGGGTATAATGAGCTGTGTATTATGTAGAGTGTTGTCGTTAGCTTCTGACATGATGAAGTGATAGTTGGGGATTTGGTATGCAAAGTTAAAAAAATTTGCCCACAATTTAAAATTTAAACAGGCTCTAAAAGGCGGTCTGCTTTCTTTCGTTGGATTTTGCAAGCTGGCGCCAGCGTTCAATCATGGCGGTCATGTCGTCCGGAACCGGGCAGCTGAAAAACATTTCCTCGCCTGTTTCGGGATGCACGAAACCAAGTGTGCGGGCATGCAGTGCCTGACGGGGACAAATCTGAAAGTTCTTCTCCACAAAGGCCTTGTAAGTCGCCGAAGGCACGCCGCGCAATATCTTGTCGCCGCCGTAGCGGGCATCGTTAAACAGCGGATGCCCTATATGGCGCATGTGTACGCGTATCTGGTGGGTACGGCCGGTTTCGAGCACACATTTCACTACGGTTACCGGCCCCAGAGGCTCAATGGTACTGTAATGTGTGACGGCGTGTTTGCCGTAGTCGCCGGTCGGAAATACATCCATCTGAAGACGGTCGCGCAGCGACCGGCCTATGTTGCCTTCGATGCGTCCGTCGGCGGGGTCGGGACGCCCCCATACCACGGCCACGTACTCACGCTTGGTGGTCTTGTTGAAGAATTGCTTCCCAAGGTGGGTCTTGGCATCGGGGGTCTTTGCCACCACCAGCAGTCCGGAGGTGTCCTTGTCGATGCGGTGTACAAGCCCCATACGCGGGTCGGCCACATCATAATCCGGGTTATCCCTGAAGTGCCATGCCAGAGCATTCACCAGAGTGCCGCTGTAGTTGCCGTGGCCCGGATGCACCACCAGCCCCGGCGGTTTGTTCACCACCAGAAGGAAGTTGTCTTCGTAAACAATGTCGAGGGGAATGTCCTGTGCTATAATCTCAAAATCGTAGCGTGGACGGTCCATCACCACCTGTACCACATCGAGCGGCTTTACGCGGTAGTTACTCTTCACCGCTTTGCCGTTGACGAGTATACAACCTGCCTGGGCAGCCTGCTGCACACGGTTGCGCGACGACTTCTGCAACCTTTCGGTCAGAAACTTGTCGACACGCAGCAGCGCCTGACCCTTGTCGGCTACAAAGCGGAAGTGCTCGTACAGGTCGCGACCGCTGTCGTCGGTAATGATGACATCATCGGGTGTTTCATCAGGAGTATAGCCGTCGGCAAAATTTTCAATGCTGTCGTGCGAATCAGTCATAGATGTCGTCGGTATAAGAGTCAACTTCGGTCTGGTGGTCTTCGGCCACCACTACATCGGGGTCAAACGACGGTTCGGTGTCGTCCGCTGTGGAATCCGAATCGTTTTCCTCATATATGGGATCCGGTTCCACGGCTTTTCCCACCTCGAGTGTTACCGTGGCGGTAACTGGAAGACTTGAGCCTACGCCTATAGGCTTGCCGTTGTAGAGGGCGCGCTCCACATTGTCGTTGTACATCGAGGGTACACTTACCAGACGTACGTTGTTTATACCCATGCTCTGGAGCACGCTTATGGCCTGGCGTGACGATATATTGTCGATAGGAGTGGAAATAACAACTTCTTTGGGCGAATAGGCCACTATGGTGACATATACCGGACGGCCTTTCTTTACCACCGCGCCTGCTCTGGGCCACGACTCCAGAATCATGCCGGGAGCCATCTTCTTGCGCAGGCTTTCAGCGAGGTCGGTGATGTATACCGAGTCGTTGACTTCGATCTCAAGGTTGTTATCGCTGAGAGTGCTGATGGCTTTGCGGTAGTCCATGTATTTTACATCCGGAACCACCGAAGTTTTGCCGTGGTGTGTCCAGGAGTCAAGGAATATCAGAGTAAACCATATCAGCATCAGTATAGCTACAAAGGCCAGAAATATGTTGAACAGCACCGGATGGTGTCTGAAACTCTTGCGGAGTCGTGATATGAATTCGTTCATGTCGGTTCTTCGTTTGTTTGTAGCTGCAAAGTTACTAATTTTTTGCGAAATGTGCCCAACTTTCGCTGTCGAAAGTTAGAACGAGAACTGGCACATGGCACTTGCACGGCGTGCCCAGCGGTGCTCGCCGCTGAAATTTTGCCGTTGCCCTAAGGCGAACTCAGTGCCGAGCTGTATGCGCGGCGTGAGGTTGTAGAAGGCGTTCACACACATGAATGTGCCGCGTTGGTATTCGTCCGGAGCCTCGTTTTTCGAGAGGTATATATTCTGGCTGGCACTTGCGCTTACAAAGAAATTGTGCTTGAAATTATACTGCACTCCGGCACACCAGCCCATCGACGCCGGAGCTATGAGGCGCCCCGGCTGTCCGTTGTCTGCCACCAGGTCGTAGGCTCCCATGATAAGATCGCCGCCCAGAGAGCCGTGTCCGTGGCCATAGTTGGCGGTGAGATATAGTGTGAGAGGGTCGGCGGGATGACATACCGAACTGAGCTGGAGCGCCCAGCCGGCTCGGTTTATGTTGGTGCCGGCTACCATATCGCGGTACGACAGCGAGCGTACAATGCCAGCCAGGCGCACATGCTGGGTCTGGTCCCACTGGTACTGAATAAAAGCGGCAGCGTCGGGCAGCCAATTGGTCACGGGTCGGGTATGTTCGTTATCAGCGGCAATCTGGGTGGCCGGAGTTTCGAGTGAGCCGGCAATAGTCCAGCGCTGTCTGAAAGTATGCATGTAGCGCAGCAGTACAGATGTCATCGAAAGCTTGTTGTTAGGGCCGTTGGCATCTACCGTCGGTGGCACAGCCGCAATGTCGGAAAAAGTCGAACTGGCATAGCCTATGGTGAAATCGTTGATAATCGCGTATGCCTTTTTCAAAGTAAAATCGCGCGTCTGGTAGCCGTTGAAATTAGCCTCGATATATACTTGATACTGCCCCAGCATCTTATTGCGGCCTATGACGCGGAAAAACAGGCAGGTGCCTGCAGGCGAAGTGCCGAAGGCCCTCATATTGGCCGGATCCGGGTGGATGGGTATCAGATAGGGCGAAAAGGCTCGAAAGGGTACGGCGCCGCCCCAGTCGTAGTAGGCACGCATGCGCACAGCGCCGCCGATACCCATGGCCAGCTGTGAATCGCGGCTCAGAAACAGAAAATATGGAGCCGCAGGGTCGGAGAAATGGCGGAACTGGTCATAATAGAACGCTGTGATGATACTGTTTACCGAGTCGATGTATTCTCGACTGCGGGTGTCGACAGCAGTACCGTCGATATTAATGAACTTATGCGAGGCAATCAGTGAGTCGGTATGTTGGTCGGCAAGGCTTTTCGCATCTGTTGTTCCGCAGCAAAGCACAATAGCCAATGCGATTAAAACAAAATTTCGGATTCTCATAATCGGATTAATGTGATGAAGTACTTGAAAATGCAACAAGCATAATATGGTTATTGTTTGAAAAATTTTGTAAATTTGCAGCATGATACCCCATGAATTATTATCGAAGAAAAACGGCGACGACTGCCGTTTGCTGCTGACCATTGGCCAGCGCCTGTTGCTTTTGCTGTGTGTGATACTGCTGTGCTGGATAGTGGGCAGCGTTCTGAACGGCCTGATTATAGCCAAGTTCGGTCAAACTGCGCGAGTACTTCGCATAGCCGCTGTGATACAGAGCCTGCTGCAGATAATACTGCCGTCGCTGGCTACAGCTCTTATGATATCGCGGTGTCCGGCCCGATTTCTTGAGATTGACCGCGCGCCGCAGGCTTCCATGACACTGCTGTCGATAGCGCTTCTGGTGGTGTCGATGCCGGCCTTCAACTGGATAATACAGTGGAACGCATCTCTGCATCTGCCTGATTTCATGCAGGGAGTGGAGCAATGGATGCGGCAAGCCGAGGATAGCTCAGCCGCCACCATACGAATCATGCAGGGTGGCACCTCAGTGGGCGACCTGATACTGAATATACTCATCATAGGCGTAATGGCCGGTCTGGGAGAGGAACTGCTGTTCCGTGGCACCATACAGCGTATGCTTACCACATCGGGCATGAACCCCCATGCGGCCATCTGGATAGTAGCTGTACTGTTCAGTGCCATCCACCTGCAGTTCTTCGGCTTTGTGCCGCGCATGCTCCTTGGAGCCTTGTTCGGCTACCTGCTGTACTGGTCGGGTTCGCTGTGGCTGCCGGTGATAGTGCATGCTGCCAACAACATCATATACGTTGTGTTTCAGTGGATAGCCCTGCGACACAATATGCCTGCAGGCAACATCGACGAAATCGGTACACGTCCTGGCGAATATATCTATATTATCGCCAGCGTAGTGGTGAGTGCGATGTTTCTGTGGCGCATACATAGCCTGAGAACTAATTCTTAACCGTTTTGTAAGAATTTTGGCACAAAAATGTTGCGGCTTGGAATATTTTTTGTAACTTTGGAAACCTAAATCCCACTCCCGTGTAATAATGCAGACAATCAAAAAATATTTTCCGAATCTCACTCAGTTGCAGACCATGCAATTCGAGCAGCTCGATCAATTGTACAACCATTGGAACGCGGCAATAAACGTGATATCGCGCAAGGATATCCAGAATCTGTACCCGAACCATGTGCTGCACTCGCTTGCACTTGCCGAGTTCCTTGGCCCGCTTGAAACAGGTACGACCCTGATGGATATTGGTACCGGTGGTGGTTTTCCGGGAATTCCGCTGGCTATCGTATATCCGCAGTGCCGTTTCCATCTCATTGACCGCATAGGCAAGAAACTGCGTGTGGCTTCCGAGGTGGCTAAAGAAATCGGCCTGAAGAATGTAACCTTCCAGCATGGCGATGTGGGCGAATGCCGCGAGAAGTTTAATTATGTGGTGAGCCGTGCGGTAATGCCTCTCTACGATCTCGTACGGCTTGTGACAAAGAACATAAGCCAGCGAGATGGCGGCAACACATACGCCAACGGTGTGGTGGTGCTTAAAGGCGGCGACCTGACCGAGGAATCAAAAGGCATACGCTTCCCGGTGATAGAATATAACATAAACGAACTATTTGCGGAGCCTCAGTTCGAAACCAAAAAAGTGGTGTACGTACCCATTAAATAATCATGCTTAATATTACACGCTTTGTATTGAATCCGTTTCAGGAGAATACGTATCTGGTTTATGATCAGGTCAGCCGCGAGGCCATTGTGATCGACCCCGGCATGTACTACGAGGAAGAAAACAAGGCTGTCGACAAGTTTCTGGCAGACAATAATCTGCTCCTTACAGGAATTGTAAACACACATCTGCACCTCGACCACTGCTTCGGCGTCGAATTTCTGAAACAGAAATATGGTGCGGAACTTGCCGCCCATAAGGCCGACGCTCCCTTGGGCGACAGCATGCCCCAGCAGTGCCGGCGCTTTGGTATAAAAGACCGCGACAAAGGCGTGGCAATCGACCGCCGGCTTGCCGCCGGCGACATAATAAGCATAGGCGACAACGAGCTTAAGGTGATTCATGTGCCCGGACACAGTCCCGGCGGCATAGCTTTGTACTGCGCCGCACAGCATTTTGTGTTTGTGGGCGATTCACTGTTCAAAGGCTCTATTGGCCGTACCGACCTTGAGGGCGGCAACCATGCCACACTTATCAGAGCCATCACTGACGGCCTGCTGTCGTTGCCCGACGATACTACAGTGCTCAGCGGCCATGGCGAACCTACCACCATAGGCTACGAGCGCAGGAGTAACCCGTATCTTTAGTTGCGACGGCGTTCGACTCGAAAGCATTTGGATACCTGTTTGCGGGTGACTGCGGGACGCCGTCACAACTACTCAGGCATAAGCAGAAAAAGAGGTGCTCTCACGAGTACCTCCCTTTCCATTCATCACATTATGCTAAAATTTCAAGTGCTATGTAGAAGCCAGATTGTATTTGCTTTATGTATCATTTATGTCTACATGTCTGTTATATTCCGGCTCAGTTTATAGAGCCGTATGGCTTTAGTCTTCGTAACGGTTTTCTACCACGTCCCAGTCAACGATGTTCCAGAGCTGTTTAAGGGCGTCGGCACGTCGGTTCTGATAGTCGAGATAGTATGCGTGTTCCCAAACATCAAAGCAGAGCAGCGGACGCAGTCCGGAAGTGATAGGACTCTCGGCATTTTTGCCCTGAGTTATGAAAATCTTGCCGTTTTCGTCGCTCGACAGCCATACCCAGCCACTGCCAAAGAGGCCTGTACCGGCGTCTTCGAAAGCCTTTTTGAACTGTTCGAATGATCCGAAAGTGCGGTCGATTTCTTCACGCAGGCGTCCGTGAGGCTCCCGGCTGCCGGAGGGCGAGAAGGAGAAGAAGTAGAATATATGGTTCCAGGCCTGCGAGGCATTATTGTACAGCGGCCCTTCGGCATGGCGTATCACTTCTTCGAGGTCCATGTTTTCGAACTCGGAGCCTTTGATGAGTTCATTCAGTTTGTCGATATACGTTTTCTCGTGTTTGCCGTAGTGGAAGTTGACGGTTTCTTCGGAGATTGCCGGTTCGAGGGCATCATTGGCATAAGGTAAAGCGGGTTGTGTATAGGTCATGTTGTTT
>CAJUHX010000015.1:0-6135 GCA_910586455.1 uncultured Muribaculaceae bacterium | reverse complement strand
ACCATAAAAACGAAATGTGGCGGCAGTGGTTCACGGTATATACTTTTTTAACCTATGTGAAAACACGCGTAGCACCATAATTCGATCTTTATTCTAAATTCAGATTTGACATTCTATTTTTTAGTTTTTGAAATTATTGTCAGATCTGCAGATGTAATAGTGTTAAAATATCTTAAATAATTAACGTTTTTTTTGTTTTGTGTAAATAAATTTTTATATTCGCAAAAAGTAATATAATGCTTAGTTGGAATCGTATCATTATCCCAAAACAAACGACGCTTAATATAATACATATAGCCATGAAAACAATCCTTTTACTATTTCTGATGCTTGTAACCCAATTCGCTTGGGGCGCGGTCAGAACATTCAATCCCATTCCCAAAGTTGGGAATAGTCAGAAAAATAAGCCCTTGAGATCAGTCACATCTGATGATGAAGGCATATCCGTCAATTACACCATATCCCAAATAATGGTGCAGGATGACGATGAGGTATATCCCGGAACAGTCTTTATGAGGATTGACGGTTTTGGCCTGACAGATGAGCCGGGAACCCCCTCTGTTCCATTCAGGCGTGATTCTTACAAACTTCCCGAAGGATGTTCTTCCGTCAATCTTACAATAGAAAAATGCAATTATGTTGATGTGGATTACGAACTCACACCCGCACGACCTGATTTGCCCGCATATGAAGATGTTGTGTACTCACAATCAAATGTTCCGGCTATAGTCAGTTCCTCCATTACTGCCGAAGAAACGCTAATAAAGCAGCCTGTATATGCGATAATTAATGGCGATAGATATGCGAAAGTTGAAGTTATGCCCATTTCTTACGATTCTCGTAACAAAAAGGTTCGTATCTATTATGAGTTGAACTTCCGCCTTACCTACAAATTTGATCAGCCAAGAAATACTAAAAACAGAATTCTCGATATTACAACTGATAGATTCAATACAATTTATACCCCGGAATTTCTGATTATCTCAACTCCCGAATATAAAAGCCAATGTGACCGCTATGTCGAAACAAAACGTCGCATGGGTTTCAATGCAACAGCTATTTATAAATCCGATTGGACCACAAGTGCTGTCTCGGACTCTATTTCCACCAGATACCATTCAGCCAAGGGTCTGGATTATGTGTTGATAGCGGGCGGAGTCGATGATGTTCCGTCGAATAACACAACCTACGGAATAGATTCAGAGTACATTGATACTCATGGGAAAACATATCCGACAGATCAGGAATATGTCTGTATGGATGGAAATAAAGACTATGATGCAGACATATTTATCGGAAGAATTCCTGTAAATAATGCAGACGAGTTGGAAACGGTGATTGATAAAATCACAAACTACCAGTTAAATCCGCCACTAAATGAGGACTTTTTCAGAAAATCTTTGCACTGCTCCTATTTTCAGACAAAAAATTATGATAAATTCACAGAGGGATATAGGTTTCTCACTCCTTCTGAATTAATAAGGGATTATGTAATCGCGCATAATAAAGACGTACAGAGAATCTATGCGGCTACCGAAGGTTCCACACCAACGTATTTTATAAACGGCGACAAATTGCCTGAAGAATTGAGAGATCCACATTACGATTGGTCAATATTAAAAAATACACAAATTGCAAATGCTATAAATGATGGTCGCTTTTATACTTTATACATAGGTCATGGAGATGTGACTCTATGGGGTCAACCTCAATTTACGACTAAAGACATTTCAACGCTCTCTAATGGTAATTTACTTCCCGTTGTCTTCAGCATCAGCTGTTTCACCGGTAAATTTGATCAAAATGATTTTGCTCAAAAATTTCTAAAGCATAAAAATGGTGGATGTGTCGGAATTATTGCCGGATCTTATCTTACGTACATATACAGTAATGCATATTTTGCATGCGGTATTTTTAATGGAATATGGCCAACCCCTGGATTAAATTCCGTTGCTACGCCAACAGAACCCGACAATAATCACAACTCCAATCTTGAGTTAGGCCAGATATTAAGAGCCGGATTAAGTTACAGAGAGTCAATTGTTCAATCCAGTGATATAACAACCAAGAAGCGTTACCATGTATTTGGCGACCCCAGCATGATGATGTTCACACAAACGCCTATCCAATTTGATAAAGATGAATATGATATCCGGTTTAATTCCGGCGGTGGGGTGTCAGGATTAAGAACGGTATCCATTAAATTCGAGCCGAAGACAGAGGGCTGCTATCTGGTGATTAGCTCTAAAGAAGGCAATTACACCCGCCGCTATGTAGGTGGCGTGAATTACACCGGCATGATAGAAAGCGATGCCGAAATCCTGATATATGGTCCAAATCGAGTTCCAAAAAGTATAGGTAAGTTCACAATAGGCGATATAATCATACCGCTGTACCCCTCACTAAATGTACAAGTTGCGAATCGCTCCTGTAAACTTAGTCTTGATCAGGATATAGAGTCTACTGATGTTGAAGTCAAGGTGTTTGACATGTATTCCAACGAAGTCAAGTCAGAATCAATTCATAACTTCACTAAGGAAGCTGTCGTGGACTTGTCCGGTCTTAACAGAGGCGTTTACGCGGTAGCTCTATTAGAGAACGGAGTCAGAATAGGAACTAAAACAATATCACTATAAATACCGTGACAATGAAAAAGAATATTATCTTATTGCTGCTGATGATAGCACATGCGACTGTCTGCGCGGCTGCACTGAAACCCTACGCTCCCACTGGTCTTAAGATTGCAGGTGGAGATCCGACATGCAGAATCTTTACTTGGGAACTGCCAGACAGCTACACTGATGGGACTCCCTTTCCTGAGGGCGTTGAGGTTTCA
Source organism: uncultured Muribaculaceae bacterium (assembly GCA_910586455.1). Lineage (GTDB taxonomy): Bacteria > Bacteroidota > Bacteroidia > Bacteroidales > Muribaculaceae > CAG-873. The sequence goes on along the minus strand of CAJUHX010000015.1, from coordinate 3,299 downwards.
CAGGTTAAAATATTCCGTAACCTGACGAAAATCACCGTGCTTGACGGCCCGGCCACACAATTTACAGACCATGTGCTCTCGCATGAATATCCTGACGGTTTCGATTATACCCTTCTTGTATACGAGGTATCGGTTAAAGTGGGCGATGAATGGAGCGAGCCATGTATACCATTACAATATAAATTCGGTACTCAGATTGATTATGAACCAATTCCTTGGGAACCATCGTGTAAGGAGTTCGCAGACAGAGATGTGAGGTATTACTGGACATGTGACAGCAAAATTTGGGAAAATACCGCCGAAGGCATGAACTATATGGCCGATGAATCAGTTGAAAACCGGAATCTGGCATCTTCTCTCCCTCTATTCTTTAAACACAGACACGACTATGTGTTGGAGTATCAAATCAGTTCATCTGACAACACCGAATATAACATTGCAATATGTGACAAATTAGATAAAGAATTCTGTCAGGAGCTTGTAAACGATGCTATTGCTACTGACGATAATACGGTTAAAAAAGTGGAATTTACTTATCAGATTAAAGTGTATGAAGGAGGAGATTTAAATCTATATCCGACAATAGTTTTGCGTCCGCGACATGGCAAGAATCTGTTGCTGTCGAGTATGCGCATATATGAGAGCGAAACCACTACGGCGCCCGATGTCTTTAATGACAATGACATCCGTGATGTACGATTCTACGATTTGCAAGGCCGCAGCGCCGGTGCAGATCCGGACGGTTTCACTCCCGGCATCTATATCCGCCGACAGACAGATTCGCATGGCAATGTACGCTGCGATAAATTGTTGGTGCGCTGATTCAAAACAAATAATAAAAAAGCACGCGAATCAAATTGACTCGCGTGCTTTTTTATGTATTGATATGATGCTCTTATTCTTCGTTGAGCAGTTCGAGCATCTTGATAGCAGATGCGGGAATGCGTGAACCGGGGCCGAAGATGGCAGCCACACCGGCTTTGTAGAGGAAGTCATAGTCCTGTGCGGGGATAACACCGCCGGCGGTAACCATGATGTCCTCGCGACCGAGCTTGCGCAGTTCTTCGATTACCTGCGGAATGAGGGTCTTGTGACCTGCGGCGAGCGACGAAACGCCAAGGATGTGAACGTCGTTCTCCACAGCCTGACGTGCAGCCTCGGCGGGAGTCTGGAACAGCGGGCCCATGTCGACGTCGAAACCGCAGTCGGCATAGCCGGTTGCAACAACTTTGGCGCCGCGGTCGTGGCCGTCCTGGCCCATCTTGGCAATCATAATACGGGGCTGGCGGCCTTCGCGTTTGGCGAATTCCTCGCACATCTGGCGGGCCTGCAGGAAGTCGGGGTCCTGCTTGGTTTCTGCTGAATACACTCCTGAGATAGTTCTGATTACTGCTTTGTAACGGCCTACAACATCTTCGCAGGCGTCGGAAATTTCGCCGAGGGTAGCGCGCAGACCGGCTGCTTTTACAGCAAGGTCGAGAAGGTTGCCTTCCTTGGTGCGCACACATTCGGTGATTGCCTTGAGGGCTTCCTGTACCTTTGCTTCGTCGCGGTGAACCTTTACGTCGTTGAGGCGTTCAATCTGCTCCTTGCGTACTTCGGTGTTGTCGATTTCGAGGATATCGATGGGGTCTTCGTGGTCGAGGCGGTATTTGTTGATACCTACGATGGTCTGACGACCTGAGTCGATGCGGGCCTGAGTACGTGCGGCGGCTTCTTCGATACGGAGCTTGGGCAGACCGGTTTCGATAGCCTTTGCCATACCGCCGAGCTTCTCGATTTCCTGAATGTGTGCCCATGCTCGGTGGGCGATTTCGTTGGTGAGGGCTTCCACATAGTAGCTGCCGCCCCACGGGTCGATAGCTTTGGTTACCTGGGTTTCTTCCTGGATATAAATCTGGGTGTTACGTGCGATACGTGCCGAGAAGTCGGTAGGCAGAGCGATAGCTTCGTCGAGGGCGTTGGTGTGGAGCGACTGTGTGTGGCCCAGAGCGGCGCCCATAGCCTCGATACAGGTACGGCCTACGTTGTTGAAGGGGTCCTGTTCGGTAAGCGACCATCCTGAGGTCTGCGAGTGTGTACGCAGGGCAAGCGATTTGGGGTTCTTGGGGTTGAACTGCTTTACAATCTTGGCCCAGAGCATACGTGCGGCACGCATCTTGGCAACTTCCATAAAGTAGTTCATACCGATAGCCCAGAAGAACGACAGACGGGGAGCGAAAGCGTCGATATCCATGCCTGCGTTGACGCCGGCGCGGAGGTATTCCAGACCGTCGGCCAGGGTGTATGCCAGCTCGATATCGCAGGTAGCGCCAGCTTCCTGCATGTGATAGCCCGAGATGGAGATAGAGTTGAACTTGGGCATGTTCTGCGAGGTGTACTCGAAGATATCGGCGATAATGCGCATGGAGAATTCCGGCGGGTAGATGTAGGTGTTACGCACCATGAATTCCTTAAGAATATCGTTCTGGATGGTACCGGCCATTTCTTCGAGCTTGGCGCCCTGTTCGAGTCCGGCGTTGATGTAGAATGCGAGTACGGGGAGTACTGCGCCGTTCATGGTCATCGACACCGACATCTTGTTCAGAGGTATACCATCGAAGAGCACTTTCATGTCTTCGATAGAGCAGATTGACACACCGGCCTTACCTACGTCGCCTACCACGCGTTCGTGGTCGGCGTCATAGCCGCGGTGTGTGGCAAGGTCGAATGCCACCGACAGGCCCTTCTGGCCGGAAGCGAGGTTGCGGCGGTAGAAGGCGTTCGATTCGGCTGCGGTGGAGAAACCTGCGTACTGGCGGATTGTCCAGGGGCGCAGTGGGTACATGGCACTGTACGGTCCACGCAGGAATGGGGGGATGCCCGACATATAGTTGAGGTGCTCGAGGCCCTCGAGGTCGGATTTGGTATATACGGGCTTCACGGGAATGAGTTCGGGCGTGAGCCACTCTTCGCCGGCGGCAGGAGCCTGGTGAGCTGCGCCGAAGGCGTCTTTTTCGATATTTACGGATTTAAAATCAGGTCTCATTTTTATATGGATTATCGCCGGATTATTTCAGAAGTTTGGAGTTGAATTCCTTAAGGGTGTCAAGTACGTTGCAACGAACGTGGATAAAGTTCTCGATGCCTGCTGCCTTGAGTTCGTCGGTGCAAGCCGGAGCGCCTGCCACTACGAACTGTGCGCGTCCGTCGAGATACTTGAATGCCTCAGGGGCCAAAGTGGCGTATTCGTCGTCGCTTGAGCAGATTACGATGATGTCCGATTCTTTGGCCAGAGCTGCATCGACGCCTTCCTGTAC
>CAJUHX010000014.1 GCA_910586455.1 uncultured Muribaculaceae bacterium | reverse complement strand
CTGCTATGCCGATTACTATCATGCTTGGTATTTTTTAACGCGCGAAGTTACAAAAAAACAACTTAGACACAAAGAATATTGCCGAAAAATTCGTAACTTCGCACACTGAAAACGAAAGTGTGCAATAATTACGGACGATATGGTAGTAAAGACACGCGAAAAACTTATCGAGGTGGCCCGCCAGCTATTTGTTCACAAAGGGCTGGAGAACACCACCATGAACGATATAGCCAACGCCTCTGAGAAGGGGCGGCGCACCATTTATACCTATTTCAGAAACAAAAAGGAAATTTACAACGCCGTAATCGAAGCCGAAGCCGACAAGATGACCGCCCAGCTCAAGGCCATCGCCTCCACCGGCGATCCCGCACCGCTGCGCCTGCGCAACTTTCTGCTTTGCCGCCTCGAACAAGGAGCGCAAATCGGCTCTACCTACTCATCAATAAAATCACTGTTCAAGTTCGACCTGCGGCGCATGGAAAAGATTCGCCGCCTTGTCCACGACAAAGAAAACTCAATCTACAACAGCCTCATTGCCGAAGGAATAGACCAAGGGCACTTCGATGCCGACCGCTGCCGGCAACTGAGCCTGTTTCTGTTGCGTTGCGTACAAGGCATGGACCTTGCTGAAATCGATGCCGGCGGCCACAGTTCGATGGCCGTAGCCCAGCATGCTTTCGTAAATTTTATCCTTGACCACATAACCGTAACCAAACAAAAGTAACATGTACATCAACTCAACCGGATTCTACGTACCCGCCGAACGCGTCCCCAACAGTCACTTCCTGCCAATCAACGGACTCGACGACGAATGGATTGTAAAGCGCACCGGCATACATACCCGCAGCAAATGCGCTCCCGGCGAAGACAGCAACACCATGGGCCTGGCCGCCATCGAAAACGCTCTGCCCTCGTTGCCTTACGACATAAAAGACGTCGACCTTATAGTTAGCGCATGTTATTCGCCTTACGACACCGTCGCCACCCTGGCACATGTAGCCCAGCAGCGCTACGGCATTGACGATGCAAAGGCCGTGTACGCATCCTCGGCCTGCTCTTCGTTTGTAAACGGACTCGAAATAATCGAAGGTTACTTCGCCATGGGCAAAGCCACACGCGCGCTGCTAATCTGCTCGGAACACAACAGCTACTACGCCAACGAGGCCGATCCCAAATGCGGACATCTGTGGGGCGACGCCGCCGTGGCATTCTTCATATCGGCAGAACCCGCCGCCGAAGGCGAACCGCAAATCAAAACTGTATACACACGCGGCCTTGGCAACATAAGCAAGGGCCCGGAAGGCGTGATTCTCCGACCCAAGGAATGCGGCATTGCGATGCCCGACGGACGCGACGTATTTATCCATGCCTGTAAATACATGGTACAGGCTCTGCACGGAGTCACCGCCCCCAACGGACTCGCCCCCGAAACTCTCGACTACATAATCTGCCATCAGGCCAACAAACGCATTGTAGCCCAGGTGGCCCATCAGCTCGAACTCAGCGAAGACCACTTCCTCAACAACATCGACGAACTCGGAAACACCGGCTCGGCATCTGCCGCGCTCGTATTCGCACAGAACCGCGCACTGTTCAAACCCGGACAGAACATTGGTCTGGCCGTGTTCGGCGGCGGCTATTCATGCGGCGCATTTTTGGTTACTATCTGATTTTTTAGTAACTTTGCAGTCTGAAAACATAATAACATAAAAAAATTATGAAATTACTCGAAGGTAAAACCGCCCTCATCACCGGTGCGGCCCGTGGTATCGGCAAAGCCCTTGCCCTGAAATTCGCCGCCGAAGGCGCCAACATAGCATTCACCGACCTCGTTATCGACGAAAACGGTAAAGAAACCGAAGCCGAAATCGAAGCTCTCGGCGTAAAAGCTAAAGGTTACGCCTCGAACGCCGCCGACTTCCAGCAGACCAAGGAAGTGGTGGAACAAGTAAAGAACGACTTCGGTCGTATCGACATTCTGGTAAACAACGCCGGCATTACCAAAGACGGCCTGATGATGCGCATGACCGAACAGCAGTGGGACGCCGTTATCGCCGTTAACCTCAAGAGTGCCTTCAATTTTATCAACGCAGTACTGCCTGTTATGCTCCGTCAGCGCAGCGGCTCCATCATCAACATGGCATCCGTAGTAGGCGTACACGGCAACGCCGGACAGAGCAACTACGCCGCTTCAAAGGCCGGCCTGATAGCTCTGGCAAAGAGTATCGCACAGGAAGTGGGCTCGCGCGGCATCCGTGCCAACGCAATCGCACCCGGCTTTATCGAAACTGCCATGACTGCCGCCCTGCCCGACGAAGTTCGCGCCGAATGGGCCAAGAAAATTCCTCTGCGCCGCGGCGGTCAGGTGGAAGACATCGCCAACGTGGCTACCTTCCTGGCTTCCGACATGGCCAGCTACGTTACCGGCCAGGTTATACAGGTCGACGGCGGCATGAATATGTAATCATCTCCGACATACCCATAAAAATAACGGTTTTGCAAACGCAGAGCCGTTATTTTTTGTTTATCTCAAAGATTTACGCTAACTTTACATATTCAAATTCCCAAGCATGCTTACATACACCACTCATCTTAAAAAACTCATACTGCCCGAATACGGCCGAAATATACAGCGTATGGTCGACCACTGCCTCACCATCGAGGACCGCCAGCAACGCACCGCATGCGCACATACAATACACAAGGCCATGCTTACCCTTTTTCCGTCGCAGGAAAATCAGGAAAACTACCGCCGGAAACTATGGGACCATCTGGCTCTGATGAGCGAATTCAAACTCGACATCGACTGGCCCGTAGAAATCAGCCCCAAACCTGAGCCTGGCGCCGGACCCGACAAACTGCCCTACCCCGCACACACCGACCGCTGGCGCCAGTACGGCAGCGAAGTCCGCATGCTTATCGACTGTGTGCTCGCTATGCCCGAGGGCGACGAACGCGACACCCTGACCATGCTGCTGGCTAACCAGATGAAAAAACTCTGCCTCGAAAACAATCCCGACGGCGTGGACGACGAAAAGGTTTTCAAAGACCTCTACTATATGTCGGACGGAAAACTCGAAATCTTCCCTGAGCAGATGAAACTCTACGAATACAAACTCGCTCCGGTACAAGGCAAAAAGAAAAAGAAAAAATGATTACCGACGATATCCTCACGCCTATAGGCCACACCGTGAAGCCTCACGGTATCGGCGGCGAAATCAACGCCGTGGTCGACGAGTGGGTCGACCTCGACTCGCTCAGCTGTCTGGTGATGAAAGTCGACGGCATCAATGTGCCCTTCTTCATTGAGGCATGGCGCAGCCGAGGCAGCGAAGCTGTGCTGATTAAGTTCGACCACGTCAGCGACGAAGCCGAGGCCGAAGCGTACTGTGGTATGGAACTCATGGCCCTGTCGGCCGAACTGCCCGACGACGAAGGCAGCGACGAGGCCGACGGTTTCTACGCATCAGACTTCATTGGCTGGACGATACTCGACAATGGCCGGGAACTCGGCACAGTAGAGGACTTCGACGACTCAACCGAAAACCTGCTGCTGAGTGTGCAAACTACCGATGGCAAACATATATTCGTGCCTCTGGCCGACGAACTCGTGCTTGAGGCAGACCCCGCGGAACGCCGACTCGACATGGACCTGCCGGCAGGACTTTTTGAATTATGACCCCCTTTAACACAATGGAATTCGACGACCAGAAAGCAATCCAATTCATCCTCGACCGGCTACCCGCTGAAGTTGCCGGGCGCTACGACGAAGACATGGTACAGTACTTCATCGACACGCTGTTCGATTTCTATGAAGACAACGGCATGCTCGACATAGACCTCGACAACGACCCCGACGAAGCGGAAGCCCGCGAACGACGGATGACAATCGACGGACTCGTAAAAATTCTTACTCACGATAAATTCTACAACTTCCTGCCCGACGATATCCCCCTGCTGCTCGATGCCGAAACAGCCTACGAATTAGAGCTTGACGATTGATGAAATTACTCAGAATTATACTTGTATCGATGATTGCCTCGATGCCCGCAGCAATGGATGCCGCTGCGCCCGAGGCTGTCGACCCCTTCGAACTAACCATCGAGGAAAATCTGCTCCCGCCTAAAACAGGCAACAAACAGCGCGAAGCCCTGCGCCAGCGCATGAACTCCGTGTACAACGAACTGAGCCGGCTGAAATTCCAGGTATCAAAGAGCCACGACGGTCTGGTGGTGACAGCCTCGATTCCTTGCTCCCTGATCTTCGCCCCGAACGACTGCTCGGCAATAATGCCTCAGGCCGAAGAGCTGCTGAAGCCTTTTCTGGACTACGCAAATAAAACCACCGGCTACAAAATTGTAATTTCGGTTCACAGCGATGACACCGGTTCGGATGAGTACCGGTACAATATCACCGAAGCTCGCGCGAACCTGATTTGCGACTATTTTGAAAGCAAAGTACCTCAGGCCGCGGCAGCTCAGACAATAATACCATACGGACTGGGCCACGAAGCCAAGCTGGCTGAAGACGACTCGATTAGAAACCGATCGCGCAACCGCCGTGTGGAAATAAACATAGTACCCGTAAAATAAGCAGGCTATAATCTGCCGGAGCGAAGCGAACGAAAAAACATCCATGAAAAAACTGATATTTTCGGCTATGGCACTATGCGCCATGGCCGCACCTGCCCAACGCATTGCCGTACTGAGCGATATCCATGTTAGCCCGGACAACCGCGCCGACAGTGTAATACGCCATGCTGTCGATGAAATAAACAGCGACCGGTTCGATCTGGTAATAGTCAGCGGCGACCTTACAAACGAGGGCTCTGACGCCGAACTGCACAATATCCACAACATACTGTCTGGTATAAAGCGCCCTACGGTAGTGATTCCGGGCAATCATGAGAACAACTGGAGCCAAAGTGCCGGCAAGACTTTCATCGACCTCTGGGGCAACGACCGCTTCGTCACCACCATAGGCCACCTGTCGGTGGTAGGCATCAACTGCGGCCCATACATGAAAATGGGCGACGGGCATATAAAACAGGAAGACCTACACTGGCTGCGACATACCCTCGACAGCGTATGCGCCGACCCCGACAGCAAAGTACTGTCGATAAACCACTACCCGATTCGCGAGAACGACCTCGACAACTACGCCGACTATGCCTCGCTGCTGCAGGACTATCCGGTAATTCTCCACGTCAACGGACACTACCACCACTGGCATCCATACCACGTGGGCGACATCGGAGCGGTAATGGTGAGGGCTCTGGCCATGGAAGACGGCACCGACGGCTACTCGATACTCGAAATCGACCCGCAGTGGATACACGTCTATGATAAAGTACTCGACCGACACCCGGCACCCAAGTATGCATGGGCCGTAAAGACCGAACACCGCCGCATGACAGCCGACAAGGCCGCCGACTTCCATGCCGAGGGCTTCGACATACGCCGTCTGTGGGCCGACAGTGCCTCGGTATTCACCCGTCTGGGCATCGACGACAGCAACATCTACTTCGGCACAAGCACCGGCATGGTAAAAGCTATCGACAAAAACAGCGGCGCCCTGCTGTGGCAGACGCACGTAGGAGGCTCGCTATACAGCCGTCCGGTGCCTTTAGGCAACAACCGCCTGGCAGTGCCGTATAACAGCGGTCTGCGAATCGTCGACACCTCCGGCGGCAACACCGTCAAAGACTACCCATCGGTCGACGGTCCATACGTAGCCGACGGACTTGCCTACGGCAGACAATACTTTCAGGGAGGCTACAAGCGCATGGAAGCCCGCGACAGCAAAAGCGGCAAGTTGCGCTGGACCTGCTCCGACATGCAGAACTACTGCCAGGCAGCACCGGTGCTCGATGGCAACGACCTCATTTTCGGAGCCTGGGACACCCGTCTGCGCTGCCTCGACGCACGCAACGGCAAACTGCGCTGGGAGTGGACAAACGGCAAGACCAACAACCTGTTCAGCCCCGGCAACGTTGTACCCGTGGTAACATCCGATAAAGTGATTATCGTAGCCCCGGACCGCTATATGACAGCCATAGACCGCAGCACAGGCCGCACCATCTGGCGCGATAATTCGCACCGCTACCGCGAAAGTCTGGGAGTAAGCGCCGACGGCAGCCGCGCTTACGCCAAGACCATGGATGGCGAACTGGTGGCGGTATCGACCGATGGCTCAGACTTCAGCGAACTATGGACTCTCGACCTGCAACTGGGCTACGATCATGCGCCCTGCATAGTGGCCGAGGTCGACAATGTGGTATATGCAGGATCGCGCCGCGGACTTCTGACGGCCGTAGATGCAAGCGACCCCGCCGCACCGCGCCTGCTGTGGTCGCTGCCATTAGGCAGCAGCGAAATCAACGGCATCGACATCGACCCCGCCGGACAATGTATATACGTCAGCCTTATCGAAGGCTCTGTATGGGCCATCAGGCAGAATATCCCATAAGGCTGAGTATGAACGGAGCCAAAAGGGCGGTAAACAGTCCGTTGAGAGTAAGACCGAGCGACGAAAAGGCGCCGTAGCGGTAGCCTTTCTCCATCGCAGCCGAGGTGCCTACCGCGTGGGCTGCCGTACCCAGCGATATGCCGGTGGCAATCGGGCTTTTGATATGGCTCATTTTCACCATTCTGAATCCGGCCATGCCGCCGAATATGCCGGTGCAGATTACCACCGAGGCAGTAAGGGCCGGTATACCGCCCATAGCCGATGAAATCTCTATGGCTATTGGTGTAGTAACCGCTTTTGGAGCCAGCGACATAACTACTTCGCGTGAGGCACCGAGCAATTCGGCCACCAGCACCACCGACACTATGCCCACCACACAGCCGGCCAGCTCGGCCAGCAGCAAGGGCAATATCTGCTTCTTTATAGCCTCGAGCTGACGGTAAAGCGGCACTCCAAGCGCCACTACCGCCGGCTTGAGCCAGAAATCAATATATCGGCAACTGTCGGAATATGTACCATACGATACTCCGCTGAAACTCAGAAAAGCTATCAGCACTACTATCGACACCAGTATTGGATTGAGAAACACAAGACCGGTGCGGCGCTGAAGCATACGCGATGCCAGAAACACGGCAAAGGTAAGCGACAGCAGAAATATTTCATTCTCTATAAAGTTCATTGCGATGAGAGCCAAGTTTACGGATAAGCTGATGTATTCTGCCTGTGAAAGCAATAATCAGGAAAGTACTCACCACAGAAGCGCCTGCTATAGGCAGCCATTGCTCCGAAATAAGCCCGAAGCAGTTCATCACGCCCACACCGGCAGGCACGAAGAAGAACCCGAGATTTTTCACCAGAAAGTCTGAGATTTTGTTTACCCACATTTCGCGGACTATGCGTAGTTTCAGAGCCACGGCAAGCAGTATCATTCCTACGATACTCGACGGTATAGGCACACCCGTAAAGTACACAACAAATTCGCCCAGCGCCATAAAAGCGAACAGGACGGCACACTGTAAAATCATAATGCCTTTTTATTTTTTTAATTCGACCGCAAAGGTACGAAAAATTTCGGCAAAATGGCATTACAATCCCAATATTTATCGTTTGCCGGCGGAGGTGACTCACCTCCGCCGGCTTATAATCACTGCACCAACACTTTGGTGGAGCACACGGTGTTGCCGCTGATGTAGCGGACTACATAGAGGCCGGGAGCATAGCCGTCGAGGTTGAGCGACGATGCGCTTCCAAGCAGTACTCCCTGCAGATTGTAAACCTCGATACCGGTTGCGGGCACCACTGCCGGAGCGTCGGCGGAAGTTGACTCTATTGCTGTAATCTTAAGGTACGACAGATTAAGGTTGAATTCGCCACTGCCCGCGGGCGCACAGGCATTGACCGCAAACAGCACCGATTCGGGCCAGAACGTAGTGTCGCCGTTCTTAGGTTCGTACACGAACTCTACCTGACGCACACCGCTGTCTTTGCCGGCCAGACAGTTGCCTGAAATCACCTGCATAAACTTCATGGATTGCCCTGCCTCGGGTGATGCAAAGTTTACCAGACCTGCCGAATAAAGCACATTGGCATCGGCCTCTACTCGGAACTCTGCCATATAGCGCCGGCGAGGAAGCAAATCGAGCGAACCGGTCATAGGTCCGACCAACCATCCGCAGGTAGCGCTCACACCGTCAGCGGCAAAAACCAGACCGTCGGGGCCAGCTGCCCAGCTGTCGTCATAACTGCACCAATTGAAGCCGAAGTCGCCTTCATTCAGACCCTTCAGAGTTGGTTCCCAGGGCAGTGGAGTAGTTATAACGGCTTCGCCCACCATTATCTGCTCGGGCATGCATGTCGCGCTCCATACATTGTCGACGCAGGCACTCAGTTCATAAACATTCAGGCCGTAGCCATGACCGTCGGTATGGCCGGGGCCTTCCATGTAGTCGATATACGTGGTGGCGTCGCCGTCGAGCAGAGCAATTTCGCTGCTATTGCGATACACTTTGACAGCGCTCACTTTGCTGCCGTCGGCAAAAGGCTGCCCGTCGGCATATGTGGCAGGAAGATTCCATTTAAGTTCGACGTCGAATTCGGAATTCATGCTCAGAATCAGGTTCGACGGAGCCGTAGGCACATCGTTTGCAGCCATGCCTTGCAAGGCTACAATCAAAATCATACTGAAAGTTAACAGACGTTTTTTCATGGTCATTTAGATGTTTGATGTGATTATATTGTTTGAATAATATCTACTATGTGTGACTAAAATTGCATTTCTTCTTGTAAAACTCGTTTTTACATTCGGTTTCTGCCACTCTGGCGTAAGAAACATTGCATTGCTTCATCCCACCTGCAACAAAGATAAATACTTTTTTTTGATTTTACAAGCTTTTTTTCGGATATTTCTTCATTACACTATCATATTGCATCATAATACGCAAATTTACCCTCAAAAACATGCCCCCTCTTAGCCATCAATAAAGCGTAATTTCGGGCATGGTATGTATTTACCATAATTTCCGTATTACCTACCCGAAACAGAAAGCAGCACGGAGATTTCATTTTTTTTGATTATTTTTGCATCAGAAAGGTGATAACGATATGGATAACAAGATAGTCAACATTGATTGCGTGGATGCCTACAACAGGCTGTTCGGGCTTCCTACACGTCACCCTCTGGTTACTGTGGTAGACCTTAACAATGCCCCGGCACTAACAGACAACGTACGTATGCACTATGGCGTGTATGCCTTGTTTTTGAAAAACGGTGTCAACTGCACTCTGAAGTATGGACGCCGCAAGTACGATTACCAGGCCGGTACGGTGGTGAGTTTCTCGCCCGGACAGGTTATTGATGTAGTGATGACCGAAGGCGAGATTTCGCACGATGTGCTGGGTATTCTATTCCACCCCGACCTTATTTACGGCACACCGCTGGGCGAAAAAATTGCGACATTCGATTTCTTCGACTATTCGCAGTTGGAGGCTCTGCATCTGTCCGACGACGAAAGGGCGATTTTTATCAACTGTCTTGCCAATATCGACAAAGAGCTGGACCATCCGGTAGACAGCCATTCGTCGCTGGTTATCTCGGCCAACATTCAGTTGCTGCTGGAGTATCTCAGCCGCTTTTACGACCGCCAGTTCATAACACGCCACAAAGTGAACTCCGAAATTGTAGCACAGTTCGAACGTATGCTCAAGGAGTACTACGACTCGCCCGACACAAAAGAGGCACTGCCCGCGGTAAGCTATTTTGCCGACAAACTGTGCCTTACGCCCAAATACCTCAGCGAGCTTGTAAAACGCGAAACAGGCATGACAACAAAGGTGCTGATAACTCAGCACCTTGTAAATGTGGCGAAGCACCGCTTGGCTGTATCAAACGACGATGTGGGCATGATTGCATACAAGCTCGGATTCCAGTACCCGGCTCACTTCTCGCGGATGTTCCGCCGTCATACCGGCCTGACTCCCTCGGAGTTCCGCCAGAAGATAGTCGAACAGAACTGACAACCTATTCCTTAGGTTCCTTCCGACTCTTGCAGCTGTCTTTCAGAAGGCATCCGCCGCAGCCGCAACTGCAGTCGTCTTTGCGGCGACTGCGGCGTATGGTCCAAATTACTGCGGCAAGCACTATCACGCCTACCACTGTCCACTGCAGGTAAATTTCCATCACTTTTTAAACGAGCTCTTAATGTATTTGGCCAGCTGCGATGGTGTGAGCGTGTCGGCAGCCTCGCTGAAATCGAGCCTGAACTCGCAGCCCTCGCGAAAACGACTGCAGCCGTAGGCGGCTCGTCCTTTGAGTATATGCCCCTGACCGCACAGAGGGCAAGCCACCTGCTCGAGTTTTGTAATGCGCGGGGCTCGTTTGGCCTTGGGCTTTTCGGTGTTTCCGGCAGCCGCCTTGCTTTTGCCGGCAGTCTTGGCTTTGTCGGCACTATCCACCTCGATACGCGAGTTGCTGTTGTCGCTCAGCACATTCAGCACCACCTGGCCTATAAGTTCCTTCAGTTCGGCTATAAACTCCGATGCCGAATATTCGCCGCGCTCTATGCGCCTCAGCTTGTTTTCCCACAGGCCTGTGAGTTTGGCGCTTTTCAGCAGTTCTTCCTGTATTGTGGCGATAAGCTGTATACCGGCATCCGAAGCCATTATGCTCTTGCCTTTACGGTATATGTAGCGGCGGCGGAACAGGGTTTCTATAATGGCGGCACGTGTCGAGGGGCGTCCTATGCCATTCTCTTTCATAGCCTCGCGGAGTGTTTCGTCGTCGACGGTCTTGCCGGCGGTTTCCATGGCCCTCAGCAGCGTGCCTTCGGTATAGTATTTGGGGGGCTGGGTGGTGCGCTTGGCCACCACGGGTGTATGCGGTCCGCTTTCGCCCTCGGTAAAGTCCGGCAGCAGGCCGTTGCCCTCGCCATCCTTTTCGGCATCGCTTTCTGCGGCAGCCTGCCCGGCGTACACATCGCGCCAGCCCGGTTTGACAATCACCTTGCCGTTGACTTTGAATTTTACATCTGCCGCATGGCCCAGTACTGTGGTGGTGTTGAACTCGCAGTCGGGATAAAAAGCTGCTATGAAGCGCTGTGCTATCAGGTGATAGAGTTTCTTTTCATCGCCCACAAGTATCGAGGGCGACTGGCCTGTGGGTATGATGGCGTGGTGGTCGGTGACCTTGCTGTTGTCGAACACTTTCTTGCTCTTGGGTATTTTGGCTGCAAGCACAGGCGCGGTGATGGCGGCATACGGGGTCATACGGCGCAATATATCGGGCACTTTGGGGTAAATGTCGTCCGACAGGTAAGTGGTGTCGACACGCGGATATGTGGTCACTTTCTTTTCATACAAAGTCTGGATAAGGCGCAGCGAATCGTCGGCGCTCCAGCCCCAGCGTTTGTTGCACTCTACCTGCAGCGAAGTGAGATCGAAGAGCCTCGGCGGAGCCTCCTTGCCTTTTTTCTGTGTTACAGAGTCAACGGTAAATGGCTCCGAGGCAATGCGTGCGGCAGCTTCGTCGGCCTTGGCTTCGTCGGAAAAGCGGTCGCCGGTGGCTGTAAATATCACGTCGCGGTAACTGGTGCGCAGTTCCCAACTGTCCTGCGGCACAAAATTGGCAATTTCGTGGTGGCGGCTCACTATCAGTGCCAGAGTGGGTGTCTGCACCCGACCGACCGACAGCACATTGCCCGGCGACGAGTATTTGAGCGAGTACAGGCGGGTGGCGTTCATGCCCAGAATCCAGTCGCCGATGGCGCGCGACAGGCCTGCGTAGTAGAGGTTGTCGAACTTCTGCTGCGGCTGCAGCTGCTTGAATCCGTCGCGTATCGATTCGTCGGTAAGCGACGAAATCCACAGCCTCTGTACCGGACAGTTTATTTTTGCTTTCTGCATTACCCAGCGCTGAATCAGTTCGCCCTCCTGCCCGGCATCGCCGCAGTTTATCACTTCGTCGGCCTGAGATATGAGAGTTTCGATTACCCGAAACTGGCGTTTAATGCCCTCGTCATCGATTAGTTTAATACCGAATTTGGGCGGAATCATAGGCAGAGCCGCCAGGCTCCAGCGTTTCCAGTATTCGCTGTAGTCGTGTGGCTCCTTTAGTGTACACAGATGGCCGAAGGTCCATGTCACCTTGTAGTCACCGCCTTCGTAATAGCCGTCGCGCTTTACGTTGGCGCCGATAATCTGGGCAATGTCCTTGGCCACGCTGGGTTTCTCGGTTATGCAGAGCTTCATTCGCAGTCGGGTTGTTTTGCTTCGTTCCAGAGGGCGTTCATTTCATCGAGTGTCATATCGGACAGTTTGCGGCCTGCCTCGGCTACGCGTGCCTCGATATGGTTGAAACGGCGTATGAATTTACGGTTTGTGCGCTCAAGCGCGTTCTCGGGATTGATACCGTACAGGCGGGCGGCGTTGACGATACTGAACAGCAGGTCGCCGAACTCGGCCTCGATACTGTCTTTGTCGCCGTCGGCAATGGCCTGGTCGACTTCGCCGCGCTCTTCGGCCACCTTGTCCCATACCTGCTCGGGGCGCTCCCAGTCGAAGCCTATGTTGGCTGCTTTCTCCTGCACGCGGTAGGCCTTGATAAGCGCCGGAAGCGACGCCGGCACCCCGGCCAGCACGGTGCGGTTACCGCCTTTCTCCTGCAGTTTGATTTTCTCCCAGTTTTGCTCCACGTCGTGGCTGTCGCTGACTTCCACGCTGCCAAACACATGCGGATGACGAAATATGAGTTTGCGGTTGAGGGCGTCGGCTACGTCGGCGATATCGAACTGGCCTTTTTCATCGCCGATTTTTGAATAGAACAGTATGTGCAGCAGCACATCGCCGAGTTCCTTGCGAATTTCGGCGGCATCGTCGTTGAGCAGTGCCTGTGCCAGCTCGTAGGTTTCTTCTATGGTGTTTGCACGCAGGCTCTCGTTGGTCTGTTTTGCGTCCCAGGGGCATTTCACGCGCAGTATGTCGAGGGTGTCGATCACACGGCCCAGGGCTTCGATTTTTTCTTCTCTTGTATGTGACATATCTTCAAGCCGTAGGGACGCGCCATGGCGCGTCCCTACTTTATGAACTTTATAAATTGTAAACGTTATAACCTATTTTGAAGTCTGGTATTTCTCGGCGCCTTCGTTGAGCCACTTCACGAATGCATCGACGTTTTCGTCGTACACTCGCGACGGCATAAGCGGAGCGCCTTCGTTGTTCAGAATTACGTAATAGGGCTGCGAACTGATACCGAATTTGGTGCGCTGCAGATAACTCCACTTCTCGCCCACTGTTTCAATGAGTGTGGGGCTGCCGTTTTCTTCCACTTCGTAGGGCTTGGCCAGGGGGGCCTTGTCGTCGACCATAAGCTTTATGAGCACGTAGCCGTTCTCTACTATGTCGCGAACCTCGCCGGTATCGAACACTGCGCCTTCCATCTTGCGGCAGTTCACGCAGGCGAAGCCCGAGAAGTCTACCAGCACAGGAAGTTTGTTGTCCTGAGCATATTTCATGCCTTCGTCGTAGTCGTCGAATTCACGGAAGGTACCGCCGTAGAGGTTGAAGTCCTGTGTAGTCAGCGGCGGTGCGAATGCGCTGATGCTCTTGAGCGGAGCGCCCCAAAGACCGGGCACGAGGTACATGGCGAACGACAGCGAGATTACCGCCAGGAAGAAGCTGAACACGCCGGTGTGCTCCGAGTGCGAGTCGTGGCTGAAACGCAGCTTGCCAAGCAGATACATGCCCAGAAGCACAAACAGTACTATCCAGAGGCTCAGGAACACCTCGCGGTCGAGTATATGCCAGCCATAAGCCAGGTCGGCCACCGACAGGAATTTAAGCGAGAGTATAAGTTCGATGAAACCGAGTACTACCTTTACCGAGTTGAGCCAGCCACCCGACTTGGGCATTTCCTTAAGCAGCGAGGGGAAGAAGGCGAACAGAGCAAAGGGCAGCGCCAGACCAAGGGCGAAACCACCCATGCCAAGGGCCGGACCCAGCAGACTGCCTTGCGAGGCGGCCTCTACAAGCAGTGTGCCGATGATGGGACCTGTGCAGCTGAACGATACCAGCACCAGAGTAAAGGCCATGAAAAAGATACTCAGGGCACCTGTGGTGGCCTCGGCGCGCGAGTCCATCTTGTTGCTCCACTTGGAGGGAAGCTTGATGTCGAATGCGCCGAAGAACGATATGGCGAATACCACCAGCAGCGCAAAGAATATAAGGTTGAACACTGCCGAGGTGGCGATGTCGTTGAGCTTGCTGGCTCCGAACAGCAGGGTGATGCCGATACCAAGCACCAGATAAATCACCACAATGCTGACACCGTAGGTGATGGCGTCGCTGATCGACTTGCTGCGTGTGCGTCCTTTTTTAAGGAAGAAGCTCATGGTCATCGGAATCATGGGCCATACGCAGGGAGTGAGCAACGCCAGCAGACCACCGGCGAAACCGATAAGCAGAATCATCCATACCGATGCCTGTTCTTCTTCCTCGGCGCTCTGCATCTGCACAGGCTCCCACCAGCCGCTGTTCACACCTGTGTCGGCTGCCGATACTTCTGCCGCAGGTTCAGTCGGCACCACTACCGGCTTGGACTTGGCCACGCCGGCTGTAGAATTGCCGAACATCACATCGAAGCTGTACTTGAACGGCGGGGTACAGCTGGTGGCGTCGCAGGCCATGGAGCGTACTTTGCCTTTGATGTCAACGGCACCGTTGCCGGTCCATTTGAAAGGCTGCGAGAATATAACTGTGCCCTCGTAGATTGGAATCTCGAGTTTCTGAACTTCGTCGAACTCGCGTTTTACAGTGACGTTGCTGGTTGGCTGTCCTACAAATTCGAGGCCGTCCACCGCATCGAAAGTAAATTCGGTAGGCTGTATCTGCAGCGACGGGTCAACCTCATGTGTCATACCATATATATGGTAGGTGGGGTCGATTACGGCGGTAAACTTAAGCACACCCTCGGTGGGCGACAGCGAGTCTATCTCGGTGCTCCACTTCACTTTCTGCGTCGGAGCGGCAAATGCAGCCGTGGCCATAAAAACGGCCATCAGCAGGGTAAGTGCACGGCTAATTCTGCTATGATTCATTGCTTATAGTTGGATAAATGATTGTTGGCGCTAAGGATTATTTCTTCTTGGGTATAGCAATTTCAAAGGTTTCGCGCTTGGGGGGCATGCAGTTGGTGTCGTTGCAGGCCATATAGCGCAGAGTTACTACTATTTTAGCGGTCTTAGGGTCGGTAACCTTGAATTTCTGGGTAAACACAGCCTTATTGGCCCACCAGGTGAGTTCCATATCGAAAGCCTTGTCGAGAACCTTCACCGGCTTTGGCGAGAAAGTCACGGCACCGACAGTGGCGATACCGGTGCTTTTATCGAAATTGAAGCTTGTAGGCTTGGGGCCGCCCTTGGGAATATCGAGGCCATACACGTGCCAGCCCTTGTCAATGGCGGCGGTAAATGTCACCTGACCTTCGGTTGCCGAAGTCATCTTCACACTGTGGGTCCATTTGACTACATCCTGGGCAGCAGCCGCGAATGCAACAGCGATAATCATCGCTAATAATACTGCGTATTTTTTCATTATCGGTTGGTTTTTATAGATTGCAAAACAAGCATGTCTGTACTGGTTTGACTTCTGCTGTACGCAAAAGTTAAAACCCCATAACATTATTTATCGTGCAAAGATAGTAAAGTTCGGTGGATTTCACACAAAAAAATATAAAAAAAAACGTTTCGCTCTGACTTTATTGTCTGTATTCGGAAATAAATTCGTAACTTTGCGGATAAAATCAAAATTCGCATTTTAATGAGCTTAAAAAAAGTGCTATATATCTCTCAGGAGATTACCCCGTATCTTAAGCCCGACGTAATGTCGACGCTCGGCCAGATGGTGCCCCAGTGCATGATTGAAAAGGGGCTGGAAGTCAGAACTTTCATGCCGCGCTACGCTTGCATTAATGAACGCCGCAACCAACTCCACGAGGTAATCCGCCTTTCGGGAGTAAACATAGTGATCGACGACAACGACCACCCGCTCATCATCAAGGTAGCGACTCTGCAGCCCTCGCGTATGCAGGTATATTTCATCGACAACGACGACTATTTCCTGCGTCAGCGTGCCGAAGACCTTGAAATCAACACCATGCCGGAGGAAAACGACGAACGCTGTATATTCTTCGTCCGCGGCGTAATCGAAACTGTACGCAAGCTCCGCTGGGAGTCCGGCATCATACACTGCTCGGGCTGGATTACTGCCCTTGCGCCGCTGTACATCAAACACAGCTATGCCGAAGATCCATCGTTCGTGGGCGCAAAGATGGTATACAGCCTATTCGGCAACGGATTCGAAGGCACCCTTGACCCAAGATTCCGCGAAAAGCTGAAAATGGAAGGTTTCGATGACGAACTCCTGAAAACTCTCGGCACCGAAGCGGTCGACTTCAAGACCCTCAACAAATTCGCCATCGACCACGCCGACGCTATCATACAGGCTACCGACGATGTCGACCCCGAACTTGTGGAGTACGCCAAAGCTTCCGGCAAACCTTTCATGCCTTATCCGGGCGCAGAAAACTATGCCGACGCCTACTATAATTTCTACACTTCGCTCGAAGCCTGACCTATTAAAGCCTACTCCAATATTTCACATATGCACTCCGGATTTATCAGCCGTCTGACCGGCGCACTCGCACTGCCGCTGCTGTTTGCACTCGGTGCCTGCGAGCAGACATCAAGCATAGGCCAGTCGGTAATCGACGAACAGATTGACATAGTCATTGACTCCGCCTTTACCATAAGCGGCAGTTCGGTGCGCAACGACAATGTACAGTCGCGCACCCTCACCCAGTTGCTGGGCGACATCGAAATCGAAGGCTACGGCTCGGTCCGCAGCTACTTTGTGTCGCAGTTCATGCCCGCGGCAAACATTCAGACCGACGGCGTAACCTCCATCGACTCGCTGCACCTTATCATGCGTGTGCCCACCGGCGATTACATAGGCGATTCGATTGCACCCATGGGACTCACTGTTTACGAGCTTGAGCGCGACCTGCCCTATCCTATCTACACCGATACCGAACTCAACGGCTACTACAACACCAACGCGCCCGTAGGCTCACGGATATATACAATGGCTAACTTCCGCCTCGACTCGCTGTCGAGCACCGAAAGCACCACCTACCGCGAACTCAAAGTACCCCTCGACCTGTCAATCGGCAAGCGTCTGTACGATGCATACGGGGCCAATCCTTCGGCGTTCTCCGATCCGGCAACATTCACATCACAGATATTCAAAGGCCTTGCAGTGCAGAACAGTTTCGGCAGCGGACGCCTTACCCGCATCGGTCAGTCGACTCTGCGCATGTACTACACCCGCAAGTTCTACTCCGAAAAGCTGGAGCGCGACTCCATACAGCACCTCAATGGCAACTATTTCGGCGTGACCCCCGAGGTTATTACAAACAACCAGCTCACCTACACCCCCAACGCGGCCATAACCGACATGGTGGCAAACGGAGCTGCAGTGATTGCCTCGCCTGCCGCCTACGAAGTCAAAATGCGCTTCCCGGCTCCGGAAATCCTGGCCAGCTACAACAGCAACAAAGCTCAGTTGCAGCTCGTAAACAGTCTGGCCATGCGTCTGCCTGCTTCGGCACTCGACAACAACGCCGGCATAGAGCCACCCAAGTACATACTAATGGTACTCAGCAAAGACAAAGACAAATTCTTTGCCGACAACTCCCTGCCTGACAACATACACTCGTTCTACGCCACATACAACTCAACCAATCAGTGCTATGATTTTTCCGACATGCGCGACTACATCATAGAACTGACCCAAAAGGAAAATGTGACCGAAGACGACTACACCTTTACCCTCACCCCGGTGACTGTAACTATGACCACCAATGGCAGCGGATACTACCAGACTACTGTAGTAGGCAGCGTGACGCCGGAAGTGAGCAACGCTGCAGCAGCGCAATTTTTGTTCGACAAAGCAAAAATTATATTCTCGTATAGCAAACAATCGATAAAATATTAGTAACTTTGCATCTGCAAACGCTAATTTGCCGATGCTTCACAAGCCGCAATAGCTCAGTTGGTAGAGCATTTCATTCGTAACGAAAAGGTCGCGGGTTCGAGCCCCGCTCGCGGCTCATGAGTTAAAAAGAGTCATAATCAAGATGTATAAATACTTGATTATGACTCTTTTTATTAATTGTGATAATTAACATCTATTAAATGGCTAAATTGTCGTACTTTAAAACCAAAATCAGCAACAAATATCTGCGAATGCCACAAATATAAAGCATTAAAAATGAGCGTACTTACACATTCTATAGACGAACATTTTGAGAATCGCCCCGTATTTACATGAAAACATTTTGAGAATCGCTCCATTATTTGTAACTTTGTCCTTGAAATACAAAATATTGCAGTTTCATGATATTCAAGCGCAAGATATATAACGAACTCCTTGACTGGAAGAATGAGGACAACGGCACAACGGCTATACTGATTAAAGGAGCGCGTCGTGTCGGGAAATCAACAATTGCCGAGAAATTCGCCAAGAATGAATATAGTTCATATATACTGATTGACTTTACAAAATGCTCTTCTGAGATACGAAATTTATTCGATGATGTTTCTGACCTCAACAGGATATTTCTTAAGCTGCAACTTGAATACGGCGTGACTCTTGAAAAAAGAAAGTCAGTCATTGTCTTTGATGAAGTGCAGTTCTGCCCAATGGCACGTCAGGCAATCAAACATCTTGTGGCGGACGGCAGATATGACTATATTGAAACCGGCTCTCTTATATCCATCCGAAAAAATGTTCAGGACATACTCATTCCAAGTGAAGAGAATGAAGTGACTATGTATCCAATGGACTACGAGGAATTCAAGTGGGCCATGAACGACCATGCCACTATTCCCCTGCTGGAACAATGTTTCAAGGAAAAGAAACCGTTGGGAGATGCTACAAACCGCAAGTTGATGCGAGATTTCAGATTATATATGTTGGTAGGTGGCATGCCTCAGGCGGTCGCAGCTCTCATTGAAACGAATAATCTCGAAAAAGTGGATCGCGTAAAAAGAGGAATCATCAATCTCTATGAAAAAGATTTCAACCGAATAGATCCAACCGGCAATGCATCCAAGATATTTCATCAGATTCCGGCACAGTTAACGGGTAATGCCAACAGATATATGACATGGCAGGCAACTGACGGAGTTGCCCAATCTTCATTGAACGAGATTATATCAGAAATGAAGGAGTCGATGGTTGTCAATATAGCTTATCATGCTAATGACCCGAATGCAGGAATGGCATTTCATCACTCTACCGACAACTTTAAACTGTATTTAGGCGACACAGGGCTGTTCATAACACTTGCATTCTGGGATAAGAAATTTACTGACAACATCATCTATCATAAACTTCTAAGTGACAAGCTTGCCGCTGATCTGGGCTATGTATATGAAAATGTCGTATCGCAGATGCTCAAAGTTGCCGGAAATGAATTGTATTACTACACTTTCCCTACAGAAAGCAGGAAGCATAACTATGAAGTTGATTTCCTTATTGCTGATGCAGACAAGATAAACCCGATTGAAGTCAAGTCATCCGGGTATAAGGCTCATGCCTCTCTGGATGCCTTTGCCAATAAGTTCTCAAGCAGAATACGGCATCGTTATCTTATCTATACCAAGGATTTGCGTAAAGAAGCCGACATAGTTTGTCTTCCAGTATATATGACAATGTTTTTATAATGCCAATGAAATACTGTGAGTGCCAAGCATTTTTAACGCTTTGGCTCTTTAAGTAAGCTTTATTTTCCTCTGTGATAGATTTCTTCAGTTCTAAAACGTCCTCCTGCAAGATTCTCCCTGACCACAGTCCGATAATCTGCAAGGCTCCTTGCTTTGCACATTTTTTTAATGATACGAGCCTCAATGCAATCCGGCGGATAATCCCAAAAAGTTTTTATTTTAGCGAGAATCTGCTGCGGGCCGCACAGCACCGACTCATAATGCTCTAACAGCGCATTGTGGAGTTTCAAATATAATTCACTACGCTCCTGCGGAGTCCACTCTACACCCTGCCGGTACTCGGCAAAAAGCGACGGCCTGCTCAGGATACCTCGACCGACCATGACACCGTGCAGCCACTGATACCGCGCAGACAATGCCCCGATATCGCCCGGAGTGCCGATTTCGCCGTTGAACACTATCGGATGCCGCAGCTCGTCGGCCAAAGCCTCGAATTCGTCGTAATACAACTCTCCACGATACTGCTGGCGCGCAAAGCGCGGATGCACAGCCACATGCACCAGAGGCATGCTGTTCAGCGCGCCGGCCAAAGGGTGCCACTGGTCGGACCTATCCACCCCAAGGCGCATCTTCACAGAGTATTCCACACCAGAATCACCTCGGATTATATCGGCTACAGACTCCAGAACATCGGGGCGAAGCAGCACTCCCGCTCCACGACCCTTGTGTACCTGCGGCGGAAAGGGGCAGCCTAAATTCAAGTCTATACGCCTGAAGCCCCGGGCTTTCAGCTCAGCAACCAGCTGTGCGAACTCGTCAGCATCGCGGAAAATAATCTGCGGTACAGGCTTATGGTTTTTGTTGAGCGCCGATTCGATATCGCGCAAAGTGCGGCGGCAAGGCTCTCCCTTCTCAACTCTCAGAAAGGGAGTGAACACACCGTCGGCACCGCCGAAAATCTCCTGCTGAAAATGGCGAAACGGTGCATCGGTATAGCCTTGCAGTGGAGCAATATACAGTTTCATTTCACGGCTTTACGGAAAATCGAGGCAATCACCATCACAGCGAGAGCCCAGGGGTAATACAAGTATGCGAACGGCTCGGCAGGCGACAGACCGGAAAGTGAGCAGGCCAGCAAAGTCTGGGCTCCGTATGGAATCAGACACTGGATTATACACGAACAGGTATCGAGCAGCGAGGCTGTCTTACTCGCGCTTACACCATAGCGGCGTGCAATCTCCTTCGACAGCGAACCTACAGTAATGATAGCCACGGTGTTGTTGGCCGTACATAAGTTTACCAGGCTTACCAGCAGCGCTATGCAGACCTGCGCGCCTCGTGTGCCCTTGACCCGGGCGGTAAGCATCTGCAGCAGCCATGTAATACCGCCCGAGGCCTTCACAACTCCGAGCATACCGGCCGACATAAGTGTTATCACTATAAGGCAGCCCATGCCGTCGATGCCACTGCCCATAAAGCCGCAGAGGTCGAGCATGGGATAGCCCTGCGCTATGCCTATGACAAGCGATGCCGCTATGCCAAGGCTAAGCACTATATTGACATTCATTCGCACTATTGCAGTAACTATCACTATCATATATGGCAATACCAGCCACACCGACTGTGCTGGCGCTCCGCTATCGGGCACAGCGAACCCGGGAGTTTCAATCATATAAAAAGCCAGCGTGACGAGCGCCGCCGGAACGGCCAGCCATACATTGGCTCTGAATTTGTCGGCCATGTCGCAACCCTGTGTGCGGGTGGCCGCAATGGTGGTATCGGAGATAAACGACAGGTTGTCGCCGAAAAAAGCTCCGCCAAGCACAACCGCCACCATAAAGGCGGTACTGCCGCCCGAAGCTCCGGCTATTTCGGTTGCCAGCGGTGTCAGTGCCACTACCGTGCCAACCGACGTGCCCACTGCCAGCGATATAAAGCAGGCGGCAGCGAATATGCCGGGAACAATCAGTCCGGCAGGCAGCAGACGCAGTATCAGGTCGACTGTGGCGTTAACCGCTCCTATCTCCTTGGCAATCGAAGCAAAAGCTCCGGCAAGAATAAAAATCCATATCATATATATGATATTGGCATGGCCGGCTGCACGCGAAAATACCTCGATGCGCTCGGTCAACTTGCCCTTGTATGTGGCTACAGCCCACACTGAAGCGCATAGCAACGCCACGCTGAAAGGCATGCGATAAAAGTCGCCTACGGCTACTGATACAACAACATAAAGCAATAGAAATATAATTACGGGCGATATTCCCATAAGCCCGCGACTCAAAGTAATCTCCGGCATCATTTTTTACAATAGAAATTTTTTTGCAAAGTTACGAAATTTTACCGAGATTTACCGCCGGCTGTTGCTCATACGGAACACGGCGGAGTCAACTGGCAGTGCGCCGCCAAAAAATATTTGGCAAATTCGCCGCATTTCACTAATTTTGTAGCTACGACTGGAGCGAAGAGCCTCAGCAGCTACAGAACAATGCATGAATTCCTGTACATATTACCCCGCGGACTTGCTATCGGCGCCCTTATCTCGGCTCCGATGGGGCCAATCGGCATGCTGGTAATTCAGCGCACACTCAGCAAAGGCCGCTGGCCCGGATTCTTCACCGGGCTTGGCGCCGGACTGAGCGACTTGCTCTATTGCCTCCTAACCGGTTTCTGCCTGAGTTTTGTAACCGGATTCATCGACTCCCACCAGCTGGTAATACAGCTAATAGGCAGTGTGGTTCTGGCCGCTTTCGGCATATTCCTTTTCCGAAAGAACCCTACCCGGCAACTAAAATCGGCCGAAGTGGCCGCGTCGAGTTTCTGGTCTGACTTCGTCACAGGCTTTTTGCTGACCTTTTCCAATCCGCTCATTCTTTTCTTTATTATCGGTCTGTTTGCGCGTTTCAACTTCATTTTGCCTGAATTCGGCATCCACCACTATATCTGGGCCTATACCACCATACTCGGCGGAGCTGTACTGTGGTGGTACATCATCACATGGCTTGTCAACAAGCTGCGGAGGAGATTCAATGTCCGCTCGCTATGGCTGGTGAACCGGATTGTGGGTGCAGTGCTTATTGTAATGGCTATAATAGGCGCGATAATGTGCTTTATATAACCAATATCGAATCAACTATCGCCTCTTTACTCAACATCCTCTCCATGAATACTCCAAAAAAAATTGAATTTGCCTATCTGCCGCAGCTCGACTCACTGTCGTCGCTCGACGCCATTGTAAATCTGCTCGACGAAAAGGCTACCCGACGCACAATCGAAGCGGTAAACTGGCGCGAACAGTTTCCGTATCAGCCTCTGACCACTTTTACGGCGGCTCACAGCGGCAAGAATATTTATATCGACTTTTTTGTACGCTGCAATTTTCTTCGTGCGGAGAATTTCACCAACCAGTCGCCGGTGAGCGAAGACAGCTGTGTGGAATTTTTCGTCGAACCGGTGCCAGGCGGTGAGTACTGGAATTTCGAGTTCAACTGCATCGGCACCGTCAATGCCTCGCACCGCAAGGAGCGTCCGGCCCCTACCCGCCTTACCGACAACGAAATTGCGAGAATCCGCCGCTACGGTTCGTGCGGTAGCCGTCCTTTCCGCGAACTTGAGGGCATTTTTACCTGGAATCTGCTGGTGGTAATACCGCTCGACCTTATCGGTATGGAATACAAAGGCGAACAGCTGAAAATGCGTGGCAATTTCTATAAATGCGCCAGTGCGGCAAGTCAGCCGCACTATCTGAGCTGGAACCCTATTGATACTACCGCACCCGATTTTCATCGCCCGGAATTTTTTGGCGACATTATACTATTATAATATATATGACTACGAAACCGCTGATAACGCTCACAGCCATTGCTGCAGCGTACTGCTGCACCGACTGCCGAGCCGATGTGCCCGTATGGCTCGAGGCTGACTCAGCCGCGGCTATCGCCAAACGCACGGCAGGCGACTTTCCATACACCGTGGAAGAAGCCTCGGAGATAATCCGCACCGATTTTCCGGACATCACAGACGCACAAATAGCCGATTTTATCCAAAAGAAATACCTTGAAACAAAGGACTTCAACGGCCAAAGACGTGTGTTCCGCAAGGGCCCGCGCAATCTCAAGCTGCTCAACCCCGAAATGAACGGAGGCGTGACCTCGCGCGGAGCCACAGCCTCGCCACAGCGCATCAGCTATGTCGACTCGGTACTGAGCTACTACCGCGGCGACAATCCGACGGGTGCGGCCCATAAGGTTCGCTACCGCTTCACAATAGAGGTTCCCTGGCATCCGGCTCTGAAAGGCGACACCCTGCGGGTATGGATGCCACTGCCCCACAGGAGCGCCCGTCAGGACCACATACGAATCACCGATGCGACTCCGACCCGCTATATTGTCAGCGACAGCGCTCAGTCGGTACACCATACCGTGTACTTCGAGCAGCCGGTGCGCGCCGGCGAAAGCACTCTGCTGAGCTACGAGGGTGAGTTCATCACACGCGGACAGTATTTCTCACCCGATTATATACTCAGGAACATACGTCCGTACGACACCGACTCCGAGCTTTATCGCCGCTACACGGCAGCCGAGTTTCCGCACATGCCTTGCATGGAACAACTGGCACGCAGTATTGTAGGTAGCGAAAACAACCCATACCGCTGCAGCGAAATGGTGTACGACTATATCATCGGCCACTACCTCTGGGCAGGAGCCCGCGAGTACAGCACCATAGAGTGTATACCGGAATATGTAGTCACCGAACGGCACGGCGACTGCGGCCAGGTGTCGCTGCTGTATATATCGCTGATGCGCTCGCTGGGTATTCCGGCACGATGGGAAAGCGGCTGGATGCTGCATCCGGGCGAAAAAAACTATCACGACTGGGCCGAAGTCTACTTCGAAGGCGTAGGATGGGTACCTGTCGACGTATCGTTCGGACGCTACAGCAACAGCAGTGACCCCGCCGTACAGCGCTTTTACTCCACCGGCATGGACGCCCACCGCTTTGCCTCCAACCGGGGTGTGTGCGGCGAACTTTATCCGGCCAAACGCTTTGTGCGCTCCGAAACCGTAGATTTTCAGCCCGGCGAAGTTGAATGTTCTCGCGGCAACCTGTTTTATCCGGCATGGAACCAAAATCTCGAAATCATTGAAATATTACCTGTAGAATGAAACACAATATTCTTGCCGCCCTTGCGGCCATATTATACATAAGCTTCGGCGCAATGGCGCTGGAAGTGGACAAACCGGCCCAAAACGACAACTTCGCCCTGGTGAAGATTTCCGTAGCCAACATGCGCACCACTCCCGGACATGCCCGCGAACTCTGCTCGCAGGTGATTATGGGCACTCCGGTGAAGCTGCTCGAAAAAGACGGCGACTGGTACAAAGTGCTGAGCCCCGAGGGCTACACCGGCTGGATTGTGGACAATTCGCTCCAGACAGTCACCACCGCCACATACGCCGCCTGGCGCAAGGCTCCGCGCCTGGTCATGACAGCCCACTATCAGATTCGGCTCTACACCGACCCCACCACCGACTGCATGCAAAGCACCGTAACCGACCTGGTAAACGGCTGTATAGTCGAAGGCCCGCTGGAAACAACCGCCGGGCGCGTGAAAGTGGCCCTCCCCGATGGCCGTACCGGCTGGGGCGATGCTGCATCGTTCACCCCGGTCATCAACTGGGCCGACCAGACTTTCGACGCCTGCAAAATACTTACCATGGCATATTCGATGGAAGGACAGCCCTATCTCTGGGGAGGCACTTCGACTAAAAGCCTCGACTGCTCCGGGCTGTCGAAAGTCAGTTACCTCAGCAACGGCATAATACTGCTGCGCGACGCCTCGCAGCAGGCCCGCACCGGCACTCGTATCGAAGCCGCCGACTGGCGCAGCTGCAAACCCGGCGACCTGCTGTTTTTCGGCAATCCCGACACCGGCAAGGTAACCCATGTGGCCATTTACGACCACGACGGCAACTATGTACACTCGTCGGGCCGTGTAAAACGTAATAGCATCGACCCTCAATCGGAGGCTTACCTTACAACTCCATTCCTGCATGCCGTGCGCATCCAAGGCAACGAAGGCTCAGCGGGCATCACCCGTGTAATCGACCATCCCTGGTATTTTAACTAAACGTTATCCACCCCCAATGAACAGACGTAATTTCCTGCGTACCGGCGCTCTGGGCGCCTTGTTTGCAGCCAGCCCAATATCAATGTCGGCATTCGGAGCCGACACAGCTACCCGACGCACCACTCCCTCGGGGCGCCTCAATCTGAAATTCGAACCATACGAACTGCAGTTGCGCCATGCCTTCAACCTGGCCAAATCGCAACGCACCACAACCCCCGACGTACAGGTGACACTGGAATACGACGGTATCACAGGCTATGGCGAGGCTTCGATGCCTCCGTATCTGGGCGAGAACGTAGAGAGTGTCTGCAAGTTTCTCAACAGCCTCGACCTGGCACAGTTCACCGACCCGTTCCGCATCGAGGAAATTCATGACTATATGGACTCGGTAGCGCCAGACAACCGCGCCGCAAAAGCATCGGTCGACATAGCCCTGCACGACCTGCTGGGCAAAATCATGGGCCAGCCATGGTACAAAATCTGGGGACTCAACCCCGACAACTGCCCAAACACCTCGTTTACCATCACCATCGACACGCCTGAGATTGTAAACAAGAAAATCGACGAGGCCTCGCCTTATAAAATGATTAAAGTAAAAATGGGCCTCGACAAAGACAAGGAACTGGTGGAAATGATTCGCGCCAAGAGCGATGTGCCACTGTGTGTCGACGCTAACCAAGGCTGGAAAGACCGCGAATGGGCCCTCGACATGTGTCACTGGCTTGCCGAACGCGGCTGCAAGTTTGTAGAACAACCATTTGAGAAAAAACGAATCGACGATACCGCATGGCTGCGCGAACGCTCGCCCCTGCCTATCATAGCCGACGAGTTTCTGCAGCGCCTGCCCGATGTAAAGCGCGCCGCCGAAGCCTACGACGGCATCAACATAAAGCTGATGAAAAGCACCGGCATGCACGAAGCCTACAAGATGGCCGTGCTGGCCCGCGCACTGGGCATGAAAGTGATGCTGGGCTGCATGACCGAAACCTCGTGTGCCGTCACCGCTGCCGCACAGCTGGCTCCGATGGTCGACTGGGCCGACCTCGACGGCAACCTGCTCATAGCTAACGACCGATTCAACGGCATAAAAATCGTCGACGGCAAAGTTACCATACCCGACCGCCCCGGTATCGGCGTTGAACTTATTTCGTAGCCTGGCGGTTATGATTGCATGAAAAAGTATCTGATATTCTTTATACTGCTCACGGCCTGGGTACTGCAGGCCGTGGCGCAATGGCAGCCAGACAGTGTTCTCGGCCACGGCTACCGTATGCAGTATATCGAACAGCCCGCCGACTATGCCGGTGCGGAGCGCTGCACGATAATCCGCAAACTCGCCGCCTGCCACAAGCCTCGGGCAGCTGTTCTTTACGTACACGGCTATAACGACTACTTTTTTCAGGCCGAGGAGGGCGACCGCTTCGCCGACTCGTGCTACGATTTCTACGCCCTCGACCTGCGTAAGTATGGCCGCTCCATATTGCCGGGCCAGCGCAAATTTCAGGCTCGGAGCCTTAATGAATATTTTCCGGACATCGACTCGGCCCTGGCCGTGATAGCCCGCGACGGACGCCACCATGAACGTATCGTACTGATGGGACACAGCACCGGCGGACTGATTACGTCGTACTATCTTACCATGAACCCTCAGGCTCCCGTCGACGCGCTGATACTCAACAGTCCGTTTCTGGATTGGAACTTCAACGGTTTCATGCGCAAGGTGGCCATACCCTTTGTGGGCTTTCTGAGCCATATATTTCCGAACATGAAAATATCGCAGGGAAGCGAATCGCTCTATGCCGAGTCGCTGCTAAAAAAACACCATGGGGAGTGGGAGTTCGACACCAAATGGAAAACCGAAAAGCCCGAGAAAGTAGAGGCTTCGTGGATTAAAGCCATCAGCTCGGCCCAGAAAGCACTGCGTGGCAAACATGACAAAATCACCATCCCCATTCTGTTGCTGCACTCCGACAAAAGCGTGTACGGCGACGAGTGGAACGACAGCTTTATGCGCGGCGATGCAGTACTCAACGTGGAACACATCAGCAAACTGGGTCGCGAACTTGGCACTGATGTCACCGAAGTGGAGATTCCCGACGGCCTGCACGACCTGGCACTTTCGGCCCCGGCAGTACGCGCGACCTTCTACGATGCAGTTTTCAGCTGGCTCGACAAAGTACTGCCCGCCACCTGCCGATAATTTGCAAAAATTTTGTATCTTTGTCCCCTATGAAACCTAATATAGTAGTACTCGACGGCTTTGTAGCCAATAGCGGCGACCTCAGCTGGGACGCCCTTGCCCGTCTGGGCGAACTCACCGTTTACGAACGTACCGCTCCCGACGAAATAGCGGAGCGCTGCACCGATGCGGAAATTGTGATTACAAACAAAGTAGTGCTTGATGCCGACACCATAGCCGGGCTGCCACGCCTGCGATATGTGGGCGTGCTCGCCACCGGCTATAACAATGTCGACATAGCGGCCTGCAGCGAACGCGGCATTACGGTATGCAACATTCCGGCTTACTCCACAGAGTCGGTGGTTCAGACCGCGCTGTCGCTGCTGCTTGAACTCACCAACAATGCCGGAGGATATTCGCAAAGCGTGCGCCGAGGCGACTGGACGGCTTGCGCCGACTTCAGCTACCGCCTCGGAGCCATAACAGAACTCAGCGGCAAGACTGCCGGCATTTACGGCCTGGGCAATATAGGCAGGCGCATGGCCCGGGTTCTGCATACCCTGGGCATGAAAATCATAGCTTTCACAACAAAAAGTGCCGACATTCTGCCACCATGGATTGAAAAAGTAAGTAAAGAGGACTTCTTCGGCCAAGCCGACGTAATCTCGCTCCACGCCCCGCTGTGTGCCGACAATGCCGGTTTCATCAATGCCGACACCCTGCGCCTGATGCGCCCCTCCGCCATGCTGATAAACACCGCACGCGGCGGACTGATCGACGAGCAGGCTCTGGCCTCGGCCCTGAGCGAAGGCCGCATAGCCGGAGCAGGCCTGGATGTACTGCAATGCGAGCCGCCGCATGCCGACTGTCCGCTGCTCGGCGCCCCCAACTGCGTGATTACACCCCATGTGGCATGGCAGTCGACCGAAGCACGCGAGCGCCTGCTGCAAATCTGTGCCGACAACGTAGCCGCTTTCCTCGCCGGCAAAACCATCAACAAGGTAAACAGCCTCTGATGAAAGACTATATATTCAAGCTGCCCATGAAAGTGCGCGACTACGAAGTCGACGTGGAAGGCATAGTAAACAATGCCAACTACCTGCACTATATGGAGCACACCCGCCACGAATTCTGCGAAAGCGCCGGACTGAGCTTCCGCGACATGCACTGCCGAGGTATCGACCCGGTACTGAGCCGTGTCGAAATCCGTTACCGCAAGCCTCTGGGTCTGGGCGACAGCATGGTCAGCTGCCTGAACATCAGTAGGCGCGGGCCGCTGTTCGTGTTCGAGCAGGACATATACAGCGCCGACGGCACTCCGGTGGTGGAAGGTATTGTCGAAGTAGCCTGCCTCGAAAACGGACGCCTGAGCCGCGGCGACGTTCTGGCCGAAGCCTTTGCCCCTTACCTGAGTAAAGAATCCTGACAAGCATGCAAGCCACCGGACTCGCATATAAAATAGCCTTCTCGCTGCTGCGGGGTATGAACACCACCACAGCAGGCGAAATGCTGCGCCGCCTGGGCTCTCCCGAGGAGTTCTTCAGGCTCGACGCACGCAGCCTGCGCAGCCGTATGGGAGTGAAATCCGACCTGGCTGACAGCGAATATCGCTCGTCGCTGCTTGAAACAGCCGTCCGTGAGGCCGAATTTATAGCCGACAACAACGTACGCTCAAGCTTCTTTACCGACCAAGATTACCCGCGCCGCCTCAGGGAGTGCGCCGACGCGCCTGTGATGCTCTACTCTCTCGGCAACGGCTGCCACGACCCGCTGCGCAGTATTGCCATAGTGGGTACCCGCCACGCAACATCGTTCGGCACCAACTTCGTCAGCGAACTCGTTCGCGCCATCAAAGAACAGATAGGCGACGTGACCATTGTGAGCGGTCTGGCCTACGGCATCGACATAGCGGCCCACCGGGCCGCACTACAGTATGGGCTGCCTACCACAGCCGTGGTTGCCCACGGACTGCGCATGATTTATCCCGCCGACCACCGAGGCGAGGCCGCACGGATAGTCAAAGCCGGAGGCTCGATAGTCACAGAATACATATCGTCTGCGTCGCCCAACCGTGGCGCATTTCTGGCCCGCAACCGCATTGTGGCCGGCATGGCCGACGCTGTTATTGTGGTGGAAAGCGACAGTCGCGGCGGCGCCCTATGCACAGCCCGCATAGGTTCGGAATACAACCGCGAGGTATTCGCTGTGCCCGGACGGCCATGCGACACCTACTCACGCGGCTGCAACAACCTGATTGCCAATAACGCCGCACAGATGCTTACCGATGCCGACGAACTCATACAGGCCATGGGATGGCCCCGACAGACCGACAAGGCCCGGCAGACCGAGCTGTTCAAGCCCCTGTCGCCACTACATCAGCGCATTGTCGACCATCTGCGCCAACATCCCGACGCCACCGTCAACGAGCTTGTAGTACAGTTAGGCATACCGTTCGCCAGCCTCAGCTCCACACTATTTGAAATGGAAATGGCCGACCTCATAATCACCTTGCCCGGCGGACGCTACGGTGTTATTTCCAAAACTTGACAAAACACAGAAGCCCCCGCTTCCGTTATAAATAAAATGAAATATCTGAAAGCAAAAATTTAACATTGTCAGAATACACTCCATGAGCAACGAACCCAAATTCAAAAAAGTTATTCCGGAATCGGAAATGATAATCAACCCCGACGGCAGTATATTCCACCTCCACCTGCTGCCCGAACAGCTTACCGACCGTGTGATACTGGTAGGCGACCCTGCTCGCGTGGATATGGTGGCCGACTTCTTCGACACCAAGGACTTCGAAGTATCGTCGCGCGAATTCCACACCATAGGCGGCACATATGACGGCAAGCCCATAATGTGCCTCAGCCACGGTATCGGCCCGGACAATATCGACATTGTAATCAACGAGCTCGACGCCCTGGCTAACATCGACTTCGACACCCGCGAGGTACGCGACAAAATGCGTTCGCTCACTCTGGTGCGTATAGGCACTTCGGGGGCACTCCAGCCCGAACTCTCGCTCGGCACCCCGGTAATAGCCGAAAAGTCGATAGGCTTCGACGGTGTACTCAATTACTATGCCGGACGCGACTCGGTGGCCGACCTCGACTTCGAACACGAACTCTGCCGCCATACCGGCTGGAATCCGCTATGGGCCAAACCTTACATTGTGGATGCCGACCCCGAACTGGTAGCCCGCATCGGCGGCAGTGATATGGTGCGCGGCAATACAATCTCGGCGGTAGGTTTCTATGGTCCTCAAGGCCGCGAACTGCGCCTGCCACTGGCCAACCCCGACCTCAATCACCGCATCGAGGCTTTTGAATACAAAGGCCGTAAAATAACCAATTACGAGATGGAGTCCGCCCCACTGCAGGGACTTGGCAAACTGATGGGCCACAAAGCCATGACAGTATGCAGCATCATAGCCAACCGCTTCAACACCGAGGCCAATCCCAACTACAAGCAGGGCATCCGCGACCTCATAGGCACCGTACTCGACCGCATCTGATAGCGCTGATATAAAATACACAGGCGGGGTTGCGCTTTTCGCGCCCCGCCTGTTGTAGTATACCGCCTAAGCAAAGAAAAAACAGCAGTTTTGCCGATTACACAAAATTTTACATATTTTTTTTGAAATTCGTGGCCTTGTTGTACAAGCGGAGTACGGAAATTTTTGTAAATTTGCACGCTGAAAGCTATACACAAGATTATTATGTCAGAACTCAAAAAAATCCGCACCGCCCTGGTGTCGGTTTTCCACAAAGACGGACTCGATGAAATCCTTAAGAAACTGCACGACGACGGCGTAAAATTCCTGTCGACCGGCGGTACACGTTCGTTTATAGAATCGCTTGGCTATGAATGTGAAGCGGTCGAAGACCTTACTGGTTACCCCTCGATTCTGGGCGGTCGTGTCAAGACTCTTCATCCTAAAGTCTTCGGCGGTATTCTCAACCGCCGCGACAATGAAAACGACGTTGCCCAGTGCCGCGAATATGAGATTCCGGCCATCGATCTGGTAATCGTCGACCTCTATCCTTTTGAAGCAACTGTGGCATCGGGCGCTCCCGAAGCCGACATCATAGAAAAAATAGACATAGGCGGCATATCGCTCATCCGCGCCGCTGCCAAAAACTTCAACGACGTGGCCATAGTGGCATCGAAAGCCCAATACGCCGCTCTCGCAGGCATGATTAGCGAACACGGAGCCGCCACCACCCTCGACGAACGCCGCTTCCTGGCCAAGGAAGCCTTTGGAGTATCGTCGGCTTACGACAGCGCCATATTCAACTATTTCGACCAGCCTGCTGCCGAGAAGCACAAAAGCGCCCTGCGTCTGACCATTGACGGCTCTATGAGCCTGCGCTATGGCGAGAATCCCCACCAGGCAGGCACATTCTTCGGCAAATTCGATGAAATGTTCACTCAGCTGCATGGCAAGGAAATCTCATACAACAACCTGCTGGACATTGACGCCGCCACCTCGCTCATAGCCGAATTTGACGCCGCCAAACCCACTGTAGCCATACTTAAGCACAACAACGCCTGCGGTCTGGCCACACGCGGCACTCTGGCCCAGGCCTGGACCGACGCTCTGGCCGGCGACCCTGTATCGGCATTCGGCGGCGTGATAATCACCAACACAGAAGTCGACGCTACCGCAGCCGCAGAAATCGGCAAGATTTTCTTCGAGGTAATCATAGCTCCGGCATATACCGACGACGCACTGGCCATACTCCGCCAAAAAAAGAACCGCATCATACTGGTGCAGCTCTGCGAAGCCGCCAGCAAGTACACCGTGCGCACTCTGCTCAACGGTGCCCTGCGTCAGCAGCGCGACACCAAGGTTGAAACAGCCGATAACCTCAAGCTTGTGGCCGGCGACAACCTCTCGCCCGAACTGGCCGAAGACATGATTTTCGCCAATAAAATTGTAAAGCACTCCAAAAGCAACGCTATTGTGCTGGCACGCAACGGACAGCTTATCGCCTCGGGCGTAGGTCAGACTTCGCGTGTCGACGCTCTGCGCCACGCCATTGAGAAGGCCAAGAGCTTTAATTTCGACCTCAAGGGCGCAATTATGGCTTCCGACGCCTTCTTCCCCTTTGCCGACTGTGTGGAGATAGCACATGCCGAGGGCATCGACTATGTAATCCAGCCAGGCGGCTCAATCCGCGACACCGACTCAGTGGAATATTGCCGGAAGAACGGCATGACCATGGTGATGACCGGTTTCCGCCACTTCAAACACTAATTCACTCTTCTCCACCACCCAGAAAAAATGAAGCTGTTTTCGCTTACAAAAGAAATCGCTATCGACCTTGGCACAGCCAACACGATAATAATCCATAACGACAAGATTGTAATCAACGAGCCGTCGATTGTGGCCCTCGACAACCGCACCGACAAACTCATAGCCGTAGGCAACGAAGCCCACCTTATGGAAGGCAAAAGCCATCCGCGCATCCGCACCGTGCGTCCGTTGCGCAAAGGTGTAATTGCCGACTTCAACGCCGCCGAACTTATGATTCGCGGCCTGGTGAAGAAGGCCAGCAGCAAGAGCAACTGGTTCTCGCCCTCGCTGCGTATGGTTGTAGGCATACCTTCCGGCTCGACCGAAGTGGAAATCCGCGCCGTGCGCGACTCGTCGGAGCATGCCGACGGTCGCGACGTGTACATGATTTACGAACCCATGGCGGCGGCCTTGGGTATCGGCCTTGACGTTGAAGCCCCCGAAGGCAATATGATTGTGGACATAGGCGGCGGTACCACCGAAATCGCCGTGATATCGCTGGGCGGTATCGTCAGCAACAAGAGCATACAGATTGCCGGCGACGACCTCACCGAGGACATCCAGAACCACATGCGTCGCGCACACAACGTGAAAGTGGGCGTACGCACCGCCGAGCAGATTAAAATGCACGTAGGATCGGCCCTGACCGAACTCGACAATCCGCCCGAGGACTACATAGTACACGGCCCCAACGTAATGACTGCCCTGCCTATGGAAGTGCCCGTGAGCTACCAGGAAATCAGCCACTGCATAGAAAAGACCATCTCCAAAATCGAGGCTGCCGTACTCGGTGCGCTTGAGCAGACACCGCCCGAACTCTATGCCGACATTGTACGCAACGGTATCTATCTGGCCGGCGGCGGCGCCATGCTGCGCGGTCTTGACAAACGTCTGACCGACAAAATAGGCATACAGTTCCATATTGCCGAAGACCCACTGCTGGCTGTGGCCAAAGGCACCGGCGTGGCACTGAAGAATATCGACAAATTCTCGTTCCTCATCCGATAAGAGAACGTGAACGAACTTATTGCATTTTTCCGGAACAACAGCAAGTGGTTTCTGTTCATCATCTATGTGGTGATCAGCTGCATGCTGTTGTTCAAGCATAACCCCTACCAGCACCATGTGTATCTGACCTCGGCCAACGCCGTGGCATCGGGCACATACAGCCTGAGCAACGAAATCACCTCCTACTTCAACCTGCGCGAAATCAATGCCGACCTCAACGCCCGCAACGCCGCGCTGCAGCAGGAGGTAGTGAACCTGCGCGAACAGCTCGACATACTGCAGGAGAAGAACTTCACCGATACCATGAAAGTCGACTCCACCATGCAGCACTTTGAGTTTATTGTAGCTCACGTGATAAACAACTCGGTGTCGAAGCCTTACAACTACATCACCATCAATAAAGGCAGTAACGACGGCCTGAAGCCCGAGTGGGGCGTGATTGACCAGAACGGCGTGGTAGGCATTGTAAGCAACGTAGGCCCGCACACGGCCCGCGTGATATCGCTGCTCAACCCCAACTTCCGCCTTTCGTGCAAGGTGAAGAACAGCGACGGCTTCGGCTCGCTGGTATGGAACGGTTCCGACCCCACTGTGGCGCTGCTGGAGGAACTGCCGCGACACACCATATACCACAAAGGCGACACGGTGGTGACCAGCGGCTACTCAGCCGTATTCCCGCCCGGCATACCTGTGGGTCGCGTAATCAGCGACAACCGAAACCGCAAAGAAAACTTCTTCACTCTCAAGATAAAACTCTTTGCCGACTTTACCACACTGAGCAATGTGCAGGTGGTTGTGAACAACTACCGCCCCGAACTCAAGACTCTTGAGGCCGGCGAGAAAGAGGAAGAAGAAAACATCAAGAACCCGTTCAAACAATGAGCAAGACCCTGGTGAACATACTGTTGTCGATATTGCTGCTTGTACCTGCCCAGGCCATAATCTTCAACAACCTGATACTGTTCAATGTGGCAGTGCCGCTGGTGTTCATATACGTGATAATAAGCCTGCCGGTGACGCTGGGTACCAACACCTCGCTCACACTGGCCTTCATCACCGGCCTGGCCGTGGACATATTCGGCGACACCCAGGGCGTGAACGCTCTGGCATGCACCCTGCTGGCCTTCGCACGCAAGCCTGTGTACCATCTGTATATGAGCTTCGACGACGACCTGGCCGGCATGCGTCCGTCGCTGCGTACCATGGGCTATGCGCCATACATGAAATATCTGCTTACGATGACACTGCTCTATTGCTTTATGGTATTCGCGATAGAGGCATTCCAGTTTCACAACTTCAGTCTGATGCTGCTGCGGATAGTATGCAGCACCATATTTACATTCGTAATTATATACGCTATCGACAGCCTGTCGATACGACAACGCCAACGTGAGAAAAAACTATAATCTCGAAAAAAGAAAATATGTAATCGGCGCCTTTGTCGCCATAGTCGCCGCTATTTTCATATTCCGCCTTTTCGACCTGCAGATACACGACAGCACATACAAGCAGTCGGCCGATTCGAACGCCTTCCTGAAAAAGACGGTGTACCCCTCGCGCGGCCTTATCTACGACCGCGACAGCACTCTTGTGGTATACAACCAGCCTGCTTACGACGTGATGCTGATACCGCGCGACGTGCAGGAATTCGATACCCTTGACTTCTGCCAGACACTGAACCTGACCAGAGCTCAGCTGCTGAAACGCCTCAGCGACATGCGCGACAAACGCCTCAATCCCGGCTATTCATCATACACGCCGCAGAGGCTTATAGCCCAGTTGTCGTCGGAGGACTATGGCCGACTGCAGGAAAAGCTCTACCGCTTTCCCGGCTTCTTTATACAAAAACGGATACTGCGCCAGTACGCCTTCCCCACCGGAGCCAACATACTTGGCAACATCCGCGAGGTGAACCGCACCGACATAGAGCGCGACCCATATTATGCCGCCGGCGACTATACCGGCGACCTTGGCGTGGAAAAAAGCTACGAAGCCTATCTGCGCGGCGAAAAGGGAACCGAAATACTTATACGCGATGCCCGCGGACGCATTCAGGGCCGCTACGAGAACGGAGCCCGCGACATAGAGGCTGTAAGCGGACGCGACCTTTACCTGAGCATCGACGTGAAACTGCAGCAATACGCCGAGTCGCTTATGGTTGGCAAACGCGGAGCCGTGGTGGCCATCGAACCGGCTACAGGCGAGATACTCTGCATGGTGTCGTCGCCGACCTACGACCCGCGCCTGCTCGTAGGACGCCAGCGCGGCGCCAACTACAGCAAACTCACCAAAGACCCCGCCGTGCCGCTGTTCGACCGCGCCCTCATGGCCGCTTATCCCCCCGGTTCGACCTTCAAACCCACCCAGGGCCTGATATTCCTGCAGGAAGGCATCATCAATCTTCAGACAGCCTACCCCTGCTATCATGGATACATCAACGGCGGTCTGCGTGTAGGCTGCCATGCCCACGGCTCGCCGCTGCCACTTAAGCCGGCGCTGCAGACCTCGTGCAACGCCTTCTTCTGCTGGGGCTTCAAAGCCATGATCGACAAGCGGAGCAAATACGGCTCGTCGGCCAACGCCTTCGAAATATGGAAGAACCATCTGGTGTCGATGGGCTACGGCTACAAACTGGGAGTGGACCTTCCCAGCGAAAGCCGAGGATTCATTCCAAACGCCAAATTCTACGACCGTTTCTACTCCGAGGGCCACTGGAGCGCCAATACCATTATATCGGTATCCATAGGCCAGGGCGAGATTTTGTCCACACCGCTGCAGATAGCCAACCTCTCGGCCACCATAGCCAACCGAGGCTACTATATCACGCCCCACATTGTGCGCAGCATACAGGATACAGTGATGCCTGCCGAATTTATTGAGAAGCATATACCCACCGTCGACGCTCACTGGTACAACGACGTGGCCGAAGGCATGCACATGGCCGTGCTGGGCGGCACCTGCCGCCGCGCAGCCATTCCGGGCATAGAGGTGTGTGGTAAGACAGGTACAGCCCAAAACCCCCACGGCCAGGACCACTCGGCCTTCATGGGCTTCGCACCTTACGAAAACCCAAAAATTGCTGTCTGCGCATACATCGAAGGCGGCGGCTGGGGAGCCACATACGGTGTGCCTATCGGCTCGCTGGTAATGGAAAAGTATCTCAACCGCACCATTTCGCCGGCCCGAAAAGGCATGGAGGAGCAAATGATGAACATGAGCGTATATTATGCTCCGCCAAAACCGAAGCCCGCTAAGTCTGACACGGACAAAGCTAAGAAAAAACCCGGTAAGAAAAAGGCCGAGAAAACCCAATCGAAACCGGACTCATCAATAACAAGCCGCCCAAAGGCATCGCTGAGCGCCCAGAAACTCGCATCAGGTCTGGCCGACAGACTCGGTGCGGTCTTCGCTCCGGATTCAACATCCACTGTCAGTAATAAATAACAGCAGACAACCATGATACAGCAAAGAAACAGCGGCGCGTCGATACTGCGCAACATCGACTGGATTACAGTTCTGTTATACCTGCTTATGGTGGCGGCAGGAGTGGTGAGCATCTATGCTGCAAGCTACGACTTCGACCAGGCAAATATGTTCTCGGCCAACGAATTTTCGGGTAAGCAGGTACGCTGGATTGGTCTTTCATTTCTGTTAGGCCTCGTAATTCTGCTCATCGACAGCCGCATGTACGAAACATACGCCTTTCCGATATATGTGGTGGTGATGCTGCTGTTGCTTATAACACCATATGTGGCACACGACATAAAAGGCTCACGATCATGGATTTCGTTCGGTTCAATGAGCCTGCAGCCGGCTGAGTTCGCCAAATTCGCCACAGCACTGGCATTGGCCAAACTGTTCAGCGGCTACCATTTTATACTGAACGCCAAATTTTCGAACTATGTCAAGGCCCTGGTAATCATACTACTGCCAATAGTGCTGATTCTGAACCAGAACGAAACCGGCTCGGCACTCACATTCATGTCCTTGTTCTTTGTACTCTACCGCGAGGGCATGAGCGGTCTGGTGCTGTTTGCCGCTTTGGTTTCGGTAGTCATATTTGTTGTCGTGGTCAAATTTACCGATGTCGGCATCATGGGCATTCCGTCGGGCGAATTCGCCATAATGGTTATGATTGCACTTATAATCATAACCATGAGCTTTATCTACGACAAACACCTCACAGTGACACGCAACCTGGTGCTCGGCTATGCCTCACTGGCAATTGTACTGGTAGTACTCGGACTCTGCCATGTTGATATTCCGGGCATGCCGGTGATGCTTGGCGCCATAATAGCCGCATGCCTTTACGTGGCATTCGAGGCAATACGCCTGCGCAGGCGCAAACTGTTCATCGCTACCGCCACAGGCCTGCTGTCGGTAGTGTTCATGTTTTCGGTGAATATAGCCTTCAACTATCTGCAGCCCCACCAGCAGCAGCGTGTGCTTGTAGCCGTGGGCATAGTCGAGGACCTGCGCGGAGCCGGCTATAATGTAAACCAGTCGAAGATAGCCATAGGCTCGGGCGGCTTCTGGGGCAAAGGCTTCCTCAACGGCACCCAGACCAAGCTCAAATACGTGCCCGAGCAACACACCGACTTCATATTCTGCACCATAGGCGAGGAAGAAGGTTTTGCAGGCGCTTTAGCAGTGACTTTGATGTTTCTGATACTGATACTGCGGATAATAACGCTCGCCGAGCGCCAGCCAACCACCTTCGGTCGAGTATACGCCTATTGTGTGGCATCGTATCTGATATTCCACTTCTGTATCAATATAGGCATGGTCATAGGCCTGTGCCCTGTCATAGGCATACCACTGCCTTTCTTCAGCTACGGCGGTTCATCGCTGTGGGGCTTTACCATACTGCTGTTCATACTGCTGCGCATCGACGCCAACCGCAAGATTGTGCGGCGCTGACAACTGCTACTCCGCAGTTTTCGCTATCTACTTTTATGCGTCCGGTATTAAGATAGTGCCTACGTCGGTCAGGCCCATACGCTTTATTCGGATGGGGTTGGCCTCGAGGTCGTAGCTGTAGGCGGCGCTGTAGTCGGCATCGGGGTTCTCGCGTTCGCTATAATCGGCTACGGTCAGACGACCAAGTTTATCATAAGTGTAACTGTACGACTGCTTGTTGCCGCCGTAATAGATATCTTTGCCCGAAATTTTGCCGG
>CAJUHX010000013.1 GCA_910586455.1 uncultured Muribaculaceae bacterium | reverse complement strand
GAGCATCTGACTGTTAATCAGAGGGTCGTTGGTTCGAGTCCATCTTGAAGCGCTTTAGGAGTCTGCATCTGCAGGCTCCTAATTTTTTATACCTTTTCTTTTCTCCTTACCAAAAAATTTTGTAAGTTTGTGTTTTCAAACATTCATTGATTATGACAGCACAAAACTACTACAATATTTTCGAACGCTCTACTGCGGACTACCATCTTGCGGACAATGTCGACGCGCCATCGCCCAATCCCTTCGATGCCGGTTCGTTCGAACACACCCTTTACGCCAAGAACTTTATCGATGCCGTGCAGTGGCACCTCGAAGACATAATCCGCGACCCCAATATCGACCCCGTGGAGGCTCTGGCTCTCAAACGCCGTATTGACCGCTCGAACCAGGACCGCACCGACATGGTGGAGGAATTCGACACTTATTTCCGCGAGAAGTTCGCCGGCGTCAGCGTGGCTCCCGACGCCACCATCAACACCGAGTCGCCCGCATGGGCTCTCGACCGACTGAGCATTCTGGCCCTGAAGATATATCACATGCAGGCCGAGGCCAACCGTACCGACGCCGAAGCCGCACACCGCAGCCGCTGCGCGGCAAAGCTGGCAGTACTGCTCGAACAGCGCTCCGACCTGGTGACCGCCATCGACCAGCTCCTCGCCGACATGGCCGCCGGACGAAAATACATGAAGGTATACCGCCAGATGAAAATGTACAACGACGCCGATACCAATCCGGTGCTCTATGCAAAAAAATAACGCCCCGACTTCAAACACCCTCGGACTGATTACCGTGCTGGCCGCGCGATTCTCCGCCATAGGCGACGTGGCCATGACCGTGCCGGTGCTTTACAGCGTGGCCCGGTGCTACCCCGACGTGCGCTTTGTGTTCGTGACCAGGCCTTCGATGACATCGA
The DNA here is from genome assembly GCA_910586455.1 of uncultured Muribaculaceae bacterium. Classification (GTDB taxonomy): domain Bacteria; phylum Bacteroidota; class Bacteroidia; order Bacteroidales; family Muribaculaceae; genus CAG-873. Next base: position 40,731 of record CAJUHX010000013.1, on the reverse strand, counting down.
TTTTTATCAACCGCCCCGACAATCTTGTAGTAGTAGGAGCCGATGTGAAGACCGACTACGTAGGCCCCGGAGGACTCAGGCGCCTGATTTCGGAACTGAAAAAGGAATACGATTTCGACGCCTTCGCCGACCTGCACGATGTAATACGCACCCGCATCATGGGCTTTTTCTGCCGCCTGCAGCGCACCCGTGTAAGCCGTATCAACAAAGGGCGCCAGGGCCGGAAAGCCCTTACCCGCGTACGCAACAAGATAATGCTGCCTCTGCTGTCGAGCCGCGCGCGCTACCGCGAAGTTTTCCACAGGCTGGGCCTGCCGGTCGACTACCGCTTCGACGGTCTGTACGACGGCCATGCCATGGCTCCGGCCGACGATTTCGCCTGTATTTGCCGGCCTCGCCCCAATGGTGAACGATGGATCGGCATAGCGCCCTTTGCGGCACATAAGGGCAAGATATACCCTCCCGAAAAAATGGAGGAAGTGGTAAAAGGCATATGCGAAAGCCCCGGAGCAACCCGTGTGTTTCTGTTCGGAGGCGGAGGCGATGAAGCTGAGATTCTCAACGGCTGGGCCGGAAAATATTCCGGAGTGACCTCTCTGGCCGGAAAGCGCTACGGATTCGCGGCCGAACTGGCTCTGATGAACCACCTCGATCTGATGTTGAGCATGGACTCGTCGAACATGCATCTGGCGGCCATTGCCGGCACACGAACCATTACCATATGGGGTGCCACACACCCCTACTGCGGCTTTATGGGATGGCGCCAGAGCGATACCGACTGCATACAGCTGCCCATGAGCTGCCGGCCCTGCTCGGTATTCGGCAACAAGCCTTGCCTTCGCGGCGACTATCTATGCCTCAATGCCATACGGCCCGCAGAGATTCTCAAGGTTATTTCCGGAGCCCACACAGAGATTACCGAGGAGAAGACTAAATAATAGCGGCAAAGAACTTTAATAATGCAGAATAACAATCTCCGCGCTCTTTGCCCCACCGCTTTCTCTGCGTGAAACATTAAAAAGAATTATGCAAGAAGATTTCAACATACGCGAAAACGCTCCTGACCGCGACTTCGAGAAAGCCCTGCGCCCGGGCAGCTTCGAATCGTTCAACGGACAGGAAAAGATAATCGAGAACCTCAGGGTATTCGTCAGCGCGGCACGCATGCGCGGCGAGGCCCTTGACCATATACTGCTGTTCGGCCCTCCGGGTCTGGGCAAGACCACCCTCTCAGGCATCATAGCCAACGAACTGGGCGTAGGTCTGAAAATTACATCCGGCCCGGTGCTTGACAAGCCCGGCGACCTGGCCGGCATACTTACCTCGCTCGAGGAAAACGATGTGCTGTTTATCGACGAAATCCACCGGCTCAGCCCCGTGGTTGAAGAATATCTGTACTCGGCGATGGAAGACTACCGCATCGACATAATGATTGACAAAGGCCCCGGAGCCCGCTCGGTGCAGCTTAGTCTGAGTCCGTTCACGCTGGTTGGAGCCACTACCCGCAGCGGCCTGCTTACATCGCCTCTGCGTGCTCGTTTCGGTATAAACTGCCACCTGGAGTATTACGACCACGAAATTCTTCGACGCATCATCAGCCGCTCGGCATCGCTGCTGAATGTAGGCTGCAGCCTTGAAGCCGCGCAGGAGATAGCCCTGCGCAGCCGCGGCACACCCCGTATTGCCAACTCGCTGCTGCGTCGCGTACGCGACTTCGCCCAGGTCAAGGGCAATGGCTCAATCGATGTGGAAATAGCCCGTTATGCCCTTGAGGCCCTGAATATCGACCGTTACGGCCTTGACGAAATCGACAACAAGATACTCAACACCATCATCACCAAATTCCACGGTGGCCCGGTTGGCCTCAACACCATAGCCACCGCCCTTGGCGAAGACCCCGGTACCATAGAGGACGTGTACGAGCCTTATCTGATAAAAGAAGGTTTCATAAAACGCACTCCACGCGGCCGCGAGGTAACAAACCTCGCCTATAAGCATCTGGGCAAAAACCGTATGGACGATGAATCGCTCTTTAACATTTAGCAGAAATCAACAGCCTTGGCAGGAATAAAATCATTAGCAAAAGACACGGCCATCTACGGCCTCAGCAGTATCATAGGGCGCTTTCTCAACTGGTGCCTGGTGCCGCTGTATACCATTACTTTCCCGGCGGCCGAATACGGCGTGGTCACCTACGTGTACTCAGTGGTGGCACTTGCCATGATAATACTCACCTACGGCATGGAAACCGGTTTTTTCCGTTTCGCCAACCATGAGCGCTGGAATGACCCCATGCAGGTATATTCCACCGCTCTTACCTCGCTGGCGGTGACCAGCAGTCTGTTCATAGTTCTGGTACTTGCGGCTATAAAGCCTGTGACACACTTGATGCAGTGCGACGGGCATCCGAGCTACATAATTATGATGGCCGTGTGTGTGGCCCTTGACGCCTTCCTGGCGCTGCCGTTCAGCTATCTGCGTTATAAAAAGCGCCCGGTACGCTTTGCGACCATACGCCTCGTGAACATAGGAGTGAACATAGGGCTGAACCTGTTTTTTATTCTGCTATGCCCATGGCTGATGAAAACAGTACCCGCAACCGTCGACTGGTTTTACAACCCCGGTTTCGGTATCGGCTACATATTCCTGTCGAATCTGATAGCATCGGTTGTTAACTTTGTAATGATGATACCCGAGCTGACCGGCTTCCGCTGGCGCTTCTGCCGCAGGCTTCTGGCCGAAATGCTGCGCTATTCGGCACCGTTGCTGGTGCTGGGCATAGCCGGCGTAATGAACCAGACTATCGACAAGCTGCTATACCCCTACCTGGTAAGCGACCCCGCCGAGGCAATGAGCGGCTTGGGTATATACGGCGCCAACTACAAGGTGGCCATTGTAATGGTTATGTTCATACAGGCATTCCGCTTCGCCTACGAGCCGTTTATATTCTCGCAGGCCAAGGAACGCGGCAAACAGAGCAACCAGGCTTACCGCGACGCAATGAAATTCTTTGTTATTTTTGCCGTGGTGCTGTTTCTGGGAGTAATGTTCTACCTGCCCATACTCAAATATTTCATATCGCCCAAGTACTTCAGCGGTCTGGCAGTAGTGCCTATAATAATGCTGGCCGAATTTTTTTTCGGCATATTCTTCAATCTGTCGGTATGGTACAAATTATCCGACCGGACGGTGTGGGGCATGTACTTCTCACTTATAGGCGTAGCGGTAACAGTGGTGCTGAACGTGCTGCTGGTGCCGGTGATGGGCTATATGGGCTGCGCCTGGGCAGCACTGTGCAGCTATTTCATAATGATGGCCGCCAGCTATTTCGTCGGCAATGCCAAATACCCCATAGGCTATCCTACCGGACGGCTGCTGGGCTATATGGGCGTTGGAGCCGTATGCTATGTTCTGGGCCTCTACGTGGCCGTGACCCCGTGGATGTGGCTTAATTATATAATACGCGCAACCATAATTGCCGCCTACCTTGTATTCTGCATCAAAAAAGAGCATATACCCCTGCCGGGTTTACACAAATGAAAACTGTAATTATAAACCACAGCGACGTGCGCGGCGGAGCCTCTGTAGTAAGCTACCGGCTGATGAAGGCACTTCGCGCCGAGGGCGCCGACGTAAAGATGCTGGTGGCTCACAAAGCCACAGTAGACCCCGATGTGGTTCTTGCCGCGCCACAATGGCGCGCACGCGTGCCGTTTCTGCAGGAGCATCTGAAAATATTCGTGGCCAACGGTTTCGACCGCTCCACACTGTTCAAGATAAGCACAGGCAGCGACGGAATGCCTCTGGAGCGCCATCCGCTGATAAAAGAGGCCGATGTGGTGATGCTCAACTGGGTCAATCAGGGCATGCTGTCGCTCAGGAGCATACGCAGCATGGCCGAAGCCGGCAAACGCATCATCTGGACCATGCACGACATGTGGAACCTCACCGGTGTATGCCACCACGCCGGACGTTGCCGCCACTATATGCAGCAGTGCGGCAAATGCAGACTCATACGCAAAGGTATGGAAGCCAATGACCTCAGCCACAGAGTCTGGCTTAAAAAGCACGAGCTATACAGCCACAGCAGCATACACTTTGTGGCCGTAAGCAACTGGCTTGCAACGCTTGCACGCAAAAGCACACTTCTGAACAGCTGCGACGTAAGCGTGATTCCGAATGCCTTCCCTATAGAGGACTTCGCCGGAGAGGTCCGCTACAGCCGCACCGACCTCGGCTTGCCCGAGGGCATGCCGCTGATAGTGATGGGGGCCGCCCGGCTCGACGATCCCATCAAGAATCTGCCCCGCGCCATATCGGCTCTCAACCTGCTGCACGACAAAGGTGTGAAAGCTCATGCCGTTTTCTTCGGAGTCATACGGTATCCGCAGCTTATCGACACCATAAAGCTGCCACATACCCACCTGGGCACCATCAGCGAAGCGGAGCGACTGCGCTCGCTCATGCACCACGCCGCGGCGGTACTATCGTCGTCGGACTACGAAACATTGCCGGGCACGCTTATTGAAGGTCAAGCCGCCGGAGCAGTACCGGTAAGCTTCGGCGACGGAGGCCAGAGTGATATAATCGACCATCTCAGCACAGGCTATATAGCGCGAAGCGGCGACTGCGCCGACCTCGCCGCAGGCCTGGAGTGGGCTGTGACACAACCTCACGACCCGGCTCTGCTGCTCGACTCGGTGCGCCGCCGCTTCTCGGCCCGCATTGTGGCCCGCAGCTATCTCGAACTTATCGGTCGGCTGCCTTGAACTTGCTATCGAAATACAGCAGGTGGTACAGCAGCGCGTTGGCCCAATAGGCGTGGCTGTGTCCGCCCGGACGGCTGATATAATCATGGGGAATTTTGGCCACACGCAGAGTTTCGTGCAGGCGGTCGTTGACCTTGGCGAAGAAGTCGTCCACACCACAGTCGAATATTATGTTCACCTCACCCGGCTTTAAGCGCTCTACATTATTGATTACCGATGCCTCGGCCCAGCGCTGCGGGTATTGATTGTAATCGCCCAGATAGTCCTTTATATTCCAGCGTTCGGTAAAGGGCAGTATGTCCACTCCGCCCGACATGCTGCCGGCGTTGCCGAATATGTCGGGATGCCGGGAGGCCAGATACAGCGAGCCGTGACCGCCCATGCTCAGACCGGTGACTGCGCGATGACGGGCATCGGCAAGGGTAGGATAATTTTTGTCGATATACTTTACCAGTTCGTCGGTGATGAAAGTTTCCATCTGCATCTTGTCATCGACAGGCGAATCGAAGTACCAGCTGTTGTGTCCGTCGGGCAGCACGAATATCATGCCGTACTGCTCGGCCAGTTCAGGCAGACGCGGCTGAGTTACCTCAAGCCAGTGACGCGGAGCACCTCCGTGACCATGAAGCAGATACACCACGGGCAGGCGTTTACCGCTTTCAATGCTGTCGGGCACTATAACCAGTACCTCCTCAGGCGATTCAAGCAGAAAAGTGCGTATGGAAAGGGTATCGACACGGGCTGCCCGGGCCGCTGTCAGAGCACAGAGCAGCAGAAGTGAAAATAATATACGTTTCATTGTCTGTGGAATATTATTGAATTGGTGCCCGAGGGGCTTACCTTGAGTGTTACATCGGCTGACTCTATAAGCGGAATATTGTGGCTTACGTGTCCTACAGGCACATTGAAGGCCACCGGATAACTGTAGGCGGCAGTCATGTCGCGTATCATGTCGTACATGTGCTCGTAGCTGTCGTCGGGCTTGTAATCGGTAAACTGGCCTACGACAAGTCCGCCAAGTTTGCCCAGCACCCCATTGAGTTTCAGCTGGTAGAGTATTCGTTCGATTTTATATATAGGCTCGGCAACGTCTTCGATAAACAGTATTGTGCCCGGCTCGAACACATCGTACGGAGTATCGATGAGATCGGCCAGCACTGCCACATTGCCGCCTATGAGCTTGCCTTCGGCTATTCCCTGGCGATCGTATTCATGCGCCGGGAAGGTATATGCCGGACGCTCGCCACGCAGAATCCTGAACAGGTCGGCGGTATCGGGATCGTCGGTACCGAGCATTATCTGCGCTGCCATGGGCGAGTGAATACTGGCCACCCCTTTGCTTGCCATAAGGGCGTGCAGGGCAGATATGTCGCTGAATCCTATCACCCACTTGGGGTCAGCGGTAAGGTCGAGGCGACTCAGACGGTCCATAATATGTACCACGCCGTAACCGCCACGGCTGCAGAGAATAGCCCGTACATCGGGGTCGGTGAAGGCCGCTTCAAGGTCGCTGTAGCGTTCGTCGGCGGTACCGCTGTAAATTCCGCTTACCCCAAGCGCATGGGGCATCACCTGTGGCTGCCATCCTTGGTTGTAAAGTACTGTCACGGCTCCGGCCACTTTCTCGGGGTATATGTGTCCGGCCGGCGACACTATCGCGATTTTATCGCCTTTCTTCAAAGGTCTTGGGTATTTTATCATATTTCTTTGATTATCTTAATATTGAGCAACTAAGCAATAACTCTAATACTCAAGGGACGGCAAATTCTCATTCCTATCTAAAATCTCTGTGTTCTCTGCGAGCCCTGTGTGAGAAAAACACACAGTTTGATTAAGGGTACGTGGCTGAAACAATGCCACTACGCAGCAATAGTCGACGCTGTAAAGGGTTGAAAGTCGGAAATATTTATCTTCCACACGCGCAACCCGGCAGAATGCCGACTCAAGTTCCATCTCAGGGCCGCTCAAACCCGGAATAGCGGCAGCCTTGTAAATTGCTTCTTTGGCAGCCCAGGCCCACAGAAGCAGGTCGGGAGTGGAATACTCCGCCTGCTCGCGCTCGCTCAGAAAACGGGGGGCTACACGCTGCAACTGCGCAGGGCGCAACTGCTCTATATCCACACCTATGCCGGGTTGCAGACTCACTGCCATGGCGGCATAGCCAAGACTGTGGCTCACCGATATATGCAATTCACTGTCATCGATATAGGGCGCGCCGGAAGCCGAATGCCGATAAGCGGATTCGCTGAAGCCGAAGTAGTCGAGCAGGCGTTGCACAGCCTGCCTCTCCCGCAGGCGGCGTGTTCCTCGCTCATGGCCCGGCTCTATACGGCAGAGAGCTAATCGAACTCCATCAAGGTCTATTACCGGCATCTCAAACGGAGTGTATTGCTCATCATTTGACTTCATGGCACAACTGTTTAAGGGCATGAAGAATATCGCGGTGCAAAGCATCAACCTGCGGGGCAATGGAGTCGGCGGTACTCTCCGGCCTCACGCCGGGCATGTATGCCGCACCGGTCACAAGCATGCCATGGCCATCGGTGGCCAGAAACTGCACAGGTGTAGTCGTGGCATCGTTGCTGACAAGCACTACTGCTTCAAAACTGCTGTCGACCGATGTTACATGCTCTGTTGCCGCACTAAGCCCGTACAGATTCAGAGTTATGCGCTCGCGTCGTTTTTCGAGTTCGGCCTCCAGCCGGTCCCCGCTGTAGCTCAGAGCACTCACATGCATGGTGGCTCCATAGGTAGGGTATACCACGTCGAGCCATCCGGTGCGTGGCATTCGCCTGCCGGCCTGAGCATTTACCTCGAAATGCACCGGGAATGAATCCACTGCTGTGTAAACACTGTCGTAGGTTTGTACGCGCGGATAAGCATGGCGTCTGGGGGTGGCAGTGTCTTCGCCACCGCCATGGCTGCAGGCGGCAAGCACCGACGTTAGAATTACCAGGAGAGAGGCTGAGTGTTTCATTGCTGCAGGTCGGGCATAATCTTTACACGTACCTCATTGATACGGTGGTCGGCAACTTCCAGAATCAGGAAGCGGCATCGGCCATACACAAGTGGCTCCTTGTCTTTGGGGAAGTCGCCTTTTATTGCCAGCAGCATGCCTGCCAGGGTTTCGGCGTCTTCGCATACCTCGGCATAATCGTCTTCGTCAAGGCCTGTCACGCGGAAGAAATCGGTCAGCAGTGTACGTCCTTCGAACATGTAGGTATTGTCGCGCAGACATTTATAGGTAAGTTCTTCCTCGTCGTATTCGTCGTTTATGTCGCCAACGATTTCCTCGAGCACGTCTTCCATGGTTACAATGCCGCAGCTGCCTCCGTATTCGTCGAGCACAATGGCCAGATGCAGCTTCATTTTGCGAAAGTCCTCAAGCAGGTCGTCAATCATTCGCGACTCGGGCACATAATATGGCTTGCGCAGCAGGGTACGCCAGTCGAAGCCCTCGACTTCACGGCCTATATACGGCAGCAGGTCGCGTGCGTAGAGTATGCCTTTTACATTGTCGAACGAGCCTTCATACACCGGCAGGCGGCTGTACCCGCTGTCGACAACCACTTTCAGCACCTGGTCAAAGCCGGTGTTATAGTCGATGTCGGTGACCTCGGTACGCGGAGTCATAATCTCGCTGGCGGTAGTGTCGCCGAACTTAAGTATACCCTGCAGCATATTGCGCTGCTCACCGGCCTCTACATCGGTTATTTCCAGAGCCTGGGTAAGTTCATCGGTGGTAATCTGCTCGGGCTGTTTCACAACCACGCGATTAACCAGCGAGGTGCTGCTTACGAGCATTCGGGAGATGGGCGAGAAGAGCCTGGTCATGGCCATCACGGGGCCGCAGGCCATCTGGGCCCATTTCACAGGGTAGTTGTTGGAATATAGTTTGGGCAGGATTTCGCCGAAAAGCAGAATCAGAAAGGTCAGAATAACGGTCTGCAGCACAAAGCTCAATACAGGGCTCATATTGGCGAAAACAGGCCCGAGGGCAAAGTTGCACAGCACTACTATGGTTACATTCACCAGATTGTTGCTGATAAGTATCGTAGCCAGAAGTTTCTCGGGTTCGGACAGCAATTTCCTGATGGTCTGCCCCTTGGGCGTTTCATCGAGATCCTCTAACTGGGCAGGTGTAAGAGAGAAGAAAGATATTTCGCTACCGGACACAAATCCGGAAAGCAACAAACATAATGCGGCCACCACAAGAGCCACTATTTTAGCCACCCCAAAGGTGACTGCGGTTTGAGCCAGTATCATCAGAGGCTCACAAGCCGGCAACGGGTCGAGATCCAATTTAATCAGTTTTGGTTAAACATTTTGTTTTGAATTGCAAAAGTACTAATTATTTCCCATATACCCAAAATAATTTACCATACGACTTTACGAGCCGGAGGCTGCCGCAATTCCGGCCTCAATCATGCCTAAAACGGATGCCGGAATGTCCATGCCGGCGGAGGCCATCAACTGCCGGTTGCACAGCAATGATGCTGTAGGGCCGTCGGCGGCCACGCGCCCGTGGTCGAGCAATATGGCCCGCGGACATAGTTCAAGTGCCATGTCAAGGTCGTGGGTGGCTACAAGCATAGTGTGCCGGAAACTGTGCAGTATGTTCAGCAGGCGGCGGCGTGCGCCACTGTCGAGATTGGCTGTAGGCTCATCCATTACCAGCACATCGGGCTCCATGCTCAGCACAGTGGCAATGGCGGCCATACGTTTCTGGCCTCCGCTGAGCTCGAACGACGGTCGGTCGGCCATGTCAGAGGCCCCTACTGCGGCCAAGGCGGCGCTTACACGCCGGGCAACCTCGTCGGGCGGCAAGCCCATATTCTGAGGCCCGAACGCCACATCATCGGCTACCGTAGGCATAAACAATTGGTCGTCGGGATTCTGAAACACCATACCTACAGCCCGACGCACAAGCCGCAGAGTGCTTTTACGCACAGGCACATCACCTATATTCACCTCGCCTTGCGATGACAGCAACAGTCCGTTGGTATGCAGCAACAAGGTACTTTTGCCTGCGCCGTTAAGGCCCAGCAGGGCCACTTTCTCGCCATGGGTCACACGGAACGTTACACCCGACAGAGCCTCGTAGCCGTTGGGGTATCGGTAATGCACATCGCTGAATTGTATATAATGATGACTCATAACAGTTTGCCTAACATAGATGAAAAATCAATAAATCGCATTGCAGCTATCACGCCAAGCCAGCCAAGCAGAAAAAGCCAGTCGACAGCCCGCAGATACAGCGCTGCCGAAACGGGCATTGAGCCGTTGAAGCCACGGGCAAGCATGGCGCGGTGTATGCGCTGCGAACGTGCCACCGAACGCAGCAGCAGCTGTCCGACCATAACTGCCCACTGGCGCAAAGGGTAACTTTTGCGCCCATATCCGCGAGCGGCACGCGCGCAACTCATGCTGCGGGCCTCCTGCAGCAACACCGATATGTAGCGGTAGAGCATCAGCAGCTGCGTGGTGAGTATGGCCGGCATGCCCATACAGCGCAAGGCGGTGCAGACCAGGTAGAAGCCGGTGGTGTATATCAGCGCCAGCACTGCCTGCAGCGCCAGAATACCCCGAAGACAGATGGAGATGAATGTGACCCAGCCACGCGACACTGTGACACCGTAGATTTCCCACGCCGGGGTGTGGTCGAGAATGGGATTGAACACTCCGATAAGGGCCACCAGCGGAAGCACCCACAGCGATTTCAGAGCCACTCGGCCATAACCGGCGCCTCCGGCCTCCGACATCACTATGGGGTAGACAAACATCCACACCAGCCTTCCGGGGTCGGTCAGAGGCACACTAAGCACCGCAACCAGATATACCGCAAGCACGGTTATCTGGAAGCGACCGTCGACCATTATGCCGTTGCGACGGCATTCGAGTCGGTTGAGGGTGGTTATCGCTGACTGCAGTGACATACAGGTTTCTATTCGCTATACTTCCGGTGAACACGACGCCGACGGAAAATTACCGTGGTGATGGCCCAAAGCATAGCCATGACCAATACACCGCCTACTATTCCGGCAAAGTGCGACTCGTAATCGGGCATAAAGGCTGTGGCAGGAACAGAGGCAGGAGCCAGTTCGGCTACTCCGGCCACTTTCTCGATGCTCCACTCCAGACCGTCAGGATTCGCCGAAGCCACCCATGTGAACACTGCTGCCAATACCAAAGCGGCAATGCCGAATATCCACATCACCCTCTTGCTCCTGCGCCGGGCACCGGGCATAGCGCCCCACCCCACGGTGGCGCCGCCGAGCAGCGGTGCGTTGTATCGCTGTACAAAGGCCAGAACCAGACCGGTGGCCACACCCTCGCAAACTCCTATAACCAGATGTATGGGCAGCATGAACAGCAGAAACTTGCTAAGCGGCAAAGCGGTAATCCCCGATGCCACTGTTTCAGCACTCACAAGCAGCGCGCCGAGTTCAAGCCCTGCTACCGAAGCCAGTATCGAGGCTGTAAGCAGTCTGACTCCTGATGCCGGATAATGTACAAGCGGACGGAATATCAGCGGATATGCCACCAGTGTACTCATGGCAGCCATATTTATCATATTGCAGCCCAAGGCCATCAGACCGCCATCGGCAAACACCAGACACTGAATCATCAGCACCGAACACAGTGTTAGATAGGCTGCCCACGGCCCCAAAAAGGCTGCGAGCAATATGCCTCCGATAATGTGCCCGCTTGACCCGGTGCCGGGAATACTGAAATTAATCATCTGGGCAGCAAATACAAAAGCACCCATCACACCCATCATAGGTATGATGTCGGTTCTGTTGCTGCGTGCCACCTTCCGGGTGGCTACTACAAGTAGTGATACTGCCGCCACGCCGGCCATAATGGCCACGGGGGGCGATACCAGGGCATCGGCCATGTGCATAATAATTCAGTTTTACGGTTATTTACTGAATTAGTAACAATCCGAGCGCCGCGGGGTTCACAACCCGGGTGAATTACACAGCCAATGGAATCACAGGAAAGAGTCAGCCTCTGAAATATCGGTCTACGAAATCCGAGGCGGATAAAACAGGTATCTGCGAAAAGCCGAAATCTTTTTCGTTTCGTGTAATTATGCACTCACAACCGGCATCAAGGGCCGCCTGATATTGTAGTGCATCTTCGAAATCAGAAGCCTGCAAATCAATAGCAGACTTAATCTGGCTGTCGGTATTAGGAATGATTATAAAAAGGTTGCTAAGTGCTGACAGATACCTATATAGCTCAGTTGTCGACAGTTTTCTGGCTATGTATGCAAAATTGGCGACCGAAAGAAAACTAATATAGAATTTACATTTCCGCTTAGAACCTTCTGCCAAAAACTGTTGGGAGTCATTTTTGAATTCTTCCCGCAACAAATAATCGATTATGAAATTTGTATCTAAAAATAACTTTTTCATTTCAACATTATATAGCGGGTGCGTTCGTCATCCATATCTATCATAGATAAATTGATACTATTGCTGAGATTACGCATTCGATCAATCCACTCCTGAGTTTCTTCAGAAATTGTTTCGTTCTCCTTTTTGCTTTCTTTGGCACGTACGGTGGCCTTGAGCACACCTTTCATATTCTCAATCATGCGCTGGAGCAGGCTGCTGTCGGCTCCTTTTTCAAGAGTTACAACTATCTGTGTCATATGTTTATTCTTTGATTTACAAAGATACAACAATTTTTGTAATCTACAGCTGTCTACAATTTTATTTTCAAACTATTTTTTTAGTAAAAATATTTGCATACTAAAAAAATAGTTTATATCTTTGCGACACAAACTAAAATAATAGTTTTATGGCAAGACCAAAAGATACCGAACATCGGATTTCCAGCCGCGAGGCGGAATATCTGCGCTACTTCTGGAACGAAGGCAGCCTGACTATCCGCGAACTAATCGACCTGCTGCCGGAACCGCATCCGCATGTAAACACTGTGGCAACCATGCTGAAAAGCCTCGAAAACAAAGGTTTTATATTGCGAGAGCCCGATATTCGGCCAACACGCTACAAAGCAGCGCCCAAGGCCAACGCATGCGCCCGACGAACTCTGTCGAGCGTTATCCGAAACTTTTTCAACGACTCGTACACCAGCGTTATATCCGCCCTGGTGGAAGATGAAAAATTAAGCCTCAACGAACTCAAAGAAATAGTAGATATAATCGAACGTCAGAATCCTGAAAAGAAATAGTCATGGGTAATATAGCTGCTTACAGCCTCTCCTCGGGCATATTTCTGCTCGCAGGCTATCTCACTTACAAATGGCTGCTTTCAACAGAGAACCAGCCAGGACTCAACCGCATTCTGCTGCTGGCGATATACTTCGCCGCCATTGTACTGCCGCTGCTGCCTGCCATAGACCTCGTATCTCACCACGGCGCCGGCCGGATGGTGGAAATAACTCCGGGACAGCTGCAGGGACACATTATAGAGGCAAGCTCCACCCCTCGGTGGAAATCAGCCATATTATGGATATACATGGCCGGAGTCGCAGCAATGCTTCTTTTCATCATAGGAGCTTTCATACGTCTGCTTTTGATAATACGCGGCGGTCGGCGCATAAAGTCCGACAGATACACACTGATTCTGTTCGCGGACTCTCCTATGGCTCCCTTCAGCTGGCTGCGCTATATAGTGATGCCGCAACAGGACTACAACGAATCCGGGTCCACTATCATTACACACGAACAGGCCCATCTGCGTCTGGGCCACTGGGTCGACCTGCTCATGGCCGACGCCGTATGCGCCCTGATGTGGTACAACCCGGCATCGTGGCTCATGCGCCGCGAACTGCGCAACATACACGAATATCAGGCTGACAGAGCCGTGCTCCATGCCGGCGCCGATGCCCGACAATACCAGATGCTACTAATAAAAAAGGCTGCCGGCCAGAGATTCCCGTCGCTCGCCAACAGCCTGAACCACAGCAAACTTAAAAAACGTATTACTATGATGTGTACCAATTCAACCCGGGGGTCGCGCCGACTGCGCGCTCTTGTGCTCGGGCCTGCCATGCTGGCAGCCCTCGCTGTAGTGAACATTCCGGCGGTTGCCTCCGCTCTGACGAATGTATCGAATGTGCCGCTGTCGGAATCTTCCGCGATTGCTACCGGCAAAGTTACAAAAATCTCATCAAATTCGCAAACCCCGGCAACTGCGGCAGTTGCCGATGAAATCGTCGTCACCAGCGACTGTTTGCCGCAGTTTCCCGGCGGAGAGCAAGCCCTTTACCGCTTCATGGCCACACAGCTTAAATACCCGTCCGAAGCCATGAAAGCCGGACATGAAGGCCGCGTGGTGGTAGGGTTTACCGTCGAGGCCGACGGCAAAGTCAGCAATCCCGAGATTGTGGTCGGGGTATGCGAGTCGCTTGACCGTGAAGCCCTGCGGATAGTAAGCAGTATGCCCAACTGGACTCCCGGCTATAGTGATGGCAAAGCCGTGGCATGCAGCTACGTGATTCCGGTGGAATTCAAACTCGAGTCCTCCGGCAAATCCAATAAATAACACTTTTTACATACTAAGAACGGCGCGGCGACGGAGATGTCACCGCGCCGTTATAGCAGATAAAAATATGTTTACACCAGTTTCAGCATTTTTCCATAAATCAAAGAAATTGCCGCACCAAGCAGCATTGTGGCACCGGTAACGGTCAGAACCAGAGTCATGCCTCCGGCATCAAGCAACATGGGCATGAAGAACACTCCCACAATGGCTCCGACCTTACCTAACAGCGACGCTATACCCGTGCCCTTGCCGCGGTTGGCCACAGGGAATATATGCGCCGGTATGATGAAGGTGATAAGGTGCGGGCCGCCGTTAAGACATAATTCAAACAGTATGAAACCTACCAGCGACACCCATACCGGCCATTTCAGCAGATAGGCTGCCAACAGTATGGCCAGGCCTATGGCGCAGAGTATGAAGCCCCAAGCAAGCAGTTTTACGTGATTGTGCCGACGCGCAAGCCACAGCCCCAGCACAAAACCGGGCAAGATAAAGAAGTTGACAAACGCTGTTATCTCTACTGAACTTATAATTTTGGGCATACCATGCTCGGTGGCGCTCTGCAATCCCAGAGCCATGACCAACACCGGCAGGAATACTCCTATGCCGTAAACGCCCACACCCTCGCAAGCCCACGGGATTCCGCTGAATATCACCCGCTTGAGGTTTTCGCCTTTGAACAAATCGCTGAACGGCAGAGTCTTTTCCCTGGCAGGCAGAGGATTGGCCGTCACACCCGGGCCGAACATACGCGCAGCGGCTTTCTGCGCTTCGGCTGTACGACCCTGCTGCATAAGCCATTCGGGGCTTTCTACCCAATATATTCTCAGCAGCAGGGTTATCAGCCCCATGGCCGCTATTATGGCCGCCAGTTTAGACCAGATGGCCGGCGAGGGGTCGCTGCGGAGTACAAAATAGCATATTACTGCAGCCCCTATAAAACCGACGGCACATAAGCCCTTGGCCACTCCGACCATAAACGAACGCCGGCGGGCAGGCATAAGTTCGCTGATATAGGCGGAGTCAAGCGAATAACCGCCTCCTACCCCTATGCCGCTGATAAAGAAACCTATGCCGAGCATCAACAACGATGGTCGGAAATAAACCACAGCCGCTCCGGCCATGATAACAACCGGACACAGGCGAAACCAAAGCAGATAGCCCTGCCGGTCGATGACTGCGCCTATCACAGCCGAACCCAGACCTATACCTATCAGCCCCGCGGCACCTATCAGCCCCTGCACAAGAGTTGACAATTCCGGCTGCTTGAGCAGCTGAATCATGGGCAGCATGATGCCTACCAGGGTCGACAGAGCCGCTCCTATAATCTGCTCCATAGATGCCGAAAGCAGTATGTAGTAGTGCATCGGACGCAACCGGAGATTGCCAATGGTGTTCATTTATTTATGATTTTGTTGAGTTCGCTGTCGATAAGCTGAGCCTCGCGCTTGGCGTCCTGAGTCCACTCGCTGCGGTCTACAGCGTCTTTTGCCGAGAATTTATATGCCGGAAGCACAAACAGCCATGTGGCCACGCAGAAGGGACCGGTCAAGGTAGGCAGTCCCCAAGGTGTGAATATCACGTCCATGGCGCCCTGAATAAATACCGTGGCAACTATGCCGCATACAGCCCAGATGGCCGACTTCCAGTTGACCTTATAGAAGGTGCAGCCCAGGGCTATTGCCGTAAGCACGGGGCTGAAGCCGAACAGACCGTTGGCTATATCAGCGGGGTCGGCTTTCAGCAGTATGGCCATGGCCAAAGCTATGGCACTGCCTGCGGCAGCCCAGATAGCGGCCCAGCGCGAACTCAGCCACAGACCGGCCAGAAACAACATGCCGGTGACCCAGTTGTTGATAAGGAACACCTGCGATATACCTTTGAGCCAGTACTCCGGCAGCTTTACAAAACTTGTATCGAGGGCTCCGGTAGCAACCACAGGAAGAGCCGGATGCGACAGTGTGGTGGGGTCAAGGCCGTCGAAAATACGTGTGCCGAACAGCATAATCCATGTAAGGAACACAAACGGGAAGGTAAAGGAATTGGTGTTGAACTGGCGCAGAAGATTGTTGAAGCCCGAACGTACCCAGGTGGTACACATGGCAAAGAATACCAGACAAAGCCACATCAGCCAGCTGTTGGACATGAATGTAGGGAAGGCACAGCCTACCAGAATACCGTTGAAGCCCCACAGACCTTCGTCGCCGTTGATCGAGGGCAGTTTTACAAGATAACCTACGAGTGTGGAGGCCGCCAGACCTACAAGCGCACCCCAGGCCACCGCAGGTGTATTCGAGGAATATGCACCCCAGAATATACCTGCCAAAAACAGCAGTCCGGTCCACGAACTGCACTGAAACATTACTTGCCCGGCACCGCGCAGCAATGTGCGGATGCCCAGCGTCCACTGATTGGGAGCTGACTGCGGGCTCCCGGCCTGAACCCGGGGGCTTGTGGTTGTTGCCATCTTGTATTATTTTTTTAAATATTGAATATTAAGAGGCTGTTTAAAATTGAGAAACCGGACTACCTCCACGGGAACTCCTTGGGTAGCGGCCTGCCTTTGACTGCCTGACGGACCCCGGAGGCAAATTCGCGCACCAGAGCCTTTACCGGCCCCGGCTCAGTGCCGAGTACCTTGTAGAGCAGACCGGCACCGTTGGGCAGATGGGTTATTCCGGCCGCCAGATGTTTCTCCCGGTCTATAAACGGTTCTGTGGACTCATATATTATATCGGCCGATTCCGGCGGAGCCACCACCACCACATTGGCAAAGACATCGTAGCTGTCCATCACACCGGTAAGACGCAGGCCTCCGCGCCGTGGATCGATTATGAACTTCTCGCGGAAGAGCTGTTCGCCATCGGGGCGCTGTCCGCGTGTGGTCACCGACAAAATATCGAACTCAAACATCTCACCATCATTATAATATTTGCGCCCGCCCATATACACCTCGCTGTACACCAGCGAAGCGGTGGGGTGCGCCGTAATTTCGGTATCGCAGATAAAGCGTGTGTGGCGGCATGGAATCACCGGTTCGGGCAGATATTCAAGGTAAGCGCCCTCCTCAAGAACTATCTTCTGAATCATACCCGAGTAGTTGCGGCGCATCTCGGCCAGTTTTGTGGCAGCGCCGGTGCTTATATGTGCGAATGCGTTCTTATGCACGGTAAAGTTCTGCACGTAGCGGTCGCCGTCGACGTTGGGACCGCCCGACGATAGTATGTACACACATGGCATCTCGGGCATGGCCTCGTCGAAGTACAGTTCCTGCTGCACAATCAGCGGGGCGCGGCGATCGAGTTCGCGCATAATCGACTTGCCGTCGGCATCGAGTTCGAAGCCAAGGTTCAGATAGCCGTGTTTGCCCGGACAGCCCACATACATGGCATCGGGCTGCTCCAGGTATGGAGCCATCTCGGGGGCATGGTCGAAGTCAACCTTGGGTGAATCAGAATAATAGCGTTCCATATATCTTCCGAGGCTGTTTTATTACTTGATTTTATCGAAAAGCGCCATCTTGCAGATGAGGTCGACAAGTTCGTCGACATTCTCACCGGTGAGCGAATTGGTGAATATAAAGGGCTTGCAGGGGCGCATCAGCTTGCTGTCGTGGTCCATAACCTCCAGCGAGGCATGCACATAAGGTGCAAGGTCGATTTTGTTGATTACCAGAATATCGCTCTGCGATATGCCGGGGCCGTCTTTGCGGGGTATCTTGTCGCCTGCGGCCACGTCGATTACGTATATGAAGAAGTCCACCAGAGCCGGCGAGAATGTAAGTGTGAGGTTGTCGCCTCCCGACTCAATCAGCACCACATCGGCATCGGGGAATTTAGCTTCCATTTCCTCTACGGCGGCTATATTCATCGAGGGGTCTTCGCGCACGGCGGTATGTGGGCATGCACCGGTTTCGACGCCTATGATGCGGTCTTCCATCAGCACTCCCTTGAGGGTCTTGCGCACATGTTTGGCATCCTCGGTGGTTACAATATCGTTGGTTATAATAAGCACGCCTAAGCCGCGTTCCATCAGCTTGGGAGTGATTGCTTCAATCAGTGCGGTCTTGCCGGAACCTACCGGGCCGCCTATACCTATTCTGCAGGTTGACATTTTATATCAATGTTAAATGTTGAATATTAAATTCTAAATTTTCAGTTCATGAACATGCGCATGTTGCCTTTCTCGTGCAGGCTGGCCATAATGTCCATCTGGGGCACAAATGAGTTCATGTCTTCGAAGGTCATGGTGCGTGCGCGCTCGTACAGTGCCGGAACTTCGGCCGACAGACGAAAAAGGCTTTCCTGTGTATCGTAGTGCGACACCCGCACGCAGCGCAGAGCAGCCGACAGCACCATATTGATTACGCCGTACTGGTGCGAGGCATAAAGTTGCTCTTCGTTCAGGCCGGCAAGGGCGAACACTATGCCCTGCGCCACCGGATAGCTACCGGGAGTAATTCCGGCCTCGATGTCCTTGAGCCAGCGGGCAATAAGTTCGTTGCCGGGGAAAAGGCGTATGCCAAGTTCGGCCAGCTTCTTGCCCATACGCTGCAGCATCATGCGGGCTTCATCGTTCATCTTGAAGAGCATTATCTGTCGGTCGGTCTTTACCACGGCCTCGTAATCGCCGGTAAGGGCGGCTCTGTGGGCGAGCAGCGCTGCGACACCGTCGGAAAAAGCCGCCTGCATGGCCACGGCCCTGGTATATTCCTCAAGCGTACGGGCATCATGTACCACACGCTCGTAGGCCGCGGTTTCCAGCCCGTTCGAGAAGGAGAAGGTACCCACCGGAAAGGTCGAGTCGGTAAATTGCAGCAGGTGCATTACAGTGTCCATATCAGTGTACTATTTTAGCGTCGGCGTGAACGTGGTCGGTGTGGATATGGCTGTTGCCGTGCGAGGCACCGCCGAAAAGCACCCTGATTTCGTGAGGCGCCATGTAGGGTATCACTTCCCGGCCTTCCTCGAACTCGTAGCTTATGTCGTCGATGTTGTGGGTTTCCATTACGCTGAGCATGACTTTGCGGTCGACAGTCAGCGGCACATACACTGTGGTGCCCTTGACCACGGCAGGCCAGTGCTGATTGCCTATGGCATGGCCCAGCTCCACGGCTATGCGTATGATTTCCTCGGGCTTCTTGTCGCTGAGTTTGCTCATATCGATTTTCAGCACCGGATTCAGATTCAGCCTCAGCACCACGGCCTTGCGCGTGTCGGGGTTGAACTTCAGAATATCACCGTCCGCAATCTGACTCTGGCGTTTGAGCGCCACCGGATACTCGGCGCCACTGTCGCTCTTGGCCAGGAAGCGGCTTTTCTGGGCTGTCCACTGGTCAAGGAATATTGATTCAATTTCAGCGTCGTGCAGTTTCTGATGCCACTCCGGCTGGTGCATATTGCCAATGATTTCAGTAAATATTTCCATGAGATTTTAATTGATTGTTAGTTCTATACAGCAAAGTGATGAATTGCCCGTAACTTTCCGGGCGGTTTAATTTAAAACACGCAGCGCGGCTGTTTGGTTCAGGGGCGCGCGCTTTGTGCCCCACTGCCTGAATTAGGCCCCCCTCCCGAAAAAGCAGGCGGAAATCAGTCTGAGAAGTCCGATTTTCGCCTGCATTAATTTTTCAGGGTCAACTGTCGCTTACGAGAACCAGTAGAGCTGTCCCAGGGCCACGCTCTTTGCCGGGTCGACATAAGCGAGGACACCGTCGACGTACACATTGAATGTTTCGGGGTCGACCTCAATCTTTGGGGTAGCATTATTCAGTACCATGTCGGCCTTGCCTATGTGGCGGCAGCCGTGTACCGGATAGATAATGCTGTCCAGACCGAGTTTTTCCTTGATGCCGGCATCGTAAGCGGCACGGCTTACAAAGCGTGCTGTAGTGGCGGTAAGGGCTTTGCCAATGGCTCCGAACATCGGGCGCATGTACACCGGCTGAGGGGTAGGCAGCGAGGCGTTCGGGTCGCCCATCTGTGCCCAGTTAATCAGACCGCCCTTGATTACCATCTTGGGCTTAGTACCGAAGAATGCCGGCTCCCAAAGCACCAGGTCGGCCATCTTGCCCACAGCTATAGAGCCGAGCAGGTCGCTGATACCGTAAGTAATGGCCGGATTAAGGGTGATCTGGGCCAGGTAACGGAGTACACGGAAGTTATCGTTGCTTGCCGAATCCTCCGGCAGCTTGCCGCGGGCATCCTTCATGTACGATGCCATCTGGAAGGTACGCATAAACGATTCGCCTACACGGCCCATGGCCTGCGAGTCGCTCGATACCATCGAAAGCACACCGAGGTCGTGGAGAATATTCTCTGCCGACTGGGTTTCGGGGCGTACACGGCTTTCGGCGAATGCCACATCGGAAGGTATGGTTGGGTTAAGGTTGTGGCATACCATAATCATATCGAACAGTTCGGCCTCGGAGTTCACGCCGAAAGGCAGCGTGGGGTTTGTACTCGAGGGCAGCACGTTAGCCATCGAAGCCACCTTAAGAAGGTCGGGCGCGTGTCCGCCGCCGGCGCCTTCGGTATGGTAGGTATGGATGGTACGTCCGTCGATTGCGGCGATGGTATCTTCCACATAACCGCCCTCGTTAAGGGTATCGGTGTGGATTGCCACCTGCACATCGTAGCGGTCGGCGCTCGACATACACGAGCGGATGGCAGCCGGAGTCGAGCCCCAGTCCTCATGGATTTTAAAGCCCATGGCACCGGCCTCGATCTGCTCGTCGAGAGTTTGGCGGATAGAGGAATTGCCTTTAGCCAAAAAGCCCATGTTTACAGGCAGAGCCTCGGCGGATTCCAGCATCTTGTGAATATTCCATCGGCCCGAAGTGATGGTGGTGCCGTTAGTGCCGTCGGTGGGGCCGATACCGCCGCCTATAAGGGTAGTGATACCGTTGCTGAGGCAGTTATAGGCCTGCTGAGGCGAAATAAAATGCACGTGACCGTCGATACCGGCTGCGGTAAGGATAAGATGCTCGCCGGAAATTGCATCAGTGCTGGGGCCTGTGCAGAGAGTAGGTGTTACACCTTGCATCACATTGGGGTTACCGGCCTTGCCTATACCTGCGATTTTGCCGTCCTTAACGCCCACGTCGGCCTTTACCACGCCAAGCAGAGGGTCGAGGATCGTAACGTTGGTGATTACCAGGTCGAGCGAACCGGCATCGGAAGTCACTTCATTGGCAGTGCCCATGCCGTCGCGCAGCGTCTTGCCGCCGCCGTACACCACTTCGTCGCCATACACGCGGAGGTCTTTTTCAATCTCCACGTAGAGGTTTGTGTTGGCCAGACGGATTTTATCGCCTACAGTCGGGCCGAACAGGTTATTGTTTTCTTGTCTTGATATAGTTGCCATGGCGTTTATTTTTTAGCTGTGGTGTTGTTGGAGGTAAATTCGGCATCGGCTTCTTCTTCCGATACATTCTTGAAGCCATATTCCTGCATACGGCGAAAAGCTTCGGTCTTCTTTGGATAGAACGAAGGTGTGTCTTCGCCTCCGGTATAGCCGTTGACCAGGTCGTTGAAACCTATTACGCGGCGCTTGCCGTAGTACGAGCAAAGCTCCACTTCTTTTTCCTCGCCGGGTTCAAAACGCACGGCTGTGGTGGCCGGTATGTTCAGGTGCATGCCGAAAGCGACCTTGCGGTCGAATTCGAGATAACGGTTCACTTCAAAGAAGTGGAAATGCGAGCCAACCTGTATGGGTCGGTCGCCGGTGTTACGCACTTTCAGAGTCACGGTGTAGCGGTTGGTGTTGTATTGCAGGTCGCCGTCGGCCAGAATCACACCGCCCACGGGCACTGTTGTAGCCGGTTCGAACCCGGCTGTCTTGGGCACAGCAATATCCGGAGTACCCTGCACAAGGCCTTCAGGTGTCTGACAGCTTGTACTTTTATCGTCAGTATTCATAATCTTGTGTTAGTGCGGCGCTTTGCAGAGTCGCGATTAATTAAAGTTTAGAGGAAGAGAGGAGAATGATACATACCGCGGAAACTTTGTCCGTGGCTTTAAGAGAGAGAAGCAACTGAGTCTTAATATCTGATGTCAGACTCATTTGATGGGGTGGTGTATGGATACCAGACGGGAGCCGTCGGTGAACACGGCTTCAACCTGCAGCAGGTTAATCATGTCGGCGACGCCTTCCATCACATTGTCCTTGGTGAGTACATTTGCGGCGTCGTGCATCACCTCTTCTACCGTTTTACCTTCGCGGGCGCCTTCGAGCGCAGCCGAGGTAATATAAGCCACCGACTCAGGATAGTTAAGCTTCAAGCCCTTGTTGAGGCGACGTTCGGCTATCATGCCCAGTGTGAGCAGTTTGAGCTTGTCGAGCTCTTTAGGTGTCAGATGCATAGAATTCGAATTAATTGGGTTAGCTATAGGCCGGGGCACAAGGTTCCGGCTGTGTTATCTGGTTTTAAAACACCGTCGCTAAAGTTTTTGTTTATTGATTCCGATTGTATTAACATAAAAAAAGTCCGGACAAGTCCGGACTTTTTCAATACTTTTCACAGCCTGTACTGCCGTTAATCCTCAAGATAATATTCCAGTGTAGTAACCACACGGATGTTTTTGATGTAAGGGGTGAACTGGTCGCGGTCGCTGATCGAGAACTGGCCCTGCGACGCTGTCTTGATTTTGCCAAGCTTACTGTGCGAGTCCTCGGCAAATTTATCAGCGGCCTCGCGAGCCTTGGCTGTGGCATCAGCTATCATCTCTGGCTTTACGCTGTTGAGTTCGGTGTATTCGTAGGTGGTGGGGTACTGATAGTTTCCGGCTATAACGGCTATGCCTTCGCGCAGCAGGTCGGCCTGCTTGTCGATGAGCTTGCGCACCAGATCGACCTTCGACGATGTAACCACAATCACATTGGTGACACTGTAGCGCGAACTTATGGTGTTGTCGTCGCTATATCGGTCGGCGATGCGGTCGGTGACGTCGGGCGAGTTCACCGAAATTTCGTCGGCGGATATGCCGTTCGATTTCAGGAACTGCAGTATCTTGTCGTTGGTGGCCTGTATGCGGTCGTAGATTGTGGGCAGGTCGTTGCCCATTTCCTTGGTTACCAAGGGCCATGTCACTTTGTTGGCCTGTACTTCTTTTTCACATAGACCTCGTACGGCAACTACCCTGTCGCGCTCTCCATAGCCCTTTATGGCCGATTTCAGACAAAGGCTTGAAAGCACCAGCCCCAGGCCTATCAGGAATGCTGAGATAATTGATGAATACTTCATCCTCTTAATATTAAATGATTTATAATGAAATGGCTTAAATCGATGCCATATTGCGGCTTATGCGCTCGGTGTAGGGCAGCAGCTCCATGTAATTATTGAGATTGAAGTCGCTGAGCAAGCCTGCGGCACGAGCCTGATACAGGGCGCTCCCGAAATCGAACATCACATGCCAGCGTTCGTTGAACTCGTCGTCGTCGCGCAGACGGTGACCTACGTCGAGGCGCTGCATATCGTCTTCAATCAGCATTACCGAATCGGTACGCTGCACCAGATATTCCAGCACAAGGTCGTACTGTTCTATCATCCGGGCATATTCATCCTGGGTCAGCTGCTCGCCACCGGACAGCTTGTCGCTCAGGCGTTGGCATGTGGCGGAATCGTAACTGCGTGTACAGCCGGCAAGCGAAAACATCGCCGCTGCCAGCAAAGCGAATAATGTAATACGTGGCACTATTTTCATCTTGATTTTCTGGAACTACAGAGATTGCTCATTTTTAACAAGCAAAGGCCCCTGTTCGTTCACTCGCCCACGCGGAAAAGCGAGAAATTCACCGAGCCGTACACGCGGTGCTCGAAAAAGCCCGGCAACTGCGAGAAGTCATGGTTGCGCGAGTGCTCTACTACCACCAATGTACCGGGCTTCACCAGCTTGCTGCCGAGTATCTTGCCGGGAACGGAGGCAAAGTCGGGCATGTCGTATGGCGGGTCGGCAAATATAAAGTCGAATGGGGTGGCTCCGCTATCGAGAAAGCGGAACACATCACCTTTGATCAGACGCAGATTGGCTACGTTGAGCTGCTGGGCCACCTTACGGATAAAGTTATACTGGGTGGTTGCCTTCTCAACGGCTGTGACCTCGGCGCACTCGCGCGACAGCAGTTCGAAGGTTATCGCTCCGGTGCCTGCAAAAAGGTCGAGGGCGGTCTTTCCGTCGAAGTCTATAAGGTTTTCAAGCACGTTGAATATATTCTCACGTGCGAAATCTGTGGTCGGACGGGCACTTATATTCGTGGGAACATCGAAACGGCGTCGTCCGTATTTTCCTCGTATTATACGCATGGTCAGTGGTCAGTTATGGGAGTTTGGGCGTGCCGCGAGCGCCAGTTCAAGCGGGGCCTGCCTGCAGAGGTCGGCGGGAATTATCAGCGGCATCACATAGTTTACATATCGGCGCAGAAGTGGCTGCAGGCTGTCGCGCAGTGGAGCAGGCGCCACCAGCATCATTTCGCCCTCGCTACGGTCGAACCCGGCGGTTTCGCAGGCTGCCAGAGCGTAATAGAGAGCGTCGTCGGGGCTCGTTACCCGGTATGAAGCCGCGAACTGTAGCGCACCGCCGGAGTATATCAGCACATCGACCGCGGCGCCACGGTACTGCAGGTAAGCACGCTGACGGTTACTGCGGCGGCTCAGGTGCCCTAAGAAGGAACACAAGCGCGACATATGATTGCCTATATAGGGATTACTGAAACTGCGACGCAGGAATTTCAGCAGTTCGGAGGGATAGTCCGCAGCTACCTCAACTCCCGGCGAGGCTATGCCTTCGCTCAGTACTTCCATACCGTCGGCTACCGGAAGCCAACTGCCAAAGCCATGGGGCTGCACAAGGGTATTGCGCCCGCGCAGAACCACCGTTACCGAACGAAAATCACACAGCAGCATCGGATTCGCATACACAGCCTCTTCCACTGCACGCAGGTACTGACTGCTGTCGGCATCCAATGCTATTTCGGCGTAAATACAGTCGCTCTCGGCTCCGCTTCCGGGCACAAGCACTGCAATAGAACTCTCGGAAACTTCGAGGGCCAGACGGCGGTCAGAAGCATCCGGGCAGGCGTCCGGTGTCAGCGGCAATGCTATGGGCAATGTATTCATAGTGCAAATTTAAGGATTATATTTAAATCATGCAAATCGGCAACCTGTAGCTGATGGTACGCATACGGTCGTCGAAATTGGCGCCAACCTTTATGTCGGCATGAAAAAACCGGTATGGATTAATGCAAAAGGAGTTGTGCCGTGGCACAACTCCTTTTGCTTGTTGAAGCGCTGTTGTTTTACTCCTTTGTTGCGAGGAGGATAATATTTACTTCTTGCCTGCGGCCACACGGTTGCGGCGCGAGTCAGCGAGATAAGCTACCGGCGCAGCCACGTAGATGGTTGCCAGAGTACCGATAACTACACCCCAGATCATTGCGAACACAAAGCTGCGGATGGCGTCGCCGCCCAGGATGAATATACACACAAGTACCAGCAGGGTCGAGCACGAGGTCATAATGGTACGGCCCAGAGTGCTGTTGATCGACTTGTTGATGGTGTTGAAGAATGTTTCCTTGGGATACAGGCCTACGTTTTCACGCACACGGTCGAATACCACCACGGTATCGTTGATCTGATAACCGATCACGGTAAGGATTGCGGCGATGAAGGTCTGGTCGATTTCCATAGCAAAGGGCAGTATGCCATAGAATAGCGAGTAGAAGCCTATGATGGCGAAGGCGGTGAAGGCCACGGCGGCCAGCGCGCCCAGCGAGAAGGCTACGTTGCGGAAACGAACCAGAATGTAGAGGAACATTGCAATCATTGCTATGATTACCGCTACATAGGCATCGGTACGCATGTCGTCGGCCACAGTAGGTCCTACTTTCTGCGACTGAACGATACCCTGGCTGGCGTCGGTAGTGCTGAATTCCTTGTCGGTCATGCCGGCGCGGAGGTCCGACTTGAGTACTTCGAAGAGTTTGTCGGTGATTTCGCGTTCTACAGCCGGATCGCCGTCTTCAATCTTGTAGTTGGTGGAAATACGAACCTGATCGGAGCTCTGGATGTTGATTACCGAAACAGATGCACCGGGGAATGCCTGTTGCAGGCGGCCTTCGATGTTGCTGCGGTCAACCGGATGGTCGAACTTGACAATGTAGTTGCGGCCACCGGAGAAGTCGATGCCCTGATTGAGGCCACGCACGAACAGCGATACAACCACGATAGCCACGATAGCGCCTACTACACCGAAGCTGACCTTGCGCTGGTCGAGGAAGTTGATTTTCGAATCGGTGAACATCTTGCGCGAGATAGCGGTGCTGAACTGCAGCTCGGAGTTCTTCTTGCCCTTGAAATACCAAAGGAAGAACAGACGGCTCAGGTATACTGCGGTGAAGAACGAGCATACAAGACCGATGATAAGAGTGGTAGCGAAGCCCTTGATAGGACCGGTACCGAACAGCAGCAGAATCACGCCGGTGATAATCGAGGTAAGGTTGGAGTCGAAAATCGCCGAGAATGCGTTGGAGTAACCGTCGGCAATGGCGTTACGCGAGTTCTTGCCTGCGCGAAGTTCTTCCTTGGCGCGCTCAAAGATAAGCACGTTGGCGTCGACAGCCATACCCAGCGAAAGCACGATACCGGCGATACCCGACATAGTAAGTACGGCCTGGAACGATGCCAGAATACCCAGGGTGAAGAAAAGGTTGAATATAAGGCAGACGTTGGCGATAAGGCCCGGAATGACGCCGTAGAAGGCTATCATAAATATCATAAGCAGTACCAGTGCCACTACGAACGAGATGAAGCCGCTCTGGATGGCCTCTTCGCCCAGCGACGGACCAATAACCATGTCGGAGATGATGTTCACCTTGGCATTCATCTGGCCCGACTTGAGCACGTTCACAAGGTCGGTGGCTTCTTCAACGGTGAAGTTACCGGTAATCTGCGAGTTGCCGCCGTCGATTACCGAACGTACCGAAGGAGCGGAGTATACACGGTCGTCGAGCACGATGGCTACGGGAGCCTGGCCATGTTCAACGGCTTCTTTGGTAATCTGAGCCCAGCGGCGGGCTGCGTCGCTGTTCATGGTCATGCTTACCATATTGCCCTGAAGGTTGTCGTAGTTGGTCGAAGCGTCGGTAACCACGTTGCCGAAGAGGGCTGCCTTGCCGTTGTCGCTCTTAAGAGCATAGAGGGCGTAGCCCAGACGAGTTTCCTTCTTGGTCTGGGGGTTGACGTTAACCTCGGGTTTCACACCCCAACGGAGAACCAGATTGGCGGGGAGGTTGCGGACTGCGACGGGCGATTTGAGCAGTGCGTCGATTTCGTCCATGCTCTTTTTGTCGGGAGCATAGCCGAGAATCACGCCGGGCTGCAGCGAGCCGCCCTGAAGGAGAGCTGCCAGCGGAGCGATGTTCTTGGTGCTGTCGGCGCCAAGCGAAGCGATGGCAGCGTCCAGACCCTGCTGGAGGCCTGCGAGTTCCTGATTGTCGGTATAGAAAGTCTTGTAGAATTCGAGAGCGGCCGAGCGCTGGAGCAGGTCGCGTACACGCTCATGGTCTTTCACGCCGGGGAGTTCAAGCAGAATCTGACCGTCCTTGCCCTGCAGTACCTGAATATTGGGCGATACCACGCCGAACTGGTCGATACGGTTGCGGAGCACATTGTTGGCAGTGTTTTCCACCGAAGCCTTAACGGCATCCTTGAGGGCGGTACGGGCAGCTTCGTCGCCGGCACCCTGCTTGAGATCGGTAACATTGAAAATCACACCGAAGTCAGGAGCCGAACCGTTTGCGGCGGCGAGGGCACGATACTGGTCGATGAATGTGCCTATGTAATCGTCGCTCTGATGGTCGGGCTTGCTTACGATGGCATCGGTCTGGGCGAGAGCCTTTTCGAAAGTGGAGTCAACATCCTGAGTGGCCTTGAACGAACGGAGCATGTCGGGCATGTCGACCTGCAGAATAACGTTCATACCGCCTTTAAGGTCAAGACCGAGGTTAACGCCCCATTTCTGAACCTGAGAAAGGGTGTAACCGAGATACACTTTTTCCTCGCCGTGCGAGTCCATGTAGTGTTTGTAGGCCTGGTTATAGACCGAGTCGGTGTTGCCAACTTCTTTCTGCTGAGCTAAGGCATACTTGTCGGCCTCTTCTTCATATTTGTTTGACACAAAGGTGAATGAGAGATAAAACAAGCACACCAGCACCAGAAATGCAGCTATTACACCGGCTACGATGCTACCAAGCGTTCCTTTGCTTTGCATGTGATTTGTTTATGGTTTAATTTGTTAATTATTTGAGTTCGTACTTTTTTCAGCTTGCAAATATAGTGTTTTTTCTCCAAACTTCGCCCATAGCAAGCCCATTTTTTCATTTTTTAGAATTTATACGACACACCCACAAGGCCTTTGATTCCCTGGGCGGGCACTGACAGCAGCAGGTCGTAACGGTGGTTGAGAAGGTTCTCGCCGCGGGCCCACACGCTAAACTGAGGAGTGATACGGTAAGCGGCGCCGAAGCTGAGGTCGCTTTTGTTGCCAAGTTTCCGCTCCATACCGACATAATTGTAGAGTTTGCGGTTTCCGCGGAATTCGTAGTCCAGTTCAAGGTCAAGTTTGTCGACCGGATGCACCTTAACCGAAGCATCCACCACATATCGGGCGCGGTCGACCCAGCGGTAGTAGCCCTTGTCGGACGCCTGCGGCGCCATCTGTGCGGTAGCCTCGAAGTCCACTATGTCGCGCCAGCGGTACCCTATTCCCGCGCCAAGCAGCCAGCCTTTTATATCATAGGGAACAAACAGCGAGTAATACGGATTCCAGCCTTGATTATCTGAAACAATCGACGAATGTTCCGGGTCCCAGACTGTTATGCCGCCACCAGTCGACGAGGGCACGCTTTGCGCTGGCATCAGCCAGTCGTTGGCCATGCTGTAACCGCCGAACAGTTTCAGACTCACGCCTGCCACCGGACCTACGGAGAACTTCAGACTTGCGTCGACCGGAACGTTGCTGTACGGGCGCATTTCCTGAGGTGTAAAATAATGGCAGAGGTTGTAGTACCCGGCTGCTGTATTGATTCTGTCGCCGCCTTCTACGCGGGCCTCGACGGCGAACATGCTCACCGGAGCCCAGCCAATCAGCACATCGGGAGCTACATGGAAGCGCTTTACCTCAGTGGCACCAATAGTCATGTCACCGGTACGGACGTCGAGTTTCAGTCCTACATGAGCGCTGAATGTGGCTGTATTATAATTATAGTACGGCAGCAGAGTAAGGTCGCCGTTTCCACAGCTGAGGAAGTCGCCTTTGATGTCGATACCGCCCGAGGGCTTGCCCTGTGCACCGCCGAGCATCACGCCTATCTCGGGGGTATAGCGCTGCTCGTTGAAGTACGAAGCATAGCCGAAATGCTCGAATTCGAAAGAAGCTTTGTATGTAAATGCCTTGTAGCGCCCCCACCACGAAGCATCGGCCTTGAAAGCGTCGGCATTCAACACCTTGGTATAAACATCGTTTTCCATTCCGGGAGCGTGCACTCCAAGGGCAGGCATCGAAGTGCGCCCGTGCATATATTCAAGTCCAACAGCCAGATGTCCGGCCTTGAACATGCGGTTGAAATCGGCTCCGAGCGACACCGTATTGTCGCCATAGGAGTATTTATCCGAGCCTGCGTTGCCCTTGTAGGAATTGCCGTCGAACTGCATCCATGCGCCCAGACGGGTGTTGTGGGTGTTTATGAAGCGATATCCGGCCGAAGCTCCCAGATTGTACACCGGAAAGTAGCCAATGGCCGCATAACCGCGGTACGGGGTAACCGCAATGGTATCGCCGTAAGAGGCCGGCTCGAGTACCGGCAGTATGGTGGTAAGTTCGGAGGCCTTGAGATATTCGTGAAGCGACAGAGGCTTGAGTTCTACACGGGGCAACTGTATCGACGGCACGAAGTTGGCCGGTCGCTCGGCGTTGCGTTGCTCGGGCACAATGGTACGGTCGACTGTTATCTCGGTGCTTATATCCTGGGCCATAACCGCCGGCGCCAGCAGCGCCGCGCCCAGAAATGCTATATGTCTTGTTTTCATATCTACTGAGTTAATAATTACAGACGCTCCTCTATCATGCGGAATATATCGGCTTCATTGCCGGGATAGTTATCGCGGAGTGCTTCGAGATAGCTGTCGGCTTCGAACTTCTTGCCCTGGGCACGATAGATATCGCTCAGGAGTATGAAGCCTCGGGCAAGCCAGTAGGAGTGCGGGGTGCGCGAGTTGGTGAGTTCCTCGGCGGCTGTCTTGGCGTTTTTATAATCGTTAGCGTCGAAATAACTCTGAGCCAGATAGTAAGCACTCTTGGCGCCGAAGATATTGTCGGTTTCGTCGGCGGCGCTGTTCCATACCTTGCAGGCTTCGGCATTTTTGCCGGTATTTTCCAGGGCCATACCTTTGCAGAACAGTGCTTCGAGTTTTTCTTCGGAGCCGATGGTCGACGATGCAAGCAGCATGTCGGCGGCTGCGAGGGCATCGGCCCAACTTCCGAGGTCCAGACTTGCGCGCATCATACCTAGGCGGGCGGCGTTCAGCGAGGCTGTCGACGAGGCGCTGCCTGCCAGACGGCGATATGCTTCAAGAGCCGCGGGCGCATGTCCTTTGGCATATTCTATGTTGCCTATGGTTTCAAGGGCGGCTTCGGCGCGTACATTGTCGGGAAAGCGGTCGGCTATGGCACGGGCGTAATACAGGGCTTTATCGCTGTCGTCGCCTTCGCGGGCGTTGTCAAGCAGGTAGCCCAGTGCGGCGGCCACGAAGGCACCGTCGGGATAATCGCGCACATAGGCTTCCAGTCGGCTTACATCGCCACGATCGTCGTAGGCTTCCTCGGCGGTCACAAAACTGATGCGGTCGGCCTCGGCCACATCAATCTGCGGAGCATTGTCTATGCCGGCCAGATACTCGCGCACCTCGGCCAGAGTGCCGTCTTCGGCGCCTATGCGCTTCAGATAGTCGGCAGCGAGCGAGGCTTCGTCGGAGGTAGGCGCCGCTGCAATTAGCTGTTTGAATGTGGCTACAGCCTGATCGCGAGCTCCACCCTGCAGTTGGAGCGAGCCCAGACGCAGATAAGCTGTGCGGGCCTGCGCCGTGGCCGGATATTTTTCAATCACACGGCGGTAGGCTGTAGCGGTGGCGTCCTTGTTGCCCAGCGAATGTTCAGTTTCGGCCAGTTCAAGCATGGCTTCGGAAGCAAGGCCCGACTGCGGATAATCGCGCAGAAAATCCTGCAACAGCTGTTTCTTGGCTGAGAAATCGTGGGTAAGACCTTTCATGACTGCCTGCTGGAATTTGGGATAGTCGCCGGCCTCGGGCAGAGCTTCGTAGGCGCCGGCATATACATCGGAGGCCCGGTCAAAGTCCTTGCCATAGTAATATGTGTCGCCGAGGCGGTTAAGAGCATCGGCCCGCACTTCGGCGGGCAACCCTTTCTGCTCCGACACATAGCGGAAGTCGTCGGCTGCTTTGCCGTATGCCTTCTGCGCAAAATAGGCGTAGGCGCGGTCGTAACGACCCACGATATAGTTGGCGTCACTCTTTGAGGCGCCGGCCAGATAGCGGTCGAATTCCTTCACCGCACCGGCATAGTCGCCTTTGCGGTAACGGGCCTCGCCCAGCACAAGAGCATTCTGCAGAGCAACGTCGCGGTTGTATCTGTCGAGCGATGCGCCCTGACTCAGATAGTTGAGCGCCGCATCGGCATTGCCGGTAGCCAACGCACGCGAACCGAGTACATAAAGCACCTGCTGCTTGGCCTTGAGGACTTTTTCGCCCGGATTTCGCATACGGTTAATCGATTCGAGGGCACCTTCGTAGTTGTTGTCGTTTATCCAGCCGCTTACCACATATTCCTGTACTTCGGGCGCATAGCGGCTATCGGGATAACGGCGCAGAAATTCCTCGAATGTGGCTACCGAACTGCCGAACGGAATCTGTCCGCCACGAAATTTAGCCACGGCATAGTTGTAGAATGCCGACTCCTGCACTGCCTTGTCGTGGTTCATCCGCAGGGCTTTGTCGAGCGACAGCAGTGCGGCATTGGTATCGCCCTGATTCAGCAGAGCCTGACCTATATAAAGCAACGAACTCTGTCCCATGGCATCGTCGAGAATGCTTACCGGCTGAAGGCTGGCTATAGCCTCGGCGTACCGCCCCTCGTGATACTGGCTCAGACCGAGTATATACCGAGCCGACAGGGCCGGTTCATCGGTCGCTGCAACGTATTTCTTAAGATATGGAATCGCCTCCGACGGCTGGTCCAGACGGTACAGGCTCTCACCGGCTATCCGGTTGGCCTCGGCCTGATACTCAGGCGCAATGCCATGGCGGCGCAGCAGTTTGCGGGCTGTGGTCAGTGCCTTGGCATAGTCGGCTTCGCTGTAATATATCTGCGACAGATAGTAATCGGCCATATTGCCGGGTTCGGCCGAGGTATTCACTTTTGCAAAGAGGTCTTTGGCCTGCCGGTAATCGTGGCGGGCATAGGCTATGTATGCAATATAAAAGCGCGCAGCGTTGCCGTAGGCCTTTGTGTTGAGCAGCGAACTGAAAGCAGCCTCAGCGCGGTCATAGTCGGCAAGTTTGAGGCGACAGAAGGCCATACGGTACTCAAGGTCTTCTTTCAGATGTCCGGGCAGTGTGCGGGGGTCAATCAGCGCATACTGCTTCAGTGCC
Organism: uncultured Muribaculaceae bacterium; assembly: GCA_910586455.1. GTDB lineage: Bacteria > Bacteroidota > Bacteroidia > Bacteroidales > Muribaculaceae > CAG-873. The sequence continues at coordinate 7,723 of CAJUHX010000013.1, read as the reverse complement.
TCGGCATAGCTGCCGTCCATGATACAATCGCCTATATACAGCATAGCCTCCTGACGGTGAAGTGAGGCCGGATATTTATGCACGAACGCTATGAAATGCGCCTTGGCCGAGGCACCCTGCACATGGTAGCAGGCGCGGGCGATAAGCCAGTCGGCTTCCTCTACTTCGCCGGCGCTGAGCGCACTGCGGTCGATACGTGCCAGCTGGTCGATACATCCTATATAATTTGCATCGGCAAACATGGCTCTGCCACGGCTGAGATAGCCGTCGGACGAAGGAGAGTTCACGGCAGCCGGAGCGCTTATCAGGACAGCGGCCGCTATGGTTGATAGTAGTATTTTCTTCATTGAGCAACTGCAATTGCGATTTAGTATGCAAAGGTACACATTTTAGTTGGTAATCACAACACTATATTTTAAGCCGCATGAACTTGCGATATTTACAGAAGATTTTGCAATCCCGATTTTTGTAATTATATTTGCGCAATAATTCAGTTAGTTGAATTTGTTATATGAATATGGAGGATTCAAAATACAATCAGATAATCAACGCAATCAGGCAAAAAGCCATTGATGTGCTACCAAAGGGCTCGCAGATAACCTTATTCGGTTCGCGTGCTCGCGGCGACGCGCATGAGAATTCCGATTGGGATTTGCACATCCTTGTACCCGGGCCCGAGAAACTCAGCTTCCGCCAGACTCGAGATTACGGTTATCCGTTCGAAGAAATGGGTTGGGAACTGAATCAGGAAATCAACACAATAGTCCACAGCTATTCCGGCTGGAAAAAACGCTGGTTTTTACCACTTTACCAAAACATTATCAGAGAGGGTATTAAACTATGAATTTAGGCAATCAAGAGCGCGATGCAATTGTGTCGTATAGAATAGAACGTGCCAAAGCCGCGCTTCGCGAGGCAAGCGACAATTGTGGTTTACAGCATTGGAATCTGGTAGCCAACAGGTTGTATTACTCAGCTTACTACGCATGTTCGGCATTATTGATTTCCAATGGAATATCTGCAACAACACACGCAGGAGTAAACAGGATGATGAACCTGCATTTTGTAAAAAACAACATTATATCCAAATCAGATGCACGCCTGCTCCTTGACTTATTCAATATGCGACAGACCGGTGACTATGATGACATATTCGACTGGACAGAGAATGACATTGTACCTTTGCTGCCCGATGTTGAATCTTTCGTATCAAAAATAATCGCACTGATTAATATTTAGCACGTATCTCACTAAACACAACACGACCCGTGACTATTAAGCCAAGGGCCGTGTTGTTATATAACAGAATCAGATACCGAATGTAAGCGTAGTATAGTAGCCCAGCGAACCATTGCCGGCATACTGGCCGCCATAGCTCAGGCTGATGTACTGATTCCCGGGGCCCCACCACGACGCTGTTACCAGTCCGCCGTTGTTAATCACCGATACCGGGGTGCCGTAACTGCCGCAAAGTGCGTTGAACACCATGTCGTAGCGCGAGGTATTGGCATATGGGGTGTAGTATACGAATTCCGAACCGGCAAGCGCTCCGTTGTTGTAATACATTGTGGCATCGGGCCAATAGTAATTCATCATGGGCACATTGCTCAGATATATGGCGTTGGAACCGTAGCTCTGAACTGTATAACCCGAGTTCAGAAGCAGATTCAACGACACATTTATGGCCGAACCGAAACTCACTCCAAGCACTGTATGGAAGGGACGCCAGTTAGCGGCCGGACGCCAGGCGCGGGGAGGCGCCGGACGGTAATAAGGACGCGATGGCGGCAGATACGGACGCGACGGCGGAGTGGGACGATAATAGTGCTCATGCCCGTGAGCCGGACGATGATGCCCGTGATTGCCGCTGCCTCCATGATGGCCCGGATGGCCTGTCGGCGGACGATGATGTCCCTGATTACCGCTGCCTCCTTGGTGGCCCGGATGGCCTGTCGGCGGACGATGATGCCCCTGATTGCCGTTGCCTCCCGGACGGCCCGGCTGACCTGTCGGCGGACGATGATGTCCCTGATTGCCGCTGCCTCCCGGACGCTGGCCGGAATTATTCGGACGACCGGATGGGCGGCTTTGCTGGCCTGTCGACGGACGTGAGTTATTGCTACCGTTGTCGCGGTTGTCGTTGCGACCGCGTGCTTCAACCACGGGAACGCAGAGGGCTCCGCAAAGGAGCAACATGCCTACAGTTCGTAATATTCTTCTCATTGTTTTCTTTTTTACTTTACTTTTTAGACAACACCTTCGCAAAAAGGTTTAAAGGGGCGCCACGCAGTGTGACGCCCCTTTGGCATATCGGCAGATGAAACTGCGTCTTAGATTTCGGCCTTCTTGCCGTTTTCGTAAAGCGCTTCTTTCTCTTCAGGCAGCGAGCTTACGGGCTTGCTGAGCACAACTGCATAGAGCAGCAGGTAAGCGGCGAAGCATACTACCAGCCAGAAGCTGTTTATGATACCTACACTGTCGGCCAGAGCGCCCTGTACGATTGTCCAGATACCGCCGCCACAAACCATTACCATGAAGATACCGGATGCAACCGAGGTATATTTGCCCAGACCCTGTACCGAGAGGTTGAAGATGGCACCCCACATTACCGAAGTACACAGACCTATCAGCACAAAGAAAATAGAGTTTACAGGAATTTCAACCGAGGTGAAGCTGAGGTTGTTGGAGTCGAAGCCGAAGAAGCCCATTTTTGATTCGGGCAGCAGAATGCCGAGTGCCAGAAGCACTATAGCCAGCGTGCTCACGAATATGAGCATGGCTTTCGATGAAACCTTGCCGCCTACAACACCGCCAAGCAGACGGCCTACGAGCATAAACAGCCAGAACATGCCGCACACTGCGCCGGCACCAATCGAGCCTATTGAGGTGGAAAGGTCCTGATAAGTCCAGTTCGACACACCGATTTCAACACCCATGTAACAGAAGATTGCCACTACACCAAAGGTGAAGTTGCGGAACTTGAAGGCATCCATAGCCTTGATGGCGGTTTTTGGTTTGCCCAGGTCAGGGTCTTCGGGAAGTTTGGAGAAGAATAGTACAATGAATGCAACCGCAAAGATTGCCATTGCCATGTAGAACACGGGGTTAGCCGAAGCGATGGAGCTGGCCGAGCCTCCAATCAGACCGCCTACGATTACCGGTGCCAGGGTAGCGCCTACCGAGTTGCACGAGCCGCCGAACATCAGCAGCTGGTTGCCCTGCTTTTCGTCCTTGCCAAGCGAGTTGAGCATGGGATTCACAACGGTGTTGAGCATACACATGGAGAAACCGGCTACGAGTGCGCCGAGCATATACACGCCCAGTGCCACATTAGTGTCAGCTATCATTCCGGATACATAAGTGATTGCCACACCGATAAAACCTACCGACACTGCAGCGAGAGCGGTAAAACGGTAGCCTTTGTTCTGCAGAACCTTGCCTGCCGGATAACCCATTATAGCGTAGGCGATAAAGTTACAGAAAGTACCTAACTGCGACATTACGGCGTTGCCGGCCGACATTTGTTTGATTACATCGCCCAAAGGGTTCTGGTAGCCTGTTACGAAGGCTATCATAAAGAACAGGGCGAACATGATTGCGATAGGCAGAGCGAAGCTGCCCTGACGAGCATTGGTCTTTGAATGACTCATGGTTCTTAAATGAAGGTAATATATTTAGGTTTGTAATTTAGCATGAAACGTTTTGTTTCGGTATGCTTGTTTTTGACTCGTAAAGTTAATATTTTTTTGGCAAACTGCCAAATTATGGATTCAATATTTTCTTTCGCCGAAAATGGCGCTGCCTACACGCACATGTGTGGCGCCCTCGGCTATGGCTATCGGATAGTCGTGGCTCATACCCATGCTGAGAATATCGAAGCCGCGCAGGTCGGGATTTTCGGCCTTGATACGCGCCATAAGTTCGGCAACGGCATGAAAATCGGCACGCACACGCTCATCGTCGCCGGTGTTCGAGGCCATGGCCATCAGGCCGCATATATGCGTGGCTTTCAGTGTTGTATAACCGCCGGAGCGAAACCACTCCGACAGTTCGCCGGGCAGGAACCCGAACTTGGTTTCCTCTGCGGCCACATGCACTTGCAAAAGCACAGCGGTCACGACTCCGGCTGCAGCCGATTCTTTGTCGATCAGACGCAGCAGACGGTCGGAGTCGACCGACTCAATCATGTCGACTTTGCCTATCAGCTGACGCACCTTGTTTGTCTGCAGATGGCCGATGAAGTGCCAGCAAATGTCGGCCGGAAGATGCCGGCGTTTTTCGGTCAGTTCCTGCACACGACTCTCACCGAAAAGGCGCTGGCCGGCATCGTATGCCTGCTGCAGCGCCTCTATCGGATGAAATTTCGACACAGCCACCAGCTGCACACCCTCGGGCAGGGTATTCAGCACAGCGCTGAGATTTCGGGCTATCATGGTCATTATTCGCTTTTTTCGCCTGCAAGTTTTACCTTGTACACATCCATGATGGGTGTTTCGTTGATGGCGGTGACATCGTAATCGGCCATAGTGCCCTTCATGCCTTCGTTGAATACGTCGAGGGCCTCGGCCAGATTGCTTGCCTGCACCAGGAAGAGGCTGGTAGAGCGCTTTTCAACAGCGGTTTTCTCGTCGATGGTTATAAAGGCGCACTTAACCAGATACCACTTGTCGCCTTCTTCGTTCCAGAAAATTTCGGCGATTTTTGTACGTTTTACCGCCGACACCGAAAAGTCGCCGGATATATAGGGAGTCTGCTCTTCGATTATGCGGGCTTCAGCCTCGGTGAACGACAGCGCATCCACCAGATAAGGCTCCGATACTTTCTTTATCGAGCCGTTTTCCTGAAGTTTATCGTAGCGTACTTTACATTCAAACCAGTTTGCCATTATTATTCTATAGTTTAATGTGAATTTTGTAATATTAAATGAAACCGAGTGCAAAGTTACAAATAATGATTGAGGTTGAAATCGAAAAATTCATTAATTTTGCAGCATGAAAATCAAAACTCCAATCGAGATAACCGAACTGGCGGAAAAATCCGGAGCCACCAAATGCGGGCTAAGCGAGAATCACCTTGGCCGGCTATCCATACTCAGTATGCTGGCAGGAGCATACATAGCTCTCGGAGGCACTTTCTCCGTAATAGCGGGCTGGGGGCTCTGCGATGTATCCACGGACTATCCGGCGGTACAGCGTCTGCTCAGCGGTCTTACTTTCCCGCTGGGGCTGATTCTGGTGGTGATACTGGGCGCCGAGCTTTTCACGGGCAACAACGCCATGCTCATACCCTCGTACATGCGCGGGCACCACGGCTTCGGGCCTGTGCTGAAGAACTGGGCGCTGGTGTGGCTGGGCAACTTTGCGGGCGCCCTCACGGTTGTGTGGCTGCTGGTGTGGCTCACCGGCATCTTCGAGCCGGAGCAATACCGCCGGGCCATTACATCAATAGCCGTGGCCAAGGTTTCGATGCCATGGATTACGGTATTTGCCAAAGGCATAGGCGCCAACTGGTGCGTGTGCCTGGCTATATGGCTGGCCATGTCGGGCCATAACCTGCTGGAGAAAATGGCCGGATGCATTATGCCGGTGATGGCATTTGTGGCAATAGGCTACGAACACTCCATAGCCAACATGTTCTATATCCCGGCCGGAATATTCTACGGAGCCGAGGTAGGCATATGGCAGATGTTTGTCGACAACCTCATTCCGGCCACACTGGGCAACATCGTGGGCGGCTCGCTGTTTGTGGGTTGCCTGTTTGCATGGCTTCACCGCCGCTGAATCATTTGCATATTAATGTTAAAATCGGCTGTATATGCCGATTTTTTCGTAATTTTGTGGTTCGAACTGAAATCACATTCAAAAACTAAATATTTAAAGCAATGGCTCAACAAGACGACGTGTTTAAGAAAATCGTTTCACACGCCAAGGAATACGGTTTTGTCTTCCAATCTTCCGAAATCTACGACGGCCTGTCGGCCGTGTACGACTACGGCCAGAACGGCGTCGAACTCAAAAACAACATCAAACGCTACTGGTGGGACTCGATGACCCTGCTGCACGACAACATCGTGGGCATTGACTCCGCCATATTCATGCACCCCACCATATGGAAGGCTTCGGGCCACGTCGACGCTTTCAACGACCCCCTGATTGACAACCGCGACTCCAAGAAGCGCTATCGCGCCGATGTGCTTATCGAGGAGCAGATTGCAAAGTACGACGATAAAATCGAAAAAGAGGTGGCAAAGGCGAAGAAACGCTTTGGCGAGTCATTCGACGAAGCTCTCTACCGCCAGACCAACCCACGGGTACTTGAACATATAGCCAAACGCGACGCCCTCCACGAGCGCTTCGCCACTGCAATGAACGACAACGACCTCGACGGCCTGCGCCAGATTATACTCGACGAAGAAATCGTATGCCCCCTCTCGGGCACACGCAACTGGACCGAGGTTCGCCAGTTCAACCTTATGTTCAAAACCGAGATGGGCTCCACAGCCGACGGCGCCATGACCGTGTATCTGCGTCCTGAAACCGCACAGGGCATATTCGTGAACTACCTCAACGTGCAGAAGACAGGCCGCATGCGCATACCTTTCGGCATCGCTCAGATAGGCAAGGCTTTCCGCAACGAAATCGTCGCCCGTCAGTTCATATTCCGCATGCGCGAGTTCGAACAGATGGAAATGCAGTTCTTTGTACGCCCCGGCGAGGAACTCCAGTGGTTCCAACAGTGGAAAGAATGGCGCCTGCGCTGGCACAAGGCGCTGGGCCTGGGCGACGAAAAGTACCGCTACCACGACCACGAAAAGCTGGCTCACTACGCCAACGCAGCCACTGACATCGAATTCCAGATGCCCTTCGGATTCAAGGAAGTGGAAGGCATACACTCGCGTACAAACTTCGACCTCAGCCAGCACGAGAAATTCTCAGGCAAGAAAATACAGTATTTCGACCCCGAACTCAACCAAAGCTACACCCCGTATGTTATTGAAACATCGATTGGTGTAGACCGCATGTTCCTGAGCGTACTCTGCTCGAGCTACGAGGAACAGGCCCTCGAAGGCGGCGACACCCGCGTGGTACTCCACCTGCCCGCACCTCTGGCTCCGGTTAAATGCGCCGTGATGCCGCTGGTACGCAAGGACGGACTGCCCGAAAAGGCTCGCGAAATCGTAAACGAACTCAAGTTCGACTTCGCCACACACTACGAAGAAAAAGACTCTATCGGCAAACGCTACCGCCGTCAGGACGCAATAGGCACTCCCTACTGCATAACCGTTGACCACCAGACCCTCGAAGACAACACCGTGACTCTGCGCGAACGCGACTCTATGCAGCAGACCCGTGTGGCCATAGCCGACCTCCATAAGATTATCCACGACAGCGTGAGCCTCAACAGCCTGCTGCGCAAGCTTTCATAACATGAAGAAAATCCTTATAATGCTTGGCATCGCAGCCTTCGCGGCTGCGATGTTCAGCTGTAACAACGACGACGACCGGGACACCTGGAGCCAATATCAGGACTGGCGAGAGGCCAATAACCAGTGGCTGGCCGAAATGCAGGCCAAGAAAAACCCCGACGGCTCGCCTTACTACAAGGTGGTGGTGCCAAAGTGGAATCCCGCAACCTTCGTGCTGATGCACTATTTCAACGACCGTGCCGAAACCGAAGGCAACCTGTCGCCGCTCTATACCTCAACAATCGATGTCCGCTATAC
>CAJUHX010000012.1 GCA_910586455.1 uncultured Muribaculaceae bacterium | reverse complement strand
CTGCGATGTCATAGTTACCTATTGCTGGAATCGCGTCGGCTACAATATCCTGCGCAGTCTTTCCGACAAAGGCCTGAAAGTATGGGCGGCAGATACCTCGCGACATAACATCTGCAGCATGTCGCGATTCTGCGCGGGAAGTTTTGTATATCCCGATCCGTTCACGCACGAAGAAGAGTTTATCGAAACTCTTCTGCAGAAAATCGCCGAATTGCGTCCGCGCGTCCTTATGCCGACACACGACGAGGGCATTATTATCGCACGTCACCGGCATCGCTTCCCCAAGGATTTGATTATCCCGATTGAATCGGAAGAAAAACTCTGCCGCCTGTCCAATAAAAGAATCGCCACCGAACTCGCCGCCAAGGCCGGTGTGCCCGTGCCGGCGACTTATGCAAATATCGGCCAAGTGCAGGATTTTCCGGTTGTATTCAAGACCGTCACAGGCAATTCGGCAAAAGGGGTGTTCTTTCCAAAGAATGACCACGAACTGTCGGAACTCGACGCACGGTACCGCGGCAAGGAAATTCTGATAGAAGAGTGGCTCAAAGGCAACGACGTATGTGTGGACTGCCTTCGCTGGGGCGACTTTTTCCAGGCGACAGTCTACCGAGCCCTCGTGACCAAGACTGACGGCGGAGGCACAACCACCCAGCGCGAAATAATATCCATGCCCGGAATTGTCGAATATGCCCGCAGGTTTCTTGACTCGGTCGATTACAATGGAGTATGCGGCCTGGACTTCCGTTACGACAAAGACAGCGGACGCATAGGATTTATTGAAATGAACGCCCGCTTCACCGGAGGCCTCGCCACCCCGGTTGCGGCAGGCTTCGACATACCATATATGCTTTACACACTGGCTACAGGCGGCGAATGCACCAAAGCCGACATAAAGGTCGGAACATCCACAAAATGGATTCTCGGCGACGTGATAACATTGGTCGGGCGCCTGCTGTCTTTTAACATCAGGAAAGAAGAAATGCGTAAAGTCGCAAAATTCTCAGGCTTCGACGCCTTCGACGATTTCCGTGCCGACGACAAAAAAGCCATCCTCGGCGAAATGGCATACTACCTGTCAAAACTGCTTAAAAACGGAAAACTAAATCCCTGAAATGATTCCCAAATACATTTTCGACCGGCTGATGTCGCTGACTGGATTATTGCTCCTATGGCCGGTGCTGCTTGTAGTGGCTATTCTTATAAAAGTGAAAATGCCCGGAGGACCGGTTATTTTCAGGCAGAAGCGTGTAGGCCTCGGTGGCCGGCTGTTTACCATGTATAAATTCCGGTCCATGACCGTCGGACACGGCGGCTCGTCGGTATCAGTGGCAGGCGAAAGCCGCATAACTCCGCTCGGAGCAAAGCTGCGCCACTACAAACTCGACGAACTGCCGGAGCTATGGAATGTCCTCATAGGCGACATGAGCTTTGTAGGTCCACGACCCGACGTGCCCGGATATGCCGACCGGCTGAGAGGTAAAGACCGGGACATCTTGAAATTACGCCCGGGAATCACCGGACCGGCATCGCTCAAGTACCGCGATGAGGAAGATATATTAGCCGGGCAGTCCGACCCGCAGAAATTCAACGACGAGGTGATATTTCCCGACAAAGTCCGAATCAACCTCTATTATCTTCACAACTATTCCTTTATCAAGGACATCCGGATGATTTTCTGCACCGTACTCCGCCGCAGAATGAAGTACGACAACGAAATAATCTGATATTCTGATAATCAGAGTATGCTCTGCGGCTCTTTGCGTCGTTTGAAGCAATCGAAAAGGATGGCGGCAAACGGAGTGTTGAATGTCCGTGCATGGCGCGGACATTGCTTTACGCAGGCGCAACACCTGATGCACTTTTTACTGTCGCTGCTACATTCGTTGCCTTTCGCTATGGCGCCTGAGGGGCATATTGAGACACAATAACCGCAATGTGTGCATAGCTGCGCATCAACTTCAGGAGTACGTGGCTTCGCCACCCTACTCTTACGCAACTTTATTACATTATACACAAAGCGCAGCTGCGGAATCAATGGCCGGCGCGGACGCGGTATACGGGCCACATCCACGCTGTCAAGCCCGGCGATATCCTCAGCGGCCTCGATTTTCTTACGTATTGATTCGCCAAAAATGCGCGCCAGTGCCAGATCAGCGGCATCGGGGCGTCCGGCTGCTATGGGTTTTTCGGCGGTGCTGTATGAATGTTCGCCTATGAATGTGGCGGCTGCTATAAGCCTGAAGCCTCGCTCTGTAAGAAAGCCGCTCAATTCGGTCAATGCTTTTTCGTAATCACGGTTTCCGTAAACCACCACGGGCACGGCGGGCGCACCATTGGAGCGCAGTTCCGCCAGACGCTGCATTGCCAACGGAGCCACATGTCCGGCATATACCGGCACTGCCACGATAGTGAGCGTATCGGCCGGTATTTCCGGCAGAGGGCTGCTGTCCAGTGTCAAATCAGTAATTTCGACGGCCTGAACAGCCGTTCCGGCGGCAATTGCCTCGCCTACTTTCCGCGAGGTTGCGGTAGGCGAAAAGGTTATCAGTCTAAGCTGGCTTAAGTTCATACTTTTAATGGTTACAGAAGTCCGGATAGTGGCTTCAGAGCAGGCCGGAACATAATCTCCGGCCTAACTCCGTCGCCTAATGAAAGCATATAACTTGAAAAGAAGTTGCGGTTTGATGCACGTATTCAAAAATTAAGAATCAGACTTTCGAGCCATATCACGGCTATGCCGCTGAGGTAGCCTATGAATGCCAGCCAGGTGATGCGTTTGACATACCACATAAACTGGATTTTTTCGATGCCCATGGCCACTACACCTGCCGCACTGCCAATTATAAGCAGGCTGCCGCCTACTCCGGCACAGAATGTGAGCAGATGCCAGAACAGACCGTCCTCGACAAACATCATGGTGTAGGCCGGATCGACCGAAGCGGCTATCATGGCGTCGGTGGCCACAGGATACATGTTCATACATGCGGCTACCAGTGGTACATTGTCGACTATCGACGAAAGCACACCTATTATCATGTTGATGATGTAGACATCGTGGAATGTTTCGTTGAGCCATACAGCCAGTGAGCTAAGTATGCCGGCCTGACTTAGTGCGGCCACAGCCATAAGAATGCCCAAAAAGAAGAGTATGGTGCTCATATCGATGTTTTTCACCACCTGGCTTACACGTCCTTCCATTTTGCCGTCGAGTTTGTAATAGCGCACCAGAATTTCGGTAATCAGCCATAGCACGCCCAGCGACAGCAGTATGCCCATATAAGGTGCCAGATGGGTAGTGGCCTTGAAGACCGGCACGAAAAGCAGACCTGCCACTCCGCATATAAGTATGAATATCGACAGGCCTTTGTGATGCTCCGACAGCTGGTAGCCCACGCGGGTATCGTGGTCGTTGAGGGGCTCGACAGGTGTGGCCGGAACCATGTGGCTGGCTATGGACACCGGTACTATTACCGATACTATTGAAGGCAGCAACAGATTGACAATCAGGTCGACCGACGATACATAGTTCTTCATCCACAGCATTATGGTGGTGATGTCGCCTATGGGCGACCACGCACCGCCGGCATTGGCTGCCAGCACGATAACGCAGGCGAAAATCCAACGTTCCTTCTGATCGCTGAGCAGTCGGCGCAGCATCATCACCATAATTATGGTGGTGGTCATGTTGTCGAGCACGCTCGACAGGAAGAAGGCCACAAAGGCCAGCACCCACATGAGTTTCCGCTTGTTCGAGGCATGCAGGTTCTCTACTATTATGTGGAAGCCTCCGTAGCGGTCAATCAGTTCCACTATGGTCATGGCCCCGATTAGGAATACTACAATCTCACAGGTGTCGCCGAGGGCCTCGACCATGTCGGTCGATAGATTCGGGTCATGGCCATTGACGGCATAGACGGCCCACAACAGGCCGCACATAATCAAAGCGAATACTGCCTTGTTAATGTGCAGTACATGCTCCGATGCTATCATCAGATAGCCCAAAACGAAGATAATTAAAAGGGCAGGTACCAAGGTAAGGATGTTGTTAGAGTGATGAAGTAGACTGTTGGAACAGGACTCCGGATTTGCCCGTCCGAAATCGTTCGCGAAGTTACAAATTATTTCTCCGCCGGACATCCTTGAAAAACATGCTTTACAGCATAATTAAGGAAATTTTTCCATAATATATACCCCCTTTAACAATTCTTTTGAATCGGGCTGTCAAAACAGCAGGTTCACGCAGCCCATAATGAAGCCCAACAAGGCTCCGAGCCATACGATTGCTTTGAGTTCCTTGCGCATCACCTGCAGTATCAGCTGCTCGGTCTGGCGCACGTCCATTTCGTTGATTCGCTGCTCTATCATATTGCTTATGTTCACGGTTTCTATGGCTTTTGGCAGTTGCTCGGCCACAGCGCGGCGATAGGCCGACAGCAACCAGCCGCGCACAAAGGCAATCTGCCCGGGATGTCTGTCGACGAGTCTGTTCACGGGCATCTCCATAAAAGCGGCTGTCTGCTCGTCGATAAGCGAGGCGGCCATCTGCCGTGAGTTGTCCTCCACCATCTCGCTTATGTGTTTTGCCAGCAGTTTTTCAATCGGCCCCATAAGCAGGGTCACAAGTTTGTCGGCACCGAGTATTCCCGGCACGCCTCCGCGCAGTTTGTCTGCTACATGCCCGATGGCTATGGAGGCGATTCCCGGCCCGAGGTCGGCGGCGACCATTGCGCGATGAATGCGGTCGGCAAGGCCGCCGACAATGTCGGAGCGCAGCGCCTCGGGGTCGGCAGGCGCCAGATACCGTGCCAGCAACTGCCCTACCGGCTCGGTATTGGCTTTCTGTCCGGCCACAAAGTCATCGAAGGCAGTGGCAAGCTTGCCGGTGATGTCGTCGGAGAGCAGAGTTTTTTCCAGCACCTCTCGGTTCATCAGATTTTTGCTTATAGCTTCGCCTATCGAGGCCGCGATGCGGGCTTTCTCCTTGGGTATCAGCCCGGGAGTAAACGGCAGTCGGAAGCCGAATATGTATTTTGCCCGTCGCGGCCTGAATAGCATGCGTATGGCAATATCGTTGGTAATGTAGCCGATTACGGCGCCGATGAGCGGTCGTGCTATATAAGTAAGTTCTATCATAGGCTTGACTATGTGCAGGTTGCTTTTATTCAGCTTAGGATGGCTTCAATTTCGTTAAGTTCTTCGGAACTGAAATCGAGCTTGCTGTCGAGAGTGGCGAGGTTGTTTGTGAGCTGCTTTACCGACGAAGCGCCTACGATTATTGAAGTCACGCGGCTGTCGGCGAGAATCCAGGCCAGGGCCATCTGCGCCAGCGACTGCCCGCGCCTCGAGGCAAGTTCGTTGAGGCGTCGCGCCTTGGCTACTTTGTCGGAACTCACCTGCGACAGTTTCAGATACCCCGTCGACTTTGCCGCACGGCTATCGGCCGGAACTCCGTCGAGATACTTGTCGGTGAGCAAACCCTGTGCCAGAGGCGAGAAAACAATGATGCCGCTTCCGGCTTCTGCAGCGATACCGAAGTTGTCGGCGGCTGCCACGCGGTCGAACATCGAATAGCGGTACTGGCTGAGCAGGCATGGAACTTTCGCCTCGGCCAGTATGCGGCAGGCGTACTCCTGAAGTTCGGGCGGATACTTTGATATTCCGGCATAAAGCGCCTTGCCGCCGCGCACTATATCTATCAGGGCCTGCATGGTTTCCTCTACCGGAGTAACACCGTCGTAACGGTGGCTGTAGAACACATCGAAATACTCCAGGCCGGTACGGCGCAGACTGGCATCGCACGATGCCATAAGATTTTTGCGCGACGAGTTGCCGCCGTACACGCCCGGCCACATCTCGTGTCCGGCCTTGGATGATATGAACATTTCGTCGCGATGCGCTGCAAGGTCCGATTTCAGCACCTTGCCGAAAGTAATCTCGGCGCTTCCGGGCGAGGGTCCGTAGTTGTTGGCGAGATCGAAATGGCAAACGCCGCTTTCAAAAGCGGTCAGCAACATGTCGCGGGCGGTGCCAAAGTCGTCGACATCGCCGAAGTTATGCCATAAACCAAGCGAAATTACAGGCAGTTCGATGCCACTGTGTCCGCATCTTCTGTATATCATAGTGCAGTGAGTTTGTGGTTAGTAATTTACAAAGGTACAAATGAAACACAACAAAAGGGCCATACGTTGCGTTAAAGATGTAAAAAATCAAATTCATCGCAGTTATGATAATGGATATAGTATGGCTCGTAGCGGGCCTTGTACTTATACTTGCCGGCGCCAACGCGCTCACCGACGGCGCCTCGGCAATTGCCAAGCGCATGGGCATAAGCGAACTGGTTGTAGGTCTTACCGTGGTGGCGTTCGGCACCTCGGCACCCGAATTGGTAATATCGGTGGTATCAGCCATCAACGGCAACTCCCAGCTGGCCATAGGCAACGTGGTGGGCAGCAACATAATGAACATACTTGTGATTATCGGCGTCACTGCCATGGTACGCCCCATTACTGTTACACGCAGCGTTATGTCGCTCGAGATTCCTATGGTGATTCTGTCGTCGGCAGTGCTGCTTGTGTTGGGCAACAGCGGCAGTATAGATGGCGGAGGAGTCAACGAGGTATCGCGTGTGTCGGGTATATTCCTGCTGATATTCTTCCTGCTTTTCATGCGCTATACTTTCGCCAGCGCCAAGCAGCCCGACCTCAGCCAAAGCGGCTCGGCCGAGCCGCGCCCGGACTCCGCGCCGATGCCGGTATGGAAATCGGCCTTATATATGGTACTTGGACTTGCGGCCCTGATATGGGGCGGCGACCGCTTCGTCGACGGTGCATCAGGCATTGCCGCCGGCCTGGGCGTCAGCGAGGCCGTGATAGGCCTCACCATTGTGGCTGTGGGCACTTCGCTGCCCGAACTGGCCACATCGGTAGTGGCTGCCACCAAAGGGCGTGCCGGGCTGGCGGTAGGCAACGTAATAGGCAGCAATATATTCAATGTACTCATGGTACTGGGAGTATCGGCAACCATAAGCCCGCTGCCCTTCGGCTCCATAGGTAATTTCGACCTGCTGACACTGCTTACCGCCTCAATACTCTTCTACCTCTTCGGCTGGCTTTTCAAGGAGCGCACAATCACCCGCATCGAGGGCGCCCTGCTCTCCTCCGTATATATTGCCTATGTGTCAATACTACTGGCACGATTGTGAATCATAACTTGTTCAACAACAATCTCTATGACAAGCCTTAAACCATCATTATCAACCAAACCACGCTTTGAAATTCTTGATGGTCTGCGCGGCGTCGCAGCCCTCATTGTAGTAGCCTTTCATATTTTCGAAATTCACTCCGGAGGCCCGGCCCTGCAGATTATCAACCACGGATACCTGGCGGTTGACTTCTTCTTCGCGCTCTCGGGCTTTGTGCTTGGCTATGCCTACGACGACCGCTGGGGCCGCGGACTCAACTTCAAAGGCTTTGTAAAGCGGCGTCTTATCCGTCTGCAGCCCATGGTGCTCATGGGCGCCACACTGGGCATGCTGGCCTACTACTTCGGGCTGGCACACATCGAGTCTACCTCAGTGGGTACCCTGCTGCTGATATGGCTGCTCGCCTGCCTGATGATACCTACCACCAAGGCACTCGACATCCGAGGCTGGAACGAAGGCTACTCGCTCAACGGCCCGCAGTGGTCGCTGGCGTTCGAATACTTAGCCAACCTGCTGTATGCTCTGTTCATACGGCGTTTTCCGCTGTGGCTGCTGGGAGTATTCGTGGCACTGGCCGCCTGCCTGTCGGTTGATATCACATTCAATATCGACACATTCGGCATCCTGACCGAACGCAGCGCCGAACGCTTTACTCTTATCGGCGGCTGGTCGCTTGCGCCCACACAGCTCTATGTGGGCTTTACCCGCCTGCTGTATCCGTTCTTCGCCGGTCTGCTTGTGTACCGCCTTGGCATGCGCATAAAAGTTCGCGGAGCCTTCCTGCTGAGTTCGCTGATTATAGCCGCCGTGATGCTGATGCCGCGTGTAGGCCTTTCCGACTACCACTGGCCGAACGGCCTGTACGAACTGCTGTGCGTGCTTCTGGTATTTCCGGCAGTCCTTATGATAGGAGCCGGCAGCAACGACATGGGTCGGCGCACCACCTCGCTCTGCCAGAGTCTGGGCCGTATATCCTATCCGCTGTACATTACCCACTATCCGCTCATCTACATACTCTTCGACTGGACCTACAAGCACCCCGACATGCCTCAGTCGGTACACATCTTCAATGGAGTGGCAGTGTTCCTGCTGACCCTTGGCGTGGCATACGCCTGCGAACGCCTCTACGATATGCCTGTGCGCGCATGGCTCGCAAACTGCTTTCTCAAGAGCAGGCACAGGTGATACCGTCGTCACGGCCAACCGTTAACACATATTTTGAGGTGAACGGAGTATAATAAAGCAGTGACATTACAGCATGGCGGCGGGAACTTTCTGAATCTTTCGATGTTGTAAATGTAGTTAAACTTAGTTTCAATTGCTTTACTACTCGACATGAGAAAATCCGCTACCCTGCTGTCGCTTGCAGTCACAGCAACCGCCCTGGCACACGAGCCGGCCAATCTTGCCGACACTACCTTTACTTTGCCGGAATTCGTTACCGTCGCACCAAAAGTGCAGCACCTCAACGAAGCTGTAAATCTCGACCTCAAGGTCAATCCTGTAAAATCGTCGCAGGAAGTGCTGCGCATAGTGCCCGGTCTGTTCATAGCCCAGCACGCCGGCGGAGGCAAAGCCGAACAACTGTTTCTGCGCGGCTTCGACCTTGACCACGGCACCGACATCAACATTGCCGTCGACGGCATGCCAGTCAACATGGTCAGCCATGCCCACGGCCAGGGCTATGCCGACCTGCACTTCCTGATGCCGGAGGTCATAGAAGAAGTAGACTTCGACAAAGGCCCATACAACGTGTCCAAAGGCGACCTCGCAAACGCCGGATATGTCGAATTCAAAACCGCCGACCGCATGCGTACCGGAGCTGCCATAGAAATAGGCATGCACAACTACCAGCGCTACCGCGCCACCGCATCGCTTATCGACGAACCCATGCAAAGCCTGTACGTGACATCATCGTTCCTTACCGACGACGGATTCTTCGACGCCGACCAGAATTTCAAGCGCTTCAACGGCATGGCCAAATACACCAAATGGAGCGAAAACGCCAAATTCTCGCTGATTGCATCGCACTTCAACAGCAGCTGGAACGCATCGGGCCAGATTCCCGATCGCGCCGTCGACAAGGGCATGATCGGATGGTTCGGCTCGCTCGACCCCAGCGAAGGCGGCAGCACCACCCGCACCAGTGTGCAGGCACTGCACCATCTGCACGTGGCCGACGGACACGGCACCTTCAGCACCAGCCTCTACGCCTCTTACTACACCTTCAATCTCTTCAGCAACTTCACATTCTTTCTGCACGACCCCGTGAACGGCGACGAAATCAACCAGCATGAACGCCGCTGGCTCGGAGGCGGAAACTCGGAGTATGCCCATACATTCAATGTAGGTAACAACATCTGGAAAGCAACCGCCGGCGCAGGATTCCGCTACGACCAGGTTAAAGACCTCTGGCTTTACCATACCGTCGACCGCAACAAAATCGGCACATACTCGCTGGGCGATGTAGGCGAATCGTCGCTCTGGGCATACGCAGGAGCCGAAATGAATTTCGGCCCCGTGATGGTGAACCCCGGAGTCCGCGTCGACTGGTTCAAGATGGACTACATCGACAAGACTGCCGAAGAATTCACCAACCCTCACAACTCACAGGCAACCGTATCGCCGAAACTCAACATCACCTGGGATGCCAACCGCAACATGCAGCTGCTGCTCAAGGCCGGCAAAGGCTTCCACAGCAACGATGCCCGTGTGGTAGTGATAGAGAAAGACCGCCCTACCCTGCCGTCGAGCTGGGGTGTGGACTTCGGCTTCAAATGGAAACCGCTCAAAAGCCTTACATTCGCAGCCATGGGATGGTTTCTGCACTCCAATCAGGAGATGGTGTATGTGGGCGACGAAGCCGTGGTTGAACCGGGCGGACGCACCCGCCGCCTTGGCCTTGACCTTGGCGTACGATACGAATTCCTCAAAAACTTCTACTTCCAGTGCGACTACACCTACTCGCACGCCCGCAGCATCGACGACCCCAAAGGCCAAAACTACGTGCCCCTCGCCCCGGTCAACACCCTTGTGGCAGCCCTTACATGGAACCACAACGGCTTTGCCGCCAGCGCCAAAACACGCTGGCTAAGCAACCGTCCGGCCAACGAAGACTACTCGCTCACCGCCGACGGATACTGCATCGTCGACCTCACCGCCGCATACACCTGGAAGAAATTCACATTCGGTATGGCCATCGACAACCTCTTCGACACCAAGTGGAAAGAGGCCCAGTTCGAAACCGAAACAATGATTCCGGGCGACACCGAGCCGGTTACCGAAATATGCTTCACCCCCGGCACACCGTTCAGCCTCCGAGGCTACATAGCCGTAACATTCTGAACCTAAGGATTTAAATTAGTAACGAGTGTGTTTCACAATAGCCGCCGGCGGCTATTGTGAAACACACTCCGGAAATATATTAAACAAGCTCTAATTATTACCAAAAGTAAATCTTAACCCGAGATTCAAATTAAAATTGATTGGTTTGTCTTTATATATTGTTTTTAAGGAAGTACCGTCATTGAAGTAATAACTGACACCCGGTTCAGCATAAATGCCAATAGAGTGCGTAATATTATACTGTAGTCCGGCAGAAGCATTTACCGACCACTGCAACGGCTTTTCGTTTAGATTATGTGTTTCCTCTTTCTCTCCTGTGTTGTTCAGAAAGTATTGTTTCTTTAGTTTGCCCGACACGCATTTTTCTATGAGCAACCCGGAGGATGCATACAGATCAAGCCCCTTCCACGATATTATATTGTATCTTACATTAAGCGGAATGCCTACATAATGCAAAATTTGTTCACCCGTGAAGTAATGGCTGTCGCTACCTTCGCGAATATCAGATGTCAGATTGGTATAGGTGACACCACTACCCAGGCTGAACCGCTCATTGATTTTATAGGCTAACGAAATTCCCGCACGAATCGGCAAACGATACTTAATGTCGGTTTCGACTTCTTTTCCTTCATTGTAAAGAATAATTCCGAGCAAAGGACTATCTTCCCAATTTGAGTTATCCGGCCCAATACCAACAGCACTGACACATCCGGTGGATTTTCTGTTAAAGACAGAACTTGTACCTCCGGTCATGAACATTTCACAAGAAAATCTTCCGGAAATATTCTTACCTATATCGGCATGAGCAATATAATTGTTTGTATTAGCCGGACTCTTTCTCTTATCATACTGCTGTTGTCTGTATGGCTGTGCTTCGCGCGTTTCATCATATCCGTATTCTCTCGTTTCCGGAACGGTCTTTTCTGCTACAGATATGATAGTATCAGCCATAACTTCAGGCGATGTATGAACAATTGGAATTGGAACAGCTTCCGCCAACTGCGTTTTTGCCGATATTCCCAAACGGGGGCGACCTGCAGAAGCAAGCGGTTTTTCATCCGATCCATAATACAGGTTCATGGATTGCCCCTTATCGTCCGCTGTCGGTAAAGCAACAGCAAGCGACTCCTTATCCTCCTTTGTCAAATAGCCTGCCGAGAAAATAAGCGCTATCATTGCCGTAGCCGCCGCTACACGTTTTGTCCACAACAATGCGACAACTTTACTGCCACCGGCCGGTTTCAACAACTGTTCCTGCTGTTTCGCCCGGCAGATGTTATCCCACAAGTCACAAGGTTCGTCGACCTCGTAATCCGACATCTTGTTGCGTATGTCTTTCAACCAATCCTCTTGCATCTGGATATAGAATTAAGCATGTTGTATTTCTTGATTTTCTCTGCCAGCATAGCTTTGGCCCGGTGTAATTGAGAGGCCGAAGAATCCGCCTTGATACCAAGTAATACCGCGATTTCCTTATGGCTTTTTCCTTCAATGACGTACAAGTTGAAGATTGTCCGATAGCCATCCGGCAATTCACGTATCATTGAATGTATAACAGCAGGCGGAATTCCTTCCGTGTTTGGTTCTTCATCAATTTTATCCATTTCCGCCGGTTTCAGCTCCACAAATTGCAGACGGCTGTTGTTCTTTATGAATTTCAACGTTTCATTAAGCGTTATTTTCGTCATCCAGCCTTTCAATGAGCCTTCTCCTCTGTATTCAAATGATTTTATTGAGGCTAAAATCTTTAAGAAAGCATCCTGCAATACATCTTCGATATCCTTCTCTACATAAATGTATCTGGAACACACGGCCGATAAATACCGGATATGGCGGCAATAGAGTATACGCATTGCCTGTTGATCACCCTTCTTTACAAGGTTGATCAACAGCTCCTCGTTATCAATCTCCTTTTGATTCATTAACTCCATACTTGATTTCTCATAGGGCTTATGACAGAACAGACTTCAAAAGAATTATTGCAATGATAAATACTGTATTGCGATTACAAATTTAAATAATTTTGTTTAGCCTTTTTCGATATTATGTTGTTTTTGATTTCCCAAACAACTCTGCCGTCCTACAAATCAAGCATAAGAGATTGGAGAACAATACCTTATTCCACAAATCGGTTTTTACTTATATTTACAGTGTAACCGGTTTTTTCCTGCGGACGTAAATAAAGATCGAACTCTGTGGATTTTGGTCCACTGAATGATTTCCATTTCAGTTTCAATTTCACATTCTGTCCGTCTTTTACCGGCAGGTCATTGAGGTTGAAAGCTATTAGCGCATCCCCCATAGTACCGCCAATATCTCCATTTGCATCATGGCGTAATTCAACTTCGTATGGATTATCGGGGTTGACATCGGTCAGAAGATTAATATAATGTTTACGGTTTGCAATGCCCCATTGTGTGCGGATGCGTAATGTCAAATATCCGTCCTCCGCTATCGTCACCCAATCTTTCACAATCTCTATAGCGTCGTTACCATATCTGTCATCGTTTTCTATTCCAAGATCAGGAACAGGCTTTTTTGTCCGGATACTGTCAATCCAGTTGATGTGTATGCTACGGGCATCACCGGAATGTCCTTCTTCCGTATAATTCACCAAAGCTCTCACTTCCTTATCTCCAAAGGGTGAGCTTTTCATATTCGACGGATACAAAACCGTAGTGTTATCCAACTGCAAGGTAAATTCACCGCTATCAGTGGGTCGCACTGTTACCAAGGCTGTTGGCTGCAACAATGCCATATTGTCGTCATTATCTGTACACGACGACAATGAACTACTCAGAATTAAAGTTCCTAAGACAAAAGTGGTCAATCTAAATTTTTTCATCGTTTATGTATTTTAGTTCTATATTGGAAAATCCGGGATTCTGTAAAATCTTGCATCGGATACCATATTATTTTCAAAAAATAGTAGAGGGTGTTGCAGCTCTGCGTCCCATAGTTCTGCAACACCCACGGTATTCAGTCTTCATTTATACGCATCAATTCCATAACCACATTTCCGCCGGCAGAGAAAAGCAACAGATTTCCATTTTGCGAAATACCAAAACTTCCCACCTGCTGTAATGCCGTAAGAACATTCTGCTCTGCGGTCATATCATGGCAAGCCATTCCGGTTGAAGCTACATTTGAAATGACGATGGTATTTTTTTCTCCACTTTTGATACCTCCTGAAAAGCGATTACATCCGGCAAAAGCAGATAGGCGGCTGTTGTCCGTATCAAAATTTACGAATGGAACCTGGTCGGCAACGGATATATTTTCGCCCAATGCGGTAACAATACGCCATTTGCCTTTGATGTCGGAAAGAGGTACTGTATGGAAACGTCGTTCCATTTGCAAAAGAGGTTTCATGTCATTGTTGCAGAGTGCCAGATGTTCATTATCTGAAATTTTGACGCATTCTACTGAATTTAATGCCTGTAAAACACGTTGTTCCGACTCCATATCCGGGCAAGCCATCATGGTTGAAAGTATCGGGCCGAATTCTATATGCCCTTTCTTACCTTTGAGATTAAAGCTACCGGCAATTTTGTTACAGCCGGAATTTCCGTAAACACGGTTTTCGCGGGTATTGAAACCGATATACGGACCGGGGTTAATAGCCGACCCGTTGACCTCTGTGATGTTCCATTCTCCTTCAATCACAAAAGGCAATGCGGCGTGGCGTGTTACCTGACACGATGTAAGCAATGTCACCACAGCCATTGCACTGAAAAAGAATTTCTTATTCATTTTTATTGATAAAAGATGGTTAATTGAATTTATTAAATTATCTTTGTAGACATTGTTATCACGAAGCTTCTTAATATAAAAGACCGTATGCCCCCAAATCTTGCATAACGAATTGAAATAATTTTGTAATTTTGCATTAGCTATGGAAACAAGCGCATTTTATCAACAAGAGAACTCTGCTGATTTTTTCAGCCAGCTCGGGGCTGTGGTGTCGGACCGCGACAACGATCGACGTAACGGCTACCGTATGATGGCCAAACTGTTCAACAGGCTGATTAACAACGCAACCGCCGAATCAAGTATTCTGCTGTCGGGTCCTTTTGCCAAAACCGATTTTCTGCTTCGTAAATTTTCGGCCGACAAGGCTCTGCGACTGGCCGTGAATGATGCCCGCAGCCGCTTTGCCAAGTTGAGCCTGCTCGACGCTGCCGAAATGCGCCGTTTCTTTTACTACGATTTCGAGGCGCTGGCCCGCTTTGTGGCCCTGATATTCGACTGCAATCTGCCGGCGGAAATCAAACTGGTGTTTCCTCAGTCGAGGCCTCCTCGCAGCAGTGGACGCATTACCAATGAATACCTGCGGGTGATAGTATGTGATATACACCACGACTGCATCCGCGGCTCGTCGCCCGATGCTCCGGAAAATTTACTCGAAATACGCTTTGCCTGCCACGACGGAGATAGCGATTCGCCCGATTTCAGCTATCTCAGGCCTATGCTCCGACCGGGCTCTCAGCTGAATATCATCCGGCCGAGGCGCGACGAGGCAGGGGTACTCAATCCCGAACTTATAGTGTATGAACCGGACCTGCTGACCGATGTGTCGGCAATTGCCTCATGTTTCGAAACTTACGCCACATCACCGCTAATAAACATTATCAAGCGTCTGAGTCCGGCTCCGACAGGCGATGCCATCAACCTTGGTAATTTCGCCGGCCAGCTGCTCGACGAGGTAATACACAACGAGTGCGATTCATATGCCGACAGCGCCATGCGCTTTTTCCGCCGGAATGCCCTGCTGCTGGCTGCCACGCCTCCGGGCAGGGAGTTCCACCACGAGGCCAGACGACAAATTGGCAATATCCGCGAAGCCGTACTGACAAGCATGCGCCGCGAGGTGAGCAGTTTCGATTGCAGCCGGCTTATGGTGGAGCCGACTTTCTTCTCCGAAATGCTTGGTCTGCAAGGGCGTATGGACTTTCTGCAACTCGACATGAAAATTCTTGCCGAACAGAAGTCCGGCAAGGGCGCTTTTCCGTACAACGGCTTTGAAATTCCGCGCCACCGCGAACCTCACTATGTGCAGCTGCTGCTTTATATGGCCATAATCCGCTATAATTTCGCAGAGCGCTACCGCGAGAACAACGATGAACTGCATGCCTTTCTGATGTACTCCAAGTACAGCCGCAGCCTGCTACGTCTGGGATTCGCGCCAAAGTTGCTGAGAGAGGCCATGGAGGTACGCAACGGCATTGTGTTCAACGACCTGCGTTTTGCCGATGAGGGCTTTGGGCTGCTGGCCTCCATAAGTGCCGATGACCTCTGCACGAAAGGGCGCGAAAGCACCCTGTGGACTCGATACAGCCGTCCGGCTCTCTGCGACATACTCGACCCCATTCGCAACGCGCCACAGCCGGAGCGGGAATATTTCATGCGCCTGATGCGCTTTACGGCCCGCGAACATATACTGTCGAAAATCGGAAACAAACAGAAGGAGGGCAGCGGTTTCGCTTCGACGTGGCACGACTCGCTCGAAGAGAAACTCGATGCCGGAAACATATACACCGGTCTGGTACTGGACTATAATTTCCCGGAAAAGGAAAAGGGTAAAATCGAATCGTTGCGGCTGACTTTCACCGACAACGAGGCCTGCGACATGGCCAACTTCCGCCGCGGCGACATTGTGATTCTGTATCCTTACCTTGCCGGCGAAGTACCCGATGCCAGGCGCAACATGGTGTTCCGCTGCACAATTGAGGATATTGCTGCCGGCGACATCAGTCTGAGGCTGCGCGCCCCACAGTCGGGTCCGGCGCCTTTCGAGGCCGGACGCGGCTGCCTCTGGGCCATCGAACACGATTTCATCGAATCATCGTACAGCTCGCTCTACCGCGGCATACACTCCTTTCTTAAGGCCGGCCGGGACAGGCGCGACCTGTTGCTGCTGCGCAGGCATCCGGAAGTAAGCCCCGATGTTCAGCTCAACGGCGACTATGGCCCCTTCAACGACCTTGCCCTGCGTGTGGCGGCAGCCCGCGACCTGTATCTGATTATAGGGCCTCCGGGCACCGGCAAGACATCCTACGGCATGCTCACCACCGTGAAAGAAGAACTCACCCGACCCGACAGCAATGTGCTGCTGCTGGCGTATACCAACCGCGCCGTTGACGAAATCTGCACCAAACTGCTCGAAAGCGGCATTGAGTTCATTCGCCTCGGCAGCACACTTGGTTGCGCCGAAGCTGCCCGCCCCTGCCTGCTGCAGAACAAAGTCGGAGAGTGTGCCAATTCGGCTATGCTTATCAGCGAGATTGAGCGCCACCGCGTGTTCGTCGCCACTACTACCGCCATGAACGCCAACATCGCACTGTTTCGGCTCAAGCAGTTCTCGCTTGGAGTAATCGACGAGGCGTCGCAGATTCTCGAACCTCAGTTGCTGGGCATCCTCTCGGCCTCGGTAAATGGCCGTGACTGCATACGCAAATTCGTACTTATCGGCGACCACAAACAGCTGCCGGCCATTGTACAGCAGACTGCCGCCGAGTCTGCCGTGACAGAAGAATGTCTGCATGAAATCGGACTCACCGACTGCCGCCGGTCGCTGTTCGAGCGCCTTGTACGCCGCTACCGCCACGACCCTGAGGTCTGCTACATGCTCAACCGCCAAGGGCGTATGCACCACGACATTGCCAGTTTCGCCGCCTCCAGTTTCTACAACGGACTGCTCACCGAGGTGCCGCTGCCACACCAGACTGCCACGCTGCCACAGTGCAATGACCGGTCGCCCGACAGTCTGATAGCATCGCACCGCATGCTGTTTTTCGACGTGAAGCCCGATGCCACGACTACCGTAGCCGACAAGGTGAACCATGCCGAAGCACGCCTGATTGCCCTGCTGCTCAAAGAAATCATAGCCCGCGAGGGCAGCTCTTTCGACCCCGCCGACACTGTAGGCGTAATAGTGCCATACCGCAACCAGATTGCGGCCATCCGTGGTGAACTGGCTGCTTTGGGCATCGACAACGCCGCCGGCCTGAGTATCGACACTGTAGAGCGCTATCAGGGCAGCCAGCGAAAGTATATAATCTATGGCTTTACAATCCGGAAATATTATCAGTTGCAGTTCCTCACCGACCACGTGTTCGAGGAAGACGGTGTAATCATCGACCGCAAACTCAATGTAGCGCTTACCAGGGCCCGCGAACACATGATAATCACAGGAAATGCCGCCCTGCTGCGCCGCAACCTAACCTTCGGCCGGCTGATTGACCATATCACCGCCTGCGACGGCTACATAGCTGACAGCAACCGGTTTATAGAATAGCTGGGGCTAAATGTTGCAAAACCACATTCCTACGGCCGTGTTCAGCAACATCCACTCGCCTTTTTATGGTTTAGCGGACAGTAATAATCCGATATGTATTAGTGTGCTATTTTTTACTTTTTATTCCGGAGGGAATAGGGTTTCAGCCAGTCGGATTTTCTCATCGGCATGAAGATTATAAAAGTCTTGTTTCATCAGGTAGGAATAGAGGCTCATATTAGGTCTGACGAATCGTCGATGACGTATTCCGTCAATTATCGCAACCACTTCATAATGCCCTTTGGAATTGACTGAAACCGAAAAGTTGGCAATCCTCCTTCCGTGCATATCGCACAAGGATTTTCCGGAATCATCGTCTTTGGCGATATAGCCGAACGCGATAAGATTGTCGTTCAGCGTATTTTCGATTATGCCACGCCATGGTTGAGTGATATGGCACCGCTCGGCGTGTTCACCGAATTTTGATATTGCTCCGGCTACACGGTTTATGATTGAGTTGGCATTCTTTATATCGTGCTGTTTAGCAAAATCCAATAGGTCTGTCTTAGAAATCTCACTGATTTCTCCGCCAATGCTCAATCTACGTTCGATATTGGGGCCTGTACCTTTTGTGTTGAATATGAATGTCGTATCGTATGAAGGCGACATCCGCCATTTCCCGTCCTCTTCAAGTAGGAATGAGAAGTTTTTGTTGTGGTCATCAGTATTGTTGGCCATGACATTGAAAACCATCCGGGCGAAGAGCTGCTCAATCTCAGACTCTGAAATTGACAGTTCGCGACAGGTCGCAACGAGGTCTTCGTAGCTTCGTGCCTCAGGGTTTATGGCAGCCAAAGTCTGAACGTGAATCTTCTTGCCGTTCTTCCGGTCGAAACGTTTGGTGAGAAAATGGTTGATACCATCTATCGGCAATAGACGACATTCTTCCATCTCGACTCCGGCTGCTACAGCCATTTCATAATACGCCGTTTCGATTTCAGCGATTGGCATGGATTTGTCACCAAACTTCAGGATATAATATTCGTAACCTTCAAGCACATCGGTCTGACCGGACCGAATTTCGCCGGTTGTATTGTTAATGGCGATAATCGCCTTCATCTGACGGCCGCCTGCAGATGTGCCGACGGCAAGCAATGCCTGCAACGTCAGTTCCTCGTTAGCGGTCAGAACTATGTTTTCCCGGTCTTCGAGAACCTTCAGAGATATGTCATACAGTGATTTGATGTCGATTGAGCGAATGTGGGCAAGGTCGGCAGCGTATGGCTCATATTCCAATGCGCCCATCCCACGTGTGCCTATAAACATCAGTTTATACAATGGTGTGACTTTGTTGCGCGGTATTCTATTGTCCTTTACCCACTTGTCAAACAAAGTGTTACCCCAAGAGTCCGGCAACGAGTCAGCGATGAACGGAGGAAGCCCATGGTAAATAGGTCGGTCATCTCCATATATAGGCAAAAGAATGTTTCGATTCTTAGCAGGCGAAAGTAGCGGAGCAATGTCAGGAATCTTGTCTTTCAGCCCGGGGTTATATATAAAATATGTCCGTCTTGTGTTTGAATCCCACACGAGCCGTCCGATTTCCTGTCCCCATAGATTTACCTTTATGTAAGTCATAGGTTTTAGTTATGAGTTATGAGGTGAATGTTTGCTTTTCATTGTCTTTATGGAGGAAGTCAGCATTTTAAGTAATTCATTGCAATCACCGGCTAAAGAATTTGCTTCCTGTTCTCCTATGTATGAGGAATCTTTAAGAAGATCGATCCAATAGATTGTTTCACCCGCCTCCTTGCGAGAAATATATAACTTTGCAATAAAATCAGCATCACTCTGAGCATAATAAGCTTCAGCTATATTAGCTCCGATACTTGCACCACTACGTAATATCTGTTTAGATATTACATACTCTTTCTTATACTCACGAAGATAATTATACATTTTGATTATCCTGAGCGCGAAAGCTTTACTCTTAATTTTTAATATACTGTCTTTCATAAACTTTAGATTTTAGTAAACAGTGACAACTTATGAAGCAAAACCTCATAACTCATAACTCATAACTCTGACCTATAACCTATAACTTACCATGTCTTACTCGCTGCAACTTTTTCTCATTGTCGTCATACATATAAGGCGATTCGGGTAATTCGGGCAAAAGTGCATCCCAGTTCTCTCCAAGCCCTATTGCCTTTAATAATCTCAGTAGAGTGCTGAACGAAATGTCGGTCATATTCCCGGACTCGAACTTATAGAGCGTGGTCATGCCGATAGCTGCCGCTTCGGAAACCTCCTTACGGGTCATGTGCAACCGCAACCTGTAATCACGAAACCTCATGCCGAGATTCCTGATTACATCAGGTGTAGCCAAGGACTTATTTGTAAGTGTCACCATAATGATATTTATACCTAATATATAGACATAACATTCAGCAGAATGATATTTACAAAGTTAGGCATAAAATCTCATACAACCAAATTTATTGCGCGACGACTTTACTATATTTCACCACAGTGTATAGTTAAAATCTGTTAATAAGTTGCAGGATAAATACCCTTTGACTATCTTTGTAGCATAGTAATATCAAAATAATATCATTATGAAAAACAATAACAACGAAATGCCCTACAGCGGCAAAGTCCGCAACGGGTTCGCCATGCTGGCGCTTGTACTACTGCTGATTCCGGCTATAATTATAGCTTCGTTCATACTGCTGCCCTTCAGTCTGTACTGGATTGCCGGCATCATCGCCGGCCTTGGTTTCCTGACTATGCTCATACTGAGCTGTGGCTTTTTTGTGCTCCAGCCCAACCAGGCAAGGGTAATGATTTTCTTTGGCAAGTACCGCGGCACATTCCGCGAAACAGGCTACTTCTGGGTCAACCCGTTTATGACCAAGAAAAAAGTATCGCTGCGTATACGCAACATGGATATCGCACCCATAAAAGTCAACGACAAGGTAGGCAACCCCGTAATGATAGGCATGGTGCTGGTATGGAAAGTCTGCGACACCTACCGCGCCGTATTCGATGTCGATGCCGGCGACGAGCCCGCCATATCGGTGAGCAGCGACGGCAAGAACCTGCAGGCGGCTTCGACCGGCGATAAAATAGCCAAAGCTCTGAATGCCTTTGTAAGCATACAGAGCGACGCCGCACTGCGCGAAGTCACAGGCCGCTACGCATACGATGAGGAAGATGGCAAGCATCAGGAGATAACCCTGCGCAGCGACGGCCACGAAATCAACGAGCAACTCGAAGCAAAACTCAACGAGCGCCTGGCAATAGCCGGTATCGAAGTTGTGGAAGCCCGCCTGAACTACCTTGCATATGCTCCGGAAATTGCAGCGGTAATGCTTCGACGCCAGCAGGCATCGGCCATTATTTCGGCTCGCGAGAAGATTGTAGAAGGCGCTGTTTCGATGGTGAAGATGGCCCTCGACCAGCTGAGCGAGGAACAGATTGTGACCCTCGACGAGGAACGCAAGGCATCGATGGTAAGCAACCTGCTGGTTGTGCTCTGCGCCGACGAACCAGCCCAGCCGGTACTGAACACAGGCACACTCTACCAGTAAACGCATGGCCAAACAGCAAAGCAAAGATTTTCTGCTCAGGCTCGACCCGCACACAATGGAGCTGGTCGAGCGCTGGGCGGCGCAGGAATTCCGCTCGGTCAACGGGCAGATACAATGGATTATAGCCGAGGCGCTGCGCCGCCATGGACGGCTGCCACGCAATGCAGAGCCACATGATTCAACTCCCCCGGAGAATACCGAAAGTACTGCCGGGAACACACAATAGACGATTTTTTCGTAACTTTGCAGCCGAATTGGTAAGAAAGAATAAAAATATGAGTTCAGGCGAAAGCAAAAAACGACAGGTCGACATGCTGCATGGCCCCCTGTCCGGCAAGATACTGACCTTTTCAATCCCTCTGATTGCCAGCGGCATACTGCAGCAGTCGTTCAATGCCGTCGACGTAGCCATGATAGGCCGTTACTCCACTACCCAGGCCATAGCCGCTGTGGGCAGCAACGGTCCGATTATCAGCATACTGGTGAATCTGTTTTTAGGTATTGCCATAGGCGCGAATGCCGTTATAGCCACATATCTGGGCCAGAAGAACCACGATGCCGTGCGGCGCTCGGTGTCCACCGTGGTCATAATATCGCTGCTGTCGGGCTTTATACTCATGTTTCTGGGCACCACACTGGCCCGCCCCATACTCGATGCCATGAGTGCTCCGCCCGATGTTATCGATCTGGCCGAAGAGTATCTGAGTATTTTCTTCTGCGGCATGCCCTTTATGATGACGTATAATTTCGGCTCGGCCATCATGCGCAGCGTGGGCGACACCAGTCTGCCATTCTACGCTCTGCTCGTCGGCACCGTCTGCAACCTGGCCCTCGACTGGCTATTCGCAGGCGTATTCGGCTGGGGTGTATCGGGTGTGGCCTGGGCCACAGTCATATCTACAGGTGTGAATGCGGCTATAATAGTGTACTTCCTGACCCGCGAACCTCAGCCGGTGACATTATCGCTGAAACCGCGCAGCTGGCGGCTGTCGCGTCCCGACCTCAACAAGATGCTGCGCATAGGTATCCCCGCCGGGCTGCAGGGCATGGTGTTCTCTATTTCGAACATCTTTATCCAGTCGGCCATCAACAGCTTCGGCTCTGACGCCATCGCCGGGTCTGCCGCGGCCCTAACCTATGAGGTCTACTGTTACTATATAGTATCGGCTTTCTGCGCCGCCACCATAGCCTTCGCAGGCCAGAACTACGGCGCCGGCGAGTTTGGCCGCTGCAAAAGTGTGCTGCGTATCTGCATGCTCTACAGTGTGGTTCTGTGCGGTGCCAGCAATCTGCTGGTAGCGTGGCAGGGGCATGCCTGCATAAGCCTGTTCTCATCGTCGCCCGAGGTGATGCACTACGCTCTGGTACGCTTCAATACGGTGCTGGTGTTCCAGTGTCTGGCGAGTTCATATGAGATTTCAGGTTCCTATATGCGTGCGTTGGGCTATTCGCTCACACCCATGCTTCTGACCGTGTTCGGCACCTGTGTGCTTCGTCTGGGCTGGGTAACGGTATTCCGCAGCATCGACGACAGTTTCCACGGCCTGCTTATAATCTACCCCATAACATGGATAATCACCGGCACGGCAGTATTCGCCGCCGCGCTGTTGGTGCAGCACCGTGTGTTTGGCCGCAAGTCTACCTGCCGGCCAGAGCCGACATGACATCGTCGGCATACTGACGTCCGATGGGCAGCACCCGTCCAGTCTTTAGGGTAAGTTCCTGTCGGTTATAAGAATGAACCTTCGACAGCGGCACCACGTAGCTGCGGTGTATGCGCACAAAGTCGCGCTCCGACAGCATAGCCTGCAACTTTTTGAGTATCACCCGAGATAGCACACAGCGATCCTCGCTGCGGAATATCTTGGAATAGCCTTCCATGGCCTCGATGTAGATAATGTCGTCGAGCGGAATGGTAACATTGCTGTACTCCTGCTTCACGGTGATGCTGTGCTGCCGGGGTGTACTTCGGTTGTACTCTACCCTGCGCAAGGCCTTGGCGAAAGCGGTTTCGAAGCGGCTGTAAGAAAAAGGCTTGTGCAGATAGTCGACGGCATCGAGGTTGAAGCCTTCGGCTGCGTAATGCAGGTAGGCTGTGGTAAATATCACACAGGCCGAAGCCGGCAACTGTGCGGCAACTGTCAGACCGCTGACATTGCCCATCTCTATGTCGAGGAAAACTATATCGGGCGCGCACCCGGCCATGGATTCCATGGCAGCGCGGGGGTCGGTGAATGTGGTCACTTCCACACCACCCATGCGGGCACAGAATTTCTCTATCACCTCCAGAGCCAGAGGCTCGTCGTCAATCGCCACACAGCGTATAAGTGCCGGTTTCATATCAGTTGAGTTGAATTTTCATATTAAGTTCAAACATGCCGTCGACCTCACGTGTTTCCAGAGTATTACGGCCCGGAAAAAGCCCGTCGAGCCTTGCGCGGCAGTTGGCCATGCCCACCGGCACTTCGGAGCGGAAAGTATCGCCATGCTTCATTATACGGTTGCGGGTGCTGAAACTCAGCATGCCGCATTTCAGCTTCATACGCAGCACTATATCGCAGTCGTCGGTAGTCGACGAGCCGTATTTGAACGCGTTCTCCACCAATGTCAGAAATATCATCGGTGGCACGCTGCGCCGCGGATCATCGATATCGTAGCTCCAGTCCACGCGGGTATGGCGGTCGAGGCGTATTGCCTGCAGGTCGATATAATTCTGTATATATTCGATTTCGCCGCCTATCGGCACTTCCTCGTTCTCTATGGTTGTATAGGTGTACTTGAGCAGGTCGGCGAACTTTATGAATGCATCCTCGGCCTTCTGAGATGTTCCTATTACCAGGCTGTAAAGTGAGTTGAGGGTGTTGAACAGAAAGTGCGGGCTAATCTGTGCCTTGAAAATTGCCAGTTCAGCCTTGTCGCGCTGATTCTCCAGGTCCTTTCGCAACAAAGTCTGCCTATAAAGTTCGGTAATAAACGATACTGTAAGTGCAAAGCCCATTACCGCCACGAACATAAGCCAAAGACTAAGCGTTACGCCATAGTTGCGCACGCTGGTCTGGTACTCGCTCATGGATGGGGTTACAAAGTCCATCTGCGGCAGCGGATAAAAACTGAGCGCATAATTGCAGCATATGAGGGCAGACATCAGCGCGGCGATGCGGCCATAACGACGCCGCATAAACAGGCCAGGCACATCGACACGCCGCACATACCAGTAACAGCCGTACAGAAACACGCACACCAGAACAAAAAACAGCGGCCACTCCTGCAGCCAGCGGTGTGCCGGGCCCAGCAATATCATCAGGGGCATCAGCAGCAGACCGAACAGAGCATCGAGCAGCATGGTGTTCTTGGTGTCGGATGTTTTCATGGCTGCAAAATTAAGCTAAGTTTTCCTTTCCTGCAAAATACTCATTGACACATTTAAGTCGTTTATTTGCACACAAGGCGGAAAATTCATTTTTTTTAGTTAAATTTGCAATAAGAGCTTGTTTAAAAACTCCATGAGCCGATGAAGTCAGCCACTATATCTATTTTTGTAATGCTGTCGCTACTGCTCGTCCACGCCTGCCGACAAGGCGCGGACGTACAGCCGCAACCCGACCTTATGGAGGCATCGCGTCGCGAACTTGCCACTGCCGTGGAGGAGCGCGACGAACTCATGCGTCTGGTTACAGCCATTACCGGCGATATGGACGACATCCGGCGCATGGAAAATATTCTGGCATCACCGGCTGAAAACGACGGGAATCCCAAACAGACCGAACAGATTATGGCCGATATCGCCGCCATACGGCGCACACTGGCCAAACGGCGCGCCAAACTCGACCTGCTCGAAAGCAAGCTGAAGGAGTCGGCTCTGTTCAGCTCCGACCTGCAAGACGCAATCAATGCGTTAAGACGACAAATCGACAGCCGTAACAAGGAGATAAACCGCCTGCGAATGCAGCTCGACTCGGCCCGGCAGTATATAGGCTCGCTGAACATAACGGTAGACTCGCTTTACAATGCAGTCGATACCCTCAGTTTCAGCCGTAACCAAGCTGAACAGACCGCCATAGAACTCGAAAATGAGCTCAACATCTGCTACTATACCATAGCCTCAAAAAGCGAACTCAAGCAGCACCGCATACTCGAAACAGGTTTCCTGAGGAAATCACGGCTGCTGAACGGTGACTTCGACCGGGATTTCTTTCTTTGCGGCGACAAACGCAGCATGAAATCGGTGGAACTTCACAGCCGCAAAGCCAAGCTGCTGACAAACCATCCCGAAGGTTCGTACAATATTATAACCGGCGAAGGTAGCCAAAAGCTCGAAATAACCAATCCGGACCGCTTCTGGAGTACCACCAACTTCATGGTAATACAGACTGATTGACAATTAACGGTTGTTCGTTTACACACTGCATATAATTTGGTTTTAACGTTGTAATTTTGGCGTGCAAAACCATCCGATATGCTACAAAAATATTTAATCGCCGCTTTAGGCGCCAGTCTGCTGTCACTGAATTTTCATGTACGCGCCGAGAACTCCCTGCCGGGAGTTTCCGGTGTGGTATATGACGAGAACGGCGACCCTGTGGCCGGTGCCACAGTAGCTGTAGCGGGCTCTGATACCGGTGCAGTCGTCACCGACATTCAAGGCCGCTTCGACATTGCCGACGCTCCGGCGGGCAGCCGTCTTGAAATTAATTATGTTGGTATGAAGCCCTCAGTTACTGAGATAGTAAAGGGGAAATCATCCTATAGCGTTGTTCTTTATAGTAGCGTGGAAGAGCTTGACGACATAGTTGTGGTTGGCTATGCAACCCAGCGAAAAGTCGACCTTACCGGCTCAGTTTCGACAATCAGCCCGGCGGCTCTCGCCGACAGGCCCGTTACCAATGTAGCGAATGCATTGGCGGGCCTGGCACCGGGACTTTCGGTGAGCAACAGCGGCGGCAACACACCCGGCTACGAGTCCCGGAAAATAACCGTACGCGGCCAGGGCACACTCAACGACTCGGCCCCCCTGGTAGTGGTCGATGGCGTGACCGGTATAAGCCTGAGCGACATAAATCCGCAGGACATCGACAACATATCGATACTCAAAGACGCCGCTTCGGCTGCCATCTACGGTTCCAGAGCAGCCAACGGCGTGATTTTGGTTACCACACGCCATGGCATGCAGGCGGCTCCGAGGCTGACTTACAGCGGCAATGTATCGTTCGAAACTGTAGCCAAACGCATGAACCTCGTGACCGATTACGCCGACTTCATGGAGATTCAGAACGCAGCCCTCATAGTCAACGGACAGGCTCCGCGATTCTCACAAGGTAAAATCGACGAGTGGCGCAACGATGCTGGACAAAATCCCACCATATACCCCAATACCGACTGGCAGGACCATATATACCGCAACCCGTCGGTGGTACAGAACCACAACCTGTCGGTAACAGGCGGCGGCAAGCGCGCCCGCTACAACATTTCGCTCGGTCTGGTGGACAACCCCGGCATGATTTACTACACCGACTACCGCCGCTACCAGCTGCGCAGCAACCTCGACGTGACCATAAAACCATGGCTGACTGTAGGCACCGACATCTTCGGCTATATCGACAACAATAACCCATCGGCAGAAAACGCCACCGCAGGCGGCGACGTGATTTTCGGTTCGGGAGCCTTCAACACCGTACCCGGCATGACTCTATACGACCCCGCCACAGGACTGTACGGCGGCATACAGAATCCCGAGGAAGAGAATGTGAGCAATTTCAACCCATACCGCCGTCAGTGGTTCTACAAAAGTGAGTTCCCTACCCGCACCCGCCGCATAGTAACCAAACTGTATGCACGGCTACAGCCGCTGAAAGGGCTGAGCATACAAGGCTCGTTCTCATACAATTACTGGGACCGCCGGGTAGAACAGCACCTCACCGACCGCGACCTCTACCGCTTTACTGCCGACGGGCCGGTGCTGATACGCGAGGGGGTGGTGCGAACCTACATTCGCCGCTACAACTACGCCGACAACTACCGCAGCAGCGACATCACGGCATCATACTCCTTTAAACTTTCCGACCTCAGCACCACCGTACTGCTTGGCGCCGGTCAGGAATACGATAAGAACGAATACGAAAGTTTTCTGCGTTACGACCTTACCGACGACTCTCTGACCTCAATCGATGCCGCCACCACCAACGGTCCCATAGCAGGCAACTACACCGAGTGGTCGATGCGGTCGTATTTCGGACGAATAAACTTAAACTGGGCCGACAAATATCTGCTTGAAGCCAACCTCAGGGCCGACGGTTCATCGAAGTTCGCCCCGGGCCACCGCTGGGGCTACTTCCCCTCGGTATCGGCAGCCTGGCGCATATCGCACGAAAAGTTCATGCAGGGCAGCTCGGCGTGGCTCGACAATCTGAAACTGCGCGCCTCGTACGGCTCGCTCGGCAACAACGCCACCACCAGCTACTATATGTACCGCTCGCTCTTCGCCACCGCCGGATATGTGCTCAACGGCAGTATAGCCGGAGGCTTTGCACAGGCGGTGCTGTCGAACCCCAATCTGTCGTGGGAAAAGACCTGTATGGCCAATATCGGCCTGGATGCCTCGCTGTTCAACAGTCGACTGAGCGCCTCGTTCGATATCTACCGCAAACTCACCAAAGGCATACTCATATCGCTGCCTGCACCTCTGGAGCACGGCACCTCCACGGTACCCAACCAAAATGCCGGCGAGGTATGCAACAAGGGTCTTGAAGTGGACCTGCAGTGGGCCGACCGCATAGGCAGCGTGTCGTACCACGCCGGTTTCAACATGGGCTTCGTAAGCAACAAGGTTACTCGCTTCCAGGGCGATGTGGCTTCAATAAACGGTGTGTACAAAACCCAGGAAGGACACCCCATCGACCAGCTGTATGTGATTACCGTCGACCGCATAGTCCGCGATCAGGCCGACCTCGACTACGTTCAGAGTCTGGTAGACGCAAACCCGGATTACTTCGCCACCTACCAGCGTCCCGAACTGGGCGACTTTCTCTTCGCCGACGCCAACCACGACGGGAAACTCGACGCTGACGACCGTGTGGAAATCGGCCACGGTACCACACCGCGCCTCACCTACGGCATCAGTCTTGGAGCCTCATGGCGCGGCATCGACTTCAGCGCCCTCTTTCAGGGAGTGGGCGACCACAGCGTGTATTACAACAATCAGGCATTCCGCTTCGTAACCGTAATGGGCCAGTCGCTGGTCAAGGACATAACCGACAACGCCTGGACTCCGGAGAACCCCTACAACTCAATCTACCCCATACTCCGCAACAACGCCAACGGCAAAAACAATATAGCCAGCGACGCATTCATACAGAACGCAGCCTACTTCCGCTGCAAGAACATACAGCTCGGCTACACGGTGCCGCAAAGTGTCAGCCGACGCTTCTTCGTTGAAAATCTGCGTGTATACACCAGTATCGACAATCTGTTTACCATCACTTCGTTTCCGGGCTTCGATCCAGAGATTGGAGCAAACGTGGGCTATCCCGCCATACGCCAGTATTCAGTAGGCATCAACATATCATTCTGACCAAAATGAAACTACACCATACCATAGCCCTGGCGCTGACAGCCACTATGCTCAGCGCCTGCGAAACACTCGATTTCGCACCCGGCGACCAGCTCAGCGACGCCACTTTCTGGCAGACCGAGGAACACGCTCGCCAGGCAGCCATAGGCATGTACGCAGCCATGAAAGCGCCCTGGTGCTTCGGCCTTGAATTCACATTCGACATGTGCAGCGACCTGGCCGACGGCACTACTCCGTGGGCCGACATCTCGCGCGGCACGTCATTCTCATCGGCCTCAGGCGGCGTGGCCAACCACTGGCAGTACCTCTACGAACTGGTACACCGCTCCAATACAGTGATACGCAATGTCAAGGGCATGCCCGTGAGCAGCGAAACCATTGAGCGTGTCACAGGCGAAGCCAAATTCCTGCGTGCCATGGCATACTTCCGCATGCTCAACTGCTGGGGAGGAGTGCCTTACTACGACGAAAGCTGCGATATCAACCTGGAGTTCGCCTCGCTCGACTCTCCACGCTGCAGCTACGACGAACTGCTGCAACACGTGCTCGATGACCTCGGCGAAGCCATATCCCTGCTGCCTGTGGCATGGGAACAGGCCGACCTCGGACGCGCCACCAAAGGAGCCGCTTACGCCCTGCGTGGCAAAGTTTACCTCTACAACGGACGCTGGCAGGAAGCCATCGACGACTTTGAAGAGATTATCTATAACCGGCACAACAACTACGGCTACGAACTCCACTCCGACTATAACGAGCTTTTCCGGCTATATAACGGACGCCACAGCAACGAAATGATTTTTTCAGTCCAGAGCCTTGACGGCAACACTGCCGGCTATGCCCTCGACATTGTGTCGTACTTCGGCAACAAGTCGACCATGCGACTTATAGCCTCCAACAGTATAGTGCCGTCGACCACCTTGGCCGATATGTACGAAAATACCGACGGCTCACCGTTCGACTGGAACGATGTCTTCGCCGGATTCAACCAAGCCGGACCCGACGAGCGCCGCAAGCTAATGTGCGTGGCAATAGATGACGGAAGTACCACCGTAACGAGTACCCTGCAGTGCGATACCACCCGTGTGGCCGACGCCTACCGTCTGCGCGACCCTCGCCTTTGTCTGAACATAATCACACCCTACTCGCATTATCTTGGCACCGATGCAGGAAGCCAGCCCATGGACAAACAGTTTGTGCTGGCCGACCCTACACAAGGAGGCGCCCCCATGGAAGCCATGGCGTTCATACGCAACTCCGAGGGCTGGAACTCTTACTTCTGGCGCAAGTTCATACCCACCGGCAACCTCGACGGCTACTGGGGCGAATACAACCGCACCCCTTACGAATTTCCGCTGATACGTCTGGCCGACGTGCTGCTGATGCTGGCCGAAGCCTACAATGAGAACGGCCAATTGCCCGAAGCCATAAACGAACTTAATAAGGTACGCGCACGTGTAGGCATGCCGGGCCTCAACAGCGGACCCGAATGGCTGAAAGTGAACGATAAAGACCAAATGGCCCTGCGCATACGCCGCGAACGGGCCTTTGAACTTGCCGGCGAAGGTCAGCGCTACTGGGACCTGCGCCGCTGGGGCATGTTGCAGCAGTCGGTACACGACGCCACCGATATTTTCGGCGACCTGATGTACACCCGCACCTACCAGCCCCGCCACGAACTATGGCCTATACCGCTTGTGGAGCTCGACCGCAACCGCAACTTAAGCCAGAATCCAGGATGGTAAACGTCAGAACGTCACTACAGTCAAAATAGCATAAACAGGCGCCCTGTCGATTGCGACAGGGCGCCTGTTTTTATTGTATGTAACGATATCAGAGTACTACTTTGGTAGCCTTCTTGCCCTCGACCTTGATATACAGGCCGGCGGAAGGATTCTCGACACGCATGCCCTGCAGGTTGTAATATACCGGCAGCGCGGTTTCGGCTTCGATTACGCTTACACCGGTGTTGAGAGGGTCGGTGAGATAATCAATTACGTTTGAAGTAAACTTTTCGAGGTTATCGTGGAACTTGTTGATACCGGTGCGCGGAGCCCACTCGAAGGCAGCCATACCATTTGCCACTATGCGGCCCTCGCCGTCGGCGGCAGGAGCGAAATCCACAATACCGGCAACCGCAAAGTCTATAACATGACCCCAGGTACCGAGTACTGTGGCATTGTTCTGGGCTTCGAAGCGCTCCACGGTATTGCGGCCCTCTGCAGTGTACTGATAGGAGTTGAGGTCCCACATGCAGTTATGGTCTTCGCGGTGCATTTCGGTACCGTCGCCGGTGCCCAGCAGCGGGAAGCTCTCGGTTTCGAACTCGCTGAAGCCGAGTCCGCAGTGTGCGGGCCATGTGCTAAGGCCGTCATAGATATCGTGGCTGCGACGGTCGTACACCTGAGTGAGGTCGCGTTCTTCCTCGGGAGCGAGGTAGCCCTTCCAGTAGCCGAGATGCGCGTTCACGGTCCAGACATCGGTACCTACGCCGCCGTTGCCGTTCTCGGTAACTATGCCGGGAGCATAGGCAGCATCCATACGTTCGAGGGGAACAAGCAGCTGGGTGGCGTACTTGCTCAAGTACAGGTTGCCGCCCTCGGCCACAAACTGCTTGAGAGCCGAAATCACGGCATCGTCGTTGAACACCTGCGGCAGGTTCTCCCAGCCCTTGGTTATTTCCACGCGGTCGATATGAATCCAGATGCAGTCGAGTTTCGAGGCATCGATTTTTTCGAGCTGAGCGGGAGTGATAATCTCGCCGCCGATTTTTTCCTTGAAGAACTTTGCTGCAACGCTTTCCTGAGCGTTTTCGTTTTCAACACTGCTGTAGCCAATGAGCATGCCGGCTTTGGGGTTGGCAGCCGAAACGGCTGCTGTCGCGGCGAGAGCCAGTGCGGCTGTGCCGATACGGTTGAGTAAATTGGTTTTCATTCCAGTTTAAAGTTATTGATTAGTTTTCCAATGACACAAAATTAGCTTATATGGCCCTTATACAGCATAAAATATGTTGCATCGGCTATAACTGAAGTGCGTATGCACCATTTGTAATACCCGACGCTACACAAGTCCGCACAGCAGACTGCAAAAAAAGGGCCGCATCACTGCGACCCTGAGTACATATTACAAATTACAAACCTTGTTAAAATCTTACTGTGCGGTTTACCCTGTGGCCGGCGGCTGACACACTCACCACATAATGGCCGCTGAGGCCGGTGGTGTGGTATTCGGTTGTTCCGGCAGGCAGAATGTGGTGGTCGACCGCACGGCCCTGCATGTCGAATATTATCAGCGAGGCATCCGAGTTTAATCCTTGGAGGCATACTGCATCGCCCGACACATTCACCGAAAACGGAGCGTCGGCAACCGCATCGCCTACCCCGCCGAAACTCGAGACATCGAGTTTCCATGCATTCAGGCTTTTAACGGTTACAGCTCCCCCCACTGTGTAGACCTCGGCTCCGTCGGCATCGGTATCGGTGGGGAACACGCGGATTGATGTGGCCCAGCTGTCGTTGATGAATATGTCGATAATCGAGTGGTCGACAAACACGTTCATTTTCATCACCTGGCCCTTGCGCAGGAATTCGGGCAGCGAGCAGCGGTATACGCCGTTGTACACTCCGCCGTCGTTGACCAGACGGGCCAGACGGCTGAAATCGCAGGTCAGTTCGGCAGTGTTAGGGTTGTACACAATTGAGCCCGAAGCTGTTGCATTTTTGAATATCCTGAAGCCGAAAGGAGTGCTGCCTACTTCGAACTCGCCGCATAGCTCCAGCTCACGGCCTTTGACATCGCCAAGTTCGAGCGAACCGTTGAGTTCCAGATTGCTGCGGCTGAAACTTGTGTTGCCGCGCATGCCTGTGAGCCCCTCGAAGGGCTTCTGCATCAGTTCGCCCTTGTCGTTGAGCCACCACTCGCGCGGGAGTGAGTAGCAGTGAGCCCAGCCCAGATTCCAGTTTTCCTGACTGCCGAGTTTGTCGGGCACTATACCAAGGGCAATTGTCTTGCCTTCATGCTGATAAATGGTAGGCGAGAGCAGACCGAAGCCGTCGCGGCTCACCAGTTCCACCTGCTTTGGAGAGGCAAAGTTCGACGCCGGCACAAAATGTCCGTCGGCATCGATACTTCCGGTCCAGTAGAGAGTGCGCACACCGGTAGAGGTGCCCAAGGGAGTAACGGTAAAGAGCCATCGGCCGTTGTCCATGGGGGTGATGTTGGGCATTTCCCAGAATACACCGCACTGGCCGGCATTGCTGCCGCTGAAGAAGAGGTCGCCATCGTTGCTCCAGCTCTTGTTGCCGGCGTTGTAACGGTGTAGAGTAGTGGTACCCACACCGTTCTTTGACGAACCCACTATTATATATGCCTTGTCGGCGTTGCGGAAGAAATAGGGGTCGCGGAAGTCATCGCCCAGACCGGCCGGGCGGCCGTTGATAATGGGATTGGCGGACGATTTGCTCCAGTCGAGCAGAGCGGCATCGTCGGGCACGGCCTGCGCTATTGTGGCGCGTGCATAATCCACGGCAGTGTAGATTATGTTGGGTTTTCCACCTGTAATCTCGTTGTCGGTAAACACACATCCGCTCCAGCAGCCCTTGATGTCGTATGGTTCGCCGGGGGCGATGGCTATTTTTTCCTCGCGCCAGTCGTAGAGATTCTCACTGCTTATATGGCCCCAGTGCAGACGAGCCATGTAGGGACCGTCGGCATTCTTCTGAAAAAACAGATGATAGCGACCATCGGCCCGGGTCATGCCGTGGCACTCATTGGTCCACGCGGCGGCGGGCATGCCATGGAAACGCGGACGCAGAATATCGTCGGCGAAACGGCTGGCCGGAATATCGAGGTTGGCCGGATTTTCAGCTTTCCACGAGCGGATTTCGTCTTCGCTCGCAGCGCTGTCCATTATCTTAATATCGTCGAGCAGACCGTTGAAAGCCATCAGCTGGAAGGGACCGCTGTAGCTGTCGGTCGGCCCCTGGCCCATAATGAAGTCAGCTGCTTTTACGGTCATTCCTCCGGTGCAGCGGCTCCGGCCCACCAGCTCACCGTTGTTATAAAGCTTTACGGTGTTGGCCGAACTGTCGATTACAGCCACCAGATTGTTCCACTGATACACCGGCAGCGGACTTTCCACATTTATGTCCATGCCCCAGCCGCCTATGTATGCGCGGAAACTGTATTTGCCGTCGAAGCCTAAAAAGAAGCCGAATCCGTTGCGGGCACCTTCATCGAGGCAGCTTGCTATTGCAACCTTGGCAGTAGTCCGGCGGTCGATTTCCACTATAGGATAAGATGGCACTGCCACCCACAGCGAAATTGTCACTTTCTCGGCATCGGTGAGTATGTTGCCGATGCGGGCGTTGACCTTCGATGTATAGCCATCGAAACGCATGGCATTGCCTTCGGCTCCGGCCACGGACTCAGGCGCGAAATGCCCCTCGACTGCAAACTGATTGCTGCTTACGGTTTCGGTAATCATGCCGTTCTTTATATCCATCGGGAAACGGGCAACCACACCGGCCAGTGCCGGTGTGGTTGCTGCGAGCAGTCCGCAGAATAATATAGTATTCGCTTTCATGCTTATTCGTTGAGATAATCGATACAGTTTCGGGTCAGGCGCTCCACATTGGCCTGATATACATTACCTGTGCTCTGGTTGAACTCGTAGGCGCTCAGACCGATTGCCACACAGCGCCCGGCGCGGGTATCGGTAGCGGGGAAGCTGAGCATACTGGCCACGGCGAAGTCAACCACATGGCCCCAGGTGGCCACTACCTCGCAGTTGTTCTGAAGTTCGAACATCTGTACTGTGTTGTCGCCGGCCACAGTGTAGCGGTAGGCATTGAGGTCCCAGCAGCAGTTGTGGTCCTCGCGCCAGCCCGGACCCTCAAGCGGGAAACTCTCGTGGCTGTACTGGTTGCTGGTTTCCATGCCCTTGAAGAATGGGTCGGCGCGGTGGTCGTAGATAAGGCCGATATTGGCGTTGATGGTCCATATATCGTCGCCTTGACCGCCTTCGCCGCTGCCGAAGATGTTCGGAGTATACTCGGCTGCCAGATAGCCGTAAGGCACTGTCAGCTGGGTGGCGAACTTGGTAAGCAGCACATTGCCGCCGGCTGCTATATAGTCGGTCATAACTTTCACGGCCTTGTCGCTTACAAGGGCTGCGGGCAGATTCTGCCAGCCTATCTGCAGACCAATCTGGTCGATGTGTACCCATACCACGGGGTATTTGGCAGGATCGATGCTCTGTACGTCGGCCACGTTCAGGAACTCGCAGTCATTGCCATAGGAAGCAGCGAGCCAGTCGGCGGCAGCAATCTCGTCGTCATCGGTCAGGGCGGTGCGGTCGCAGGGCAGCAACATGGCAATTTTCTCAGTTGAGATTATATCGACACGGGCTGTGGAGCCTTCCGACACCTTGTCGCCGGCATAAATCACCTTTACTGTATAGGCCACATCCATACCCGGGGTGGCACGGGGCACATCGTACGATGTGACGGCACCGTCGAGGGTAGCGATAATCTCGCCGTTGCGAATTATCTGCACACCGATTATGTCGGCGCTCTGAGGCAGAGTCCAGCTGAGGGTCACATGGCGACCGTCGGCCCGGCATGTGAGCTGCTCAACACCCGGCGAATAAGGAGTTTCGGGCAGGTCGACACTTGAGCACGAACCTAAGCCCATGGTGGCGGCAGCAGCCACCATAATCGAGAGGATTATATTGTTTTTCATTGCTGTGGTTATTTCTTTTCGTAAAGACCGCCCGAATTCTGTACTTCGTCGAGAGGAATGGGGAAGTAAGTTTCGTCGGCCGACATCGAGGCTGATTCAAGATAAGAGCGGAGCTGCGACTCGGTGCGGTAGTATTCGTTCATGGTTTCCACAGCCACACCCCAGCGTACGAGGTCGAACCAGCGGTTGCCCTCCATGGCCAGTTCCAGACGGCGCTCCATGCGCACTGCGCGGCGGGCATAGTCCTGTGTCCAGCCGGTGGCAGGATACTGACCTACCTTGTAGCTTGCAATCGACGGATTGCAGTCAACCGGCGTATAAGCGGGGTCAACCGAGCGGGCTGCCTTGGCACGTACATCGTTGATAAGTTTGCGTGCGCCGTCGAGGTCGGTGCCGAGCTCAATCATGGCCTCGGCCTTGAGCAGCAGAATGTCGGCATAGCGGATAAATATGAAGTTCAGGCTGCTTGCACCCCAGGGGAAGCCTTGTACCATGTCGGGCGACGAGGGGTCGATCAGACCTTTCTTGCCGGAGTATTCGCCGTAGATATCGTAGGCACGAGTCCACGACATATTGTAGGTATGGCCGCGGAAAGGCATGCCTATACGACCCACGGTGAAGTCGAGGCGCGGGTCAACGTTGCCGTCGTAGTTGGTGGTCACTTTCTCGTTGTTGAATGTGCCGTCGAGCAGAGGCAGACCGTTGGCATCGGTGCGGAAAGCGTTCACCAGATTCTGGCTGGCCAGAAAGAAGTCGTCGCCGTTGCCAAAGAGATTGCCTTCGCTATATGTGGTGTTCAGCAGGTTGCACCAGTTGATGAGAGCGTTGTCGTTGGCAGTGGAGCACTGCATTGCAAAAATCGATTCGTAGCTGTTGTTGAACTCGATTTTCGACATATCCAAGAAGTTGTTATACAGCTGATATTTACCCGAGCCGATAACATAGCCGGCGTACTCATCGACTTCGGCCCAGCTCGATGTGAAAGCCGATACCTTGGCGTGGATGGCAGCCGCGGCATAGCGGTTTAACGCGCCGGGCTGGCTCTGGGTTTCGGGCAGATTGCGGTATGCCTCGGCCAGATCCGCCTTTATGAAACCAAAGATTTCATCG
Organism: uncultured Muribaculaceae bacterium; assembly: GCA_910586455.1. GTDB lineage: Bacteria > Bacteroidota > Bacteroidia > Bacteroidales > Muribaculaceae > CAG-873. Next base: position 7,194 of record CAJUHX010000012.1, on the reverse strand, counting down.
CGGCTGTACTCAAAGGGGCTGGCGCTGTTGGGGTCGTCCTTTTCGGTAAAGTAAGGGATTGCCTCGAAGACACGGATAAGGTCGAAGTAGTAATATGCGCGCAGGGCCTTGAGCTGGGCCAGCAGGTTGTCGCGGTCGCTTACATTTTGGGCAGCTTCGAGAGCCAGAATAGCCTTGTTGCAGCGCGATACGGCGTAGAAGTTGTTCTGCCACTTGTTGAGGCAGCTAACGTTGTCGCTCTGGATGTTGCTCATTTCCAGCTGATGGATATTGGCTTCCATCGATATACCGCCGCCGCCCTTGTAGGCATCGTCGGAGCGGACGTCAAAAATCCAGTTGGTGCTGGGGCCTGCGAAAGCCTCGTTGTTGCCGAAGAAGTGAGCCTGCAGACCGGCGTAGGCGGCTGCCATCAGACCCTCCACCGAGTCATCGTCGATCTGGTCGGCCGAGAACTCGCCCTGAGGCTTCATGTCGAGCATGTCGTCGCATGCTGTGGTGCCGGTAAGAACGGCTGCCGCCATAAGTGCATAGATTGCCGGACGGCCAATTTTGCTTATAATAGATTTCATGGGTATTGGCTTAGAAGTTAATGTTAACGCCTAACGAAACTACACGGCTGCGGGGATATGGACCGCGGTCGACGCGGGCTCCGTATGCACCCAGAGGCAGTTCGGGGTCAAGGCCTTTATACTTGGTTATGGTAAACACGTTTTCGAGCTGTGCGTACACACCCAACGAAGTGGCGCCTATAGGACGCAGAATCTTGGCCGGCAGCTTGTAGTCGAGCTTTATATATTTCATCTTCAGGTAGCTGCCATCCTCTACATACCAGGTGCTCATGCGGGTTTCGTTGTTGTCGTCGGCTGCTGCAAGAGCGGGAATGTCGGTATTGGTATTGGTGGGAGTCCATGCGTTGAGTATGTCGGCGCTGCGGTTGGTGCTGACATCACCGTAGCTCATCAGATACAGCTGGCCCTTGGTGGCGTTGTAGATATCAAAACCGAAGTCGCCGGTGAAGAAGGTGCTGAGGGTGAAATCGCGATAGCGGAAGTCGAGATTCAGACCCAGCGAGAAGTCGGGGTTGGGGTCGCCGATTACACAGCGGTCGTTCTCATTGATAACACCGTTGCCGTCGATGTCGCGGTAAATCAGTCGGCCCGGAGCGGCACCCTGCTGCAGGGCGTGGTTGCTCACCTGATCGGCATTCTGGAATATACCGTCGCATACATAGCCGTAGTACACACCCATGGGCTGGTCGACCATAATACGGATGTCGCCGCCTATGCTGCTTACTTTACTGTTGAGTTTTATAAGTTTGTTGCGATAGCTGCTTACGTTGAAGTTGCCGCTCCAGCTGAAGTCGCCGTATTGGGGCGAATTGTAGTTGAGGGTGAGTTCGAAACCGCGGTTGTCCATGTCGCCGGTGTTCATCCACATGGCGGCGTTTTCGCCTGCCACTGACAGCACGGGCGGAATGGTGAGCATGTCGGTGGTTTTCTTGATGTAGTAGTCGGCACTCAGTCCCAAGGCACCGTTGAGGAAGCTGAAGTCGACACCGATGTTGGTCTGGGTGGTGGTTTCCCACTTCAGGTCGGGGTTGCCGGTTTCGGCCACTGTAATACCGGGCACAAATCCGGAATTGGTGCCTTCGAGGTCGTAGGCGCCGTTGCCTATGTTCACACGGTAGGTGCTGTATGCCGCATACCAGTTGCTGATGGCCGAGTTGCCGTTCTGACCCCAGGCGAAGCGGATTTTCATGTCGTTGAGAATATTATTCTCGGGGAAGAAAGCCTCCTGGGTCGGACGCCAGGCTGCAGTCACGGCAGGGAATACACCGCTGTTGTGGTGCTTGTCGAGGCGCGACGACTGGTCGCGGCGCAGTGTAAACGAAGCCAGATAACGGTCGGCATAGTTATAGTCGACCTTGCCGAATACCGAGAACAGGCCCCACTGGCTTTTGCCGCCGCCATTGGTCTGGGTGCCTTCGCCCGAGCCTATCTGCATGTAGTCATCATCCTCAAAGGCGTAGTCGGTGCGGGCTGCATCGATATTCTCAAAGGTGTATTTGATAGCCTCAACACCGAAGAGTACATTCAGGTTGTGCACGCTGTTGAAAGTCTTCACATAGTTGGCGGTGTTGCTCCATGTCCAGGTATCGCCCTGGCCATAGCCTCGGCTCATGGAGTTCATGTCGCTGGGAATAGTCTTGCGGTTAAGGGTCTTGTTGAGGTACTGCACATGCTCTATACCCAGGTTTGTCTTAAGTGTCAGACCGTCGACAGGCATAACCGCCAGAAACATGTTGCCAAGTATACGCCAGCTCTGGTTGGAGTTATCGCGACCATTGTAAAGCTGCTGCACAGGGTTGGCGATGTCGCTGATGCCAAGGGCCATGGGGCGAGTCCAGTCACCGTCGAGGCCGCGCACGGGCAGAGCCGGATGCTGGCGCATGGCGGTGAAAGGAATGCCACGGTCGTCATTGGTGCTGTAGCCTCGGTCCTGCCAGTTGGCTATCATCAGGTTCTCGCCTATAGTCACATACTTGTTGAACTTGTAGTTTGAGTTCACACGGGCCGAGTAGCGGCGGTAGTAGGTGTCAATCATCATACCGTCCTGATTGATGTAGTTGGCCGAGAACATAAACGAACCGCGGTCGCTGCTGTTGCTCACACTTGCGGTGAGGTTATTGGTCCAGGCGGTGTGGTACACCTCGTCCTGCCAGTCGGTGTCGGCGGTAGGATAGTTGGGGTTGCCGTCGACAAATTCCACCAGCTTGGGCACATCGCCGTTGCCGTAGAGTTTGTGCGACGGAACCACGTTCGAGTTGCGGGCGGCGGCCCAGTAGGCGGTACCCCAGTCGGCAGAGTTAAGCATATTGTAGCGTTTGCCTACAGTCTGCAGCGATGCCGCATAGTTTACGGTCACCTGCATCTTGTCGCCCTTGCCCTGGCGGGTGGTGACTATGATTACACCGTTGGCGGCGCGGCTACCGTAAATCGAGGCCGAGGCGGCGTCTTTCAGTACCTGGATGCTTTCGATGTCGGTGGGGTTGATTGATTTTATTTCATCGGTAGGAATACCGTCGACGATATACAGAGGGTCGTTGCCGTTGACAGTACTCATACCGCGCACGCGGATTGCACCGCCGCCGCCGGGAGCAGCATCGGTGGTAACCTGTACACCGGGCAGACGGCCCTGCATGGAGTTTATAATAGAGCCTGAGTTCTCGCTGATGGGCTGCTTCATATCCATCACGGCTACCGAACCGGTAAGGTCGGCCTTGCGTACGGTCTGATAACCTACAACCACTATTTCGTCGAGGGCGGCGGCATCTTCGCTCAATACCACACGCATGCCGTCTTCGGCGGCAAGGGTTCGGGGCACATAGCCCACATAGGAAAATACCAGTTCGGCGCCGGCCGGAACAGAAATAGTGAAGTTGCCGTCGAAATCGGTGGAAACTCCCTGGGTGGGATTGGTTGTCGGTGCAACCGACGCACCAATCAGCGGTTCATCATCGGTAAGACTCCATACCGAGCCATGCACCGTGATGTTCTGAGCCTGCGCCGTGACCATAGCCACAAGCAGCAGGAGAGCACTTAGAATGGTTGATTTCATTGATTATAGAAATTAGGTTGTTCTGTTTTTACCGCTGCAAAATTATCGCTAATTATGTGAACGTATTATAACAAACCTTGCAACTGTTGTCAATTTTGATGAAAAACAACATTTATAATATATTTTGCATCATTTTTCATATTCAAGTAATCACAAGCTTCACATCACATTACAGCGTCGTGGCCACATTTCTCGCAAAAGGCGCTCCACAACACAAAGCATCATTGGCCCAACTGCTCGCGCAGTTCGCTGGGTGTCTGGCCGTAGGCCTCGCGGTAGCACTTGCTGAAATATGCGGGCGACGAAAAGCCTACTTCGTATGCCACCTCGCTGATGCTGCGTTCGGTGGTGGTGAGCAGGCTGCGGGCCTGCTTCAGACGCAGGTCGCGTATCAGCTCCACAGGCGAGTAGTTGGTCAGCGCCTTTATCTTTCGGTAGAACTGCGAGCGTCCCAGTCCAAGTTCGGCGGCTATGAATTCCACGTTCAGCTCACTGTTGCTAATGTTGGCGTTGAATATCTCCAGAAAGCGATTGTAGAAATCGTTGTCGATGTCGGCTCCCTCGGCAGTGAGCCTGTTGCGACTGCTGTCGCTGCCCTGCGGCCTGGGCTGAGGCACCGAAGGCAGACTGTCGATTCCGCCGGCGGCGTCAAATACCCTGCGGCGGTTGGCTATGAGGTTGCGGCAGCGCGACTGCAGCATATCGCGGTGGAATGGCTTGGGCATATATCCGTCGGCTCCGTTTTCGTAGCCGGCCAGACGCTGCTCGTCGAGAGCGCAGGCTGTGAGCATCAGCACGGGTATGTGCGATGTAGCCACCTCCGATTTCAGATGCCGCAGACATTCAAGGCCGTCCATCACGGGCATCATCACATCGCTCACTACAAGGTCGGGTACATATTTCAGCGCCATTCGCAGGCCGTCGGCTCCGTTTGCCGCCGTAAGCACCTGATAATCGGCCGAGAGAGTCTGGCGCAGCAATTTCAGCAGGTCGCTGTTGTCTTCTATCACCAGCACTACGGGCTTGCCTTCGGCCATATCTGCCACTGGGTTATCCAGTGGATCGAGTTCGGTATTCACCGTATTGGAGTCGATAAGGGTGTCGGCTACAGCAGTTTTCTGTTCGGCAATGTGTTTTACCGGAATTTCCACTGTAAAACACGAACCCTTGCCCTCCTCGCTTTCGAGGCTTATAATGCCTCCGTGGAGCTCAACGAAAGCCTTTACCAGCGAGAGGCCTATGCCGTTGCCGCTATGGCGCGAGGCGTCGGCCTGGAAAAAGCGCTCGAAGACCTTGTCGCGGTGCTCCGGACGTATGCCTATGCCGGTGTCGCGGACTTTGAAACGCAGCATACGCGGACTGTACACACAGCTGAAATCTATGCGCCCGTTGTCGGGTGTGAATTTGAAGGCATTCGACAGCAGGTTGAACACCACACGCTCTATCATCTCGGGATCCACAGCCAAAGACATTTCTTCGTCGGGCACGTCTATACCGAGTCTGATATGGCGCTTGCGGGCGAGGAGCCTGAACGACTGCAGCCATTCTTTTGCCGATGCACCAAAGTCGATTTCCTGCAGCTGAGGTTCCAGCAGACCGTTCTCGATTTTGCGGAAGTCGAGAATCTGGTTTATCAGACGACGCATTATATGCACATTCTTGTTGGCGATGCGTGCGAGCATGCGCTGGTCGTCGGTAAGGTTGGTGGCATCGGCCAGCTGCTGCACCGGGTCGGCAATCAGGGTTATAGGTGTACGCAGGTCGTGCGACACACTGGTGAAGAACTTGAGTTTCGACTGTGTGGCCTCTTCGATCGACGAGTTGAGGTTCACCTGCATATCGCGCTGCTCGGCCAGCAGGCGGTTGTTGTCTTCCAGCACCTTGCGGTGGCGTTTATTCTGCCAGTATGCTCTAAGCAGCAGAAACACAAGCCCCACCAGCAGCAGGGCGCATATCACGGCCACATACAGCAGGGTTGTCTGGGCGGAATGCTTGTTCCAGTATTCGTCGACCTGGCTTTTCAGTTTGTATATGCGGTCGGTTTCCGCCTTCAGGGCCTGGTTTTGCAACAGCAGTATGTCGGCGTTGGATTTATCGACAGCCGACGAACTTGGCAATAATATGTGCCGGTCGAAATGCTGCCCGTGCAATATGGCCATACATATCGACACCAGCCGGTCGCCGTCGGTTGGATAAAGGAATGTAGCGTCGATGATTCCGTCGGCCACAGCCTTGATGCCTATGCCGGGAGCCGCGTCGATGCCTATCACCTTTATATCCATGCCATGGCGCCTGGCAGCTTCGCGGGCTGCTATGGCCATACGGTCGTTGTGGGCGTATATAAGTTTTGTATCCGGGTATATGTTCAGCAGCGAATCGGCTGCCGTCAGAGCGTCCTCGTAGTTCCAGTTGCCCCGGCCGCTGCCTGCGAGGTGCAGTGCCGGATAATCGCTCAGCCGCTCCGCAAAGCCCCGGTGACGGTCGTCTGCCGGAGTCGACTCCGGCAGGCCGTAAAGTTCAATTATGTCACCGCCGTCTTTAAGCAGCAAGTTGGCGTAAGAGGCGGCCATCGCGCCTATGGCAGCGTTGTCGGTGCCCATCTGGGCGGTATAGCTGTCGCCTTGTATATCGCGGTCGAACACCACCACGGGTATACCCTTGTCGAAGGCTTCTTTTACTATAGGTGTTATGGCCGCGGCCTCGTTGGGGGCCACCGCAATGAGGTCGAAACCGTTGTCGATGAAGTAGCGTATGTCGGCTATCTGCTTTTCGTTGCTGTCTTGGGCGGAGCGAATTTCCACCAGAGCATCTTCGTGGAAGAGGGCTTCGCGGCGTATCTCCTCGTTCATTTTTTCGCGCCAGTCATCGCTCGAACATTGCGATACTCCTATGTGGTATTTCTTCTCCTGACTGCATGCGGCGCCCGTAACAAGCATCACCGACAGCAGCAACAGCAGCGTGTGATTCTTTATAATTTTATAGATGTATGGATTCATGGTTCTCGATTTTCCTGCCCAAAGTTAGCCATAAATCTTAAAAATAGCGCGCAAAATGCTGTAAAATTTGTGCCGATGAACTAAATTTCATGCTTTATGCACGATTTGTTATTGCCCACCCGGAGATATATAAGTAGATTTGCAGCGGAAAAACTTCTATAGCCATGAACAAAATTTCTAAAATCGCCGCCGTGAGCCTGCTCTTAGCCGCTCTGCCGGCTTCGGCCACCGACAACAGCGTGACCGTGGAGCACCTCGGCACCAACAATACCCTTATAAGAGTCAACACTGATTCTCCCCTGCTTATCCTGCCGGTGCAGGAGAGTGTGGACGATGCTGCCGTACGACTTTTGGTCGACGGTAAGTACGAACGCACTTTCTACGTCCGCCTGGCTAAGTCGAAAGTCGACTACACAGTGCCGCTGGATATTTCCGAGTATGCCGGGCACAATGTGGTGCTGAATGTACTCACCTCGCAAAACCGAAGCTCTGTCCGCGAAGCCAAGGAAGATGCATGCTGGGGTGCGATTACTCTGAGCGACACATTCGACACCGCCAACCGCGAGAAATACCGTCCGGC
>CAJUHX010000011.1:42802-46793 GCA_910586455.1 uncultured Muribaculaceae bacterium | reverse complement strand
CTCTTTTCACTCCACAAAGATAGCCACGTCCTTAAATTTCTTAGAGGAAATATACTACTTTTAATGCAAACAGCGTGCCGCATAGTACGTAAAATTTTCAACGCCCTCACCGACGCCGTGTGGCCACGCTGCTGCGCAGTGTGCGGCAATACACTGGTTGAAGGCGAAGAAGGCCTGTGTATCAGCTGCATGACACGATTACCGCGCACCTGCCTGCACCGCAACGATTTCAATATCATCCACCAACGTCTGGGCAGCCACGTGCCACTGCACAAAGCCATGGCATGGTTCTGGTACTACCGCGGCAGTGCCGAAACCGCAGTGATAATCGACGCCAAATACCACGACCGCCCCACACTGATACGCAGCGCCGCCGCCTTCTACACAACCGAACTGCAGGCCGACGGCTGCGACCCCTCATCGTTTGCCGACGTGGTTGTACCCACACCCATGCATTGGCGCAAACGCGCCGTCCGGGGCTACAACCAGACCGAGTGGCTCGCCGAAGGCATAAGCCGAGCCTGCGGACTGCCTGTGGCCAACTGCCTCAGGGCCACACGAACTCACCGCAGCCAGACACGCCTCAACGCCACCGAACGCATGCAGAACCTGCAAGACAGCATCGAGCTTACGCGCCCGCAGGCAATCGAAGGGCGTCGCGTGCTGCTGGTCGACGACATCATCACCACCGGCGCCACCATGCGCGCGGCACTCAAAGCCCTCGCCACAGGGTGCCCGGCGTCGGTAAGCATTCTTGCCCTCGGGGCGGCAAAAATGCAGTAGGAGCACAGGCGCAGGCGCAAATGTCGTGCCAAATCGAATATTTGCATATTCAAAAAATAATTTGTAACTTTGCCGTCGAAAAGGCGGAAACTCCGCCAGTGGACAGATTTGGCTGCTTGCAACCACTTGAAAAAATGCTAAAATCGCTGCGTATGCCGCCTCAGGCGGGCGTGCGCCAATTATTGCGGTTTTTAGGGTAATTCATGGCTGCGACAGCTTTGTCGCCACCATGATTTTTTGTTTATACGGTTTTAATTATGAAATATCTCTTCACATCGGAATCCGTTTCCGAAGGCCATCCCGACAAAGTGGCCGACCAGCTCTCCGACGCCATCCTCGATGAATTCCTCGCCCGCGACCCCCAGTCGAAAGTCGCCTGCGAAACCCTTGTAACCACCGGCCAGGTAGTACTCGCCGGCGAAGTAAAATCGGAAGCTTACATCGACCTTCAGGAAGTAACACGCCGCGTAATCAACGAAATAGGATACGACAACAGCGACCTGCGCTTCGACGGTAACTCGTGCGGCGTATTCTCGGCCATACACGAGCAGAGCGCCGACATCAACCGGGGCGTGGAACGCCACGAAGACCACCTGCAGGGAGCCGGCGACCAGGGCATGATGTTCGGCTATGCCACCGACGAAACCCCGCTGTACATACCCCTGAGTCTGGCTCTGAGCCATGCACTGGTGAAAGAACTGGCGGCAATACGCCGCGAAGGCGTAGACATGACCTACCTGCGCCCCGACTCGAAAAGCCAGGTAACCGTTGAATACGACCACGAAGGCGGACAGCCCGTGCGCATCGACACAATAGTGGTAAGCACACAGCACGACGACTTCATCTCACCGGCCAACAGCGGTCTGAGCCAGGAAGAAGCCGATCTAAAAATGGTTGAAATCATAGGCCGCGACGTTCGAACAATACTCATTCCGCGTGTGCAACGGCAGCTGCCCGAACACCTGCGCCACATGCTTGACGGCGAATTCACACTCCACGTAAACCCCACCGGCAAATTCGTAATAGGCGGCCCCCACGGCGACACCGGTCTGACAGGCCGCAAGATTATCGTCGACACCTACGGCGGACACGGCGCACACGGCGGCGGCGCCTTCTCAGGCAAAGACCCCAGCAAAGTCGACCGCTCGGCAGCATACGCCGCACGCCACATAGCCAAAAACATAGTTGCCGCCGGCATAGCACGCCGCGCACTTGTGCAGGTAGCCTACGCCATAGGCGTGGCACAGCCAGTGAGCCTGAACATCAACACATTCGGCACAGCCAAAGTCGATAAATCCGACGTTGAGATTTCCGAAATCGTGCAGCGCATGTTCGACCTCACCCCCTACGGCATAGAAACCCGTCTGAAACTGCGCAACCCCATATACCGCGAAACCGCCAGCTACGGACACGTGGGCCGCACCAACCGCACCGTCGTAAAGACCTTCGACGCCCATACCACACATCCGTTCACTCGCGAAGTAGAACTGTTCACCTGGGAGAAACTCGACCGTGTCGACGACCTGCGACACGAATTCGGCCTTTAAAAAAATGCAAATTCGCACTGAAAGGTGCGAATTTGCCGTTTAAAGCCCAAAAAATTACTATATCATTTTGACGTGCGCCAAAAAAAATGTATCTTTGTGCGCTAAATCCGGCATTTCCATGCCGCAACATGTCGAAATAATAAAACAATCACTCATAAAATTCAATGGCAACCTTAGAAAAAATCAGAAGCAAGTCAGTGATTCTCTTCGTGATTATCATCGTGGCATTGCTCGCTTTTATCCTCGGTGACTTCCTCACCTCGGGCCGCACCTACTTTGGCACCGGCGACAAAATGATCGAGGCCAACGGCGCCCAGGTCAAACTCAACGACCTCAACGCTTTCCGCGAAAAGCAGGGCGAACGTAAGGGCGACCCCGACCAAATCAACCAGCAAGATCTCAACAGCCTGCTCGTTCAGAAACTCTTCACCAAAGAATACGAAGACCTCGGTATCAACATTACCGACAGCGAACTCTCGCAGGCAATGATATACAACGGCGAAGTACAGCAATTTATCAGCAGCCTCGGCCAGGCATTCGGCCTCGCACCCGCTTACGACGAAGCCAGCATGACCCAGAACATCGCCGCCGTGCTCGAACGCCTCAAGAACCCCCAGAAATACCAGATTCCCGCCGAAGAAGCCCAGCGCTACCTGGCCATCTGGCGCGGTATCGAGGACAACGTGGAGAACGGCCTGCGTCAGCAGCTCTACTCCATGCTCATCAACGGCCTCTATACTCCCAACAACGTCGATGCTCAGGCCATTTACGACGGCGAAACCATACGCAACATCGACATGGTTATGATTCCCTCGGCATCGATTACCGACGAAGACATCACTGTCACCGACGAAGACATCAAGGCTGTATGGGAAAAGAATAAGTCGAAATTCGCTGTAAAAGGCGGCGACAAGCGCTCGATTTCCTACATCGTGCAGCAGGTAGCCCCCAGCGATGCCGACTACGCCGACGCCGACGCCGCTGTGGCCAAGATGGTGGCAGCCCTGCAGAACGACACCCTGTCGCTCGCCCCGGCAAATGCCGACAGCCGCTTCCTCACCCAGCGTCAGAGCGTAACCAAAGCTCAGCTCAACGCTCGCTACCAGGGCGCCAACTGCTCGCGCAGCTTCAAGAAACTCGTCGACAGCGCAGCTTACGTAGGCAAGACCATGATTGTACAGTCGATTCCCGGTTCTTACTACACCATAGGCAAAATCATGGGCATTGAACAGAAAATCGACTCTGTGACCTATTCGCAGCTGATGTTCGACGACGCAGCCCTCACCGACTCGCTGATGACCATCGCCAAGGCAACCCAGACATGGGACAGCCTCAAGCTCGACAACGCCATGGCTATGGGCAATCAGGAAATCTCGCTACTTAGCGTTACCAATCCCGCCATCTCCAAACTGCTCGGCGAAACTCCCGTAGGTGAAACCGTACTCTACTCCGACAGTATCCAGGGACAGCAGATCAACATGCTCATCCGCGTCGACAAACGTCCGGCCCCCGTGAGCGTATTCGACCTCGCCCGTATCGACTACGTGGTTGAGCCTTCCGGCACTACCCGCAGCAAAATCAGCGGCGACTTCCGCAACTATATAGGCAACAACGCCACTACTCAGTCGTTCGTCGACAACGCCGAGAAAGCAGGCTACAAC
>CAJUHX010000011.1:0-42792 GCA_910586455.1 uncultured Muribaculaceae bacterium | reverse complement strand
TACAACGTACAGCAGACACTTATATCGGCCGGCACAGCCAACATCGCCGGTCTGCCCTCGACCCGCGCTCTGGTAAAATTCGCCATGGATGGAAAGACCGGCAAAGTATCGCCGGTTGTCGAGTCGAAAGTTCGTCAGAACCAGACTCCCGGCCAGAACATCCCCGCCATATTCCAACCCGTACAGCCCGCCGAACAGGAATATCTGGTGGCAATAGCGCTGGGCAACGAATACGACGACTATGTAGCCTGGAACGACCCCGTGGTTCGTCCGCGTCTGGAGCGTGAGGCCACAAACCTGAAAAAGGCCGAAAAAATTGCCGACACCTACAAGGCTCAGGCAAAAGACCTTCAGGCTCTTGCTACAGCCGCCAAGACCACCGTCATAACCTCTCAGCCCTTTGCTTTCAACAGCACCAACTTCCCCGCCGAATTCGGTGCAGCCATTGTAAAGACTGCCAAGGGTGCACTTACCGAAACCATCGTAACTCCTTACGGTGTGTACGTGGCCAAAGTCAACAACATCAGCGAACCCGCAATGAAGTTCGAAGACTCGCGCGACATGTACATGCAACAGTTCAGCCGTCTGTTCATGCCTCTGGCCGGCAACGGACTGATCAACGCCCTGCTCGACGGCGAAGAAGTGGAGAACCATTCACTCAACTTCGTGGCCGGTTTCGACGACTAATCTAATCCAACCTTATTTATACCAAAGGCCCGGGCTGCTAAGTCCGGGCTTTTTTTATGCCGGAGTGCGCGGTGACGGGCATAAGTCTGAGGCAAACTACACATGCCCGAACACACAATTTTTTGAGCGAAAACACGTTAATACTATATGAAATTCCAGAAAACATTTTTCTTTATCTTCATCATCTGCGCCGCTCTGTGTTCATGCATCGAGGACGGCTTCACCACATCGCCTTCCGACCAGCCGGCTTTCAGTACCGACACCCTGAAAATGGGGCTGCTGCTCACCGACGAAGGGTCGCCCACGGCCAAGTTCATTGTGTACAACAGAGCCTCGAAAGGCATTTCCATAAGCGACATACAGCTCGAAGGCGACAATGCCCCTATGTTCCGACTTAACGTCGACGGCCTCTCGGGACGCGACTTCCATAACGTGGAAATCCGAGCCAAGGACTCGATTTTTGTAATGGTCGACGCCCTGCTGCCCGAAAACGGCTCTGCCCTGCCCGTTGACGTTGCTGCCAAGATTCGCTTCAGCACCAACGGAGTGGAAAGCCATGTGGTACTCACCGCACAAGGCCAGGACGTTACACGCATGCGCGGCACCGTAATCGACTGCGATACACACCTCACAGCCGGCAAGCCGTATCAGATTTTCGACTCGCTGGTGGTTTCGGCCGGCGCTACTCTTACCCTTGAACCCGGCACCCGCCTTTACTTCCACGACAAGGCCTATATGCGCGTTGACGGCACACTCCACAGTCTGGGTACCGCCGACGCACATGTAGACATGACAGGCGACCGCACCGGCAACGTTGTAGGGCAGATTTCGTTCGACATCATGTCGCGACAGTGGGGCGGCGTGTTTTTCAGTTCGAACTCCAAAGGCAACATAATGGAGCATACCGACCTGCGCAACACCACCTATGGCGTGACAGTGGCCGGCGACGGCACCACCACCACCGAAGCTCCGGCTCTGACTCTGCTCAACAGCCGACTGCACAACTCGGGCGACGTGGTGCTGCATGCCACCCATGCCTCGATAGTGGCGGCAGGCACCGAGTTTGCCGAAGGGTCGTACGGTCTGGTAGCTCTGAATGGAGGTATCCATCGCTTCGACCACTGCACTCTGGCCAACAACTACCTGTTTACAGCCATCGGCGGCCCGGCCCTGCAGTTTGGCCATCTAAATGCCGAAAGCGACGACGAAAGCGGCCTGCCTTACCTCAAGGCCGACATCACCAACACCATACTATACGGTCTGGGGGCCGAGCTGAGTCACGGCGACTTAAACGATACCGAGGTATATCTGCGCAACTGTCTGCTGCGCAGCGAAGGCGAGGACGACGAACACTTCATAAAATGCATCTGGGGCGAAGACCCGCTGTACTACACAGTGCGGGCCGACTATCTGTTCGACTACCGCCTGAAAGCCGACTCTCCGGCGCGCGGGGCAGCCGACGAATCCATCGCCCTGCCTCAGAGTGCCATCGACCCTTACAGCACTCCCCGTGCCGGAGCTCTCGGCGCATACGAAGCCTCAGGCCCGGAGGAAGAATAGCCCTCCGGCAAAGTGAATCATTCACTGCCTTGCGTACTCCAATACGGTGGGCGACTCCACATCGACTCCGAACTCCGCCGCACGAGCCATAATGGCACGCGCCAGCTCCGGTTTCAGTTCCTCGGGGCAATAACGGAAATAAGCCTCAGCCGCACGCACATGCGCAGCATCGGGCATAGGGTATTCGCGGCGTTCGGGCAGTCCGAACACCAAGTCAGGCAGCGACTTTCTGTCGCTATAGCTTAATCGGTCGTTCATTTTGTATCTGTTTTAAATGCTGTTAAAAACCATCTTATCATATAACACACGGCTATGTGAGGCTGTTCAGCATATATTGCAAGCAAATTACAAGCAAATGCACTGTTATATGAATTATTTTCATTAACTTTGCACCCGTAAGAAACAAAAACGTAAATCACAACCAACCATGCGTCTTATTATTCAAGAAAACTACGACAAACTGTCGAAATGGGCGGCCGAATACGTTGCCTCACGCATCAACGAAGCAAATCCGACCCCCGAAAAACCTTTTGTACTGGGCTGCCCTACAGGCTCATCGCCCTTAGGCATGTACCGCGCACTTATCGAGCTTTACAAACAAGGAAAAGTATCATTCGCCAACGTGGTTACTTTCAACATGGACGAATACTGCGGCCTGCCACAGGAACACCCCGAGAGCTACCACAGCTTTATGTGGAACAACTTCTTCAGCCACATCGACATACCTCGCGAGAACGTAAACATCCTCAATGGCAACGCCGACGATGTAGCAGCCGAATGCCGGCGCTTTGAAGAAAAAATCAAAAGCTACGGCGGCATCGACCTGTTCATGGGCGGCGTAGGCCCCGACGGCCATATAGCCTTCAACGAGCCCGGCTCGTCGCTTACCTCGCGCACCCGCCAGAAAACCCTCACCCACGACACCGTAATAGCCAACTCGCGCTTCTTTGGCGGCGACCTCAACGCTGTGCCCAAGACCGCCCTCACCGTAGGCGTAGGCACTGTAATGGATGCCCGCAGCGTAATGCTGCTTGTAAACGGCCACAACAAAGCCCGCGCACTGCATCACGGCGTTGAAGGCGGCGTTTGCCAAATGTGGACCATCTCGGCACTCCAGCTCCACCCCCACGCCATTATCGTGGCCGACGAAGATGCCTGCGACGAGCTGAAAGTCAGCACATACCGCTACTTCCGCGACATTGAAAGCGCACAGCGTCTGTAACACCACACACTACAATACCACGTCAGGGGTACGGACGGTCGCGCCCCTGACGTGGACATTTATTTTCGAACCGGCTCTTAGGAGCTGATAAAAAATGTATAAACCTGAGGCCATTTGAAATCTTTTTATTATCTTTGCAACAGAAAAATTTTTCCAATACTTAACAGTAAAAACGTTTCAGCAAACATGTGCCGCCGAGAGGTGGCGCAACCCCAATAAATTATTAATTACAATCACCGCGAATACACTACGCTACTCAAACACTTCACTATCATGGACAGCATTAACAACGGCTCCCAGCAACCGGAAGGCGGAGCTGAAAAGAAACCGAAACGCCCCAGAATCTCTCATGTACCCTCGTCGGCAGCTGACAGCACCACCGAAGGAGGCGCACCGCGTTACGAACGTATAAATTATAACCGCCAGCACGACAGCGATGCCGAAAGCGGCGCACAGCGCCCCTACCAGCCACGCCAGTACCAGCCGCGCCCCTATGGCCAGAACCGTCCGCAGGGCGGATACAACCGTCAGGGGGGTTACAACAACTATAACCGCCAGCAGCCCGACGGTGCAGGCTACCAGCCACGCAACTACCACAATCCCGAAACTTCGGGCGAAGGTGTAGCCGATGGCGAGAACGGCCAGCAGCAGTATCAGGGCGGCTACCAGCCACGCCAGTACCAACCGCGTCCCTACGGCCAGAACCGTCCGCAGGGCGGATATAACAACCGTCAGGGCGGCTACAACAACCAGAACCGTCAGGGCGGATATAACAACCGTCAGGGTGGCTACAACAACCAGAACCGCCAGGACGGCTACAACAACCAGAACCGTCAGGGCGGATACAATAACCCGAACCGCCAGGGTGGCTACAACAACCAGAACCGTCAGGGCGGATATAACAACCGCCAGGGTGGATATAACAACCAGAACCGCAAGCCCTACAACAACCGCCAGCAACAGAACGGCATGCCCAACCGCGGCAAGAGCTTTGTGCCGCGTCCCAAGCGCATAGAGTACGAAATGCCCATTCCAGACCCGAACGAGCAGATTCGTCTGAACAAATTTATGAGCAACGCCGGTATATGCTCGCGCCGTGAGGCCGACGAATTCATCCAGCAGGGTCTGGTGAAAGTCAACGGTCAGGTAGTAACCGAGCTCGGCACCAAAATCACCCACTCCGACGTTGTTGAATACGACGAAAAGGTTGTGGCCCTGGAAAGCAAGTGTTACATACTGCTCAACAAACCCAAGGACTGCGTGACCACCAGCGACGACCCCAACGGCCGCACCACAGTGATGGACCTGGTGAAGGGAGCCTGCACCGAGCGCATCTACCCTGTAGGCCGCCTCGACCGCAACACCACAGGCGTGCTGCTGCTGACCAACGACGGCGACCTCGCCTCGAAACTCACCCATCCCAAATACATCAAAAAGAAAATATATCACGTGTGGACCGACAAGGACATCTCCGAGGAAGACATGCAGCGCATCGCCGACGGCATCGAACTTGAAGACGGCCCCATCCACGCCGACGAAATCAGCTACGCCACCGAAACCGACCGCAATCAGGCCGGCATTGCAATCCACTCCGGACGCAACCGTATCGTACGCCGCATATTCGAGGCCCTCGGCTACCATGTAACCAAGCTCGACCGCGTGTACTTTGCAGGACTCACCAAAAAGAACCTGCCACGCGGACGCTGGCGCTACCTTACCCAGGAAGAGGTCAACTACCTCAAGATGGGCAGCTTTGAATAAACAATAATACTCTGCACGGCCCCCTCCTTATGCGGAGCCGTGCAGAGAAATTTCACATATTCACACTATGAAACGTACTAAAATCGTCGACATCTTCGCCCCGGCTCTGATAGGCAGCGAAGTCAGCGTAAAAGGCTGGGTACGCACCCGCCGCGGCAACAAATACGTACAGTTCGTGGCCCTGAACGACGGCTCCACCATCAAGAACATCCAGGTGGTGTTCGACATGAACCGCTTTACCGACGACCAGCTCAAGGCCGTAACCACCGGCTCAAGCATCCACGTCACCGGCCGGCTTGTGGAATCACAGGGCAAAGGTCAGACTTGCGAGGTCCAGGCAGACACTCTGGATATTTACGGTACCGCCGATCCCAACGAATATCCGCTGCAGAAGAAAGGCCACACTCTGGAATTCCTGCGCGAAAAAGCCCACCTCCGCCCCCGTACCAACACCTTCGGCGCAGTGTTGCGCGTACGCTCAGCTCTGGCATTCGCCATTCATAAGTTCTTCAACGAAAAAGGCTTCTTCTATCTTCACACACCGCTCATCACTGCCAGCGACTGCGAAGGTGCCGGAGCCATGTTCCAGGTAACTACCCTGCCCCTGAACGACCTGCCCCGCACCGACGACGGCCAGGTGGACTACAGCAAGGACTTCTTCGGCAAGCCCACCGCGCTTACCGTAAGCGGCCAGCTCGAAGGCGAACTCGGAGCTACAGCACTTGGCGCAATATACACCTTCGGCCCCACATTCCGCGCCGAAAACTCCAATACTCCGCGTCATCTGTCGGAATTCTGGATGATTGAGCCGGAAATGGCCTTCTATGAAATCAGCGACAACATGGACCTGGCCGAAGAGTTCATAAAGTACTGCGTGAAGTATGCCCTCGAAAACTGCAAGGACGACATCGACTTTCTGGCCGAACATTTCGACAAAGAGCTCATCGAACGCCTCAAATTTGTGGTTGACCACGACTTCGTACGCCTCACTTACACAGAGGGTGTGAAGATTCTCGAAGAGTCGGGCCGCAAGTTCGAGTTCCCCGTACACTGGGGCACCGACCTGCAGAGCGAACACGAGCGCTACCTGGTGGAAGAACACTTCAAACGCCCCGTGATACTCACCGACTATCCCAAAGAAATCAAGGCCTTCTACATGAAGCAGAACGACGACGGCAAGACCGTCCGCGCCATGGACGTACTCTTCCCCAAAATCGGCGAAATCATCGGTGGCAGCGAACGCGAGGCCGACTACAACAAGCTTATGACCCGCATCAACGAGCTTGACATTCCAATGAAAGACATGTGGTGGTATCTCGATACCCGCCGCTTCGGCACCGTACCCCACAGCGGTTTCGGTCTGGGCTTTGAGCGTCTGGTACTGTTCGTTACCGGCATGACCAACATCCGCGACGTTATACCCTTCCCCCGCACCCCCAACAACGCAGAATTCTGATACAAAAGGTATACAGTAAACCATAGCACAATAGCCTGCCATAGGACCACATACAGCTATATGGGTCTATGGCAGGCTATTGTTTACCGGTAGTTGCGACGGCGTCCCGCCGTCGTTCTTCTGGCGGCACTATTCTTGCGACAAAACTATGGCCGAAAGGCATAGGCTGATGAACGACGGCGGAACGCCGTCGCAACTTGCCAATGGGCAAATCACAGTTTCAACACCCGTCGAGCCCGGGTTTCCATGCCGGCAGGCACAAGCAGTGGCAAGCCGCCAAGTGTATTGAAACCAATGGGGTAAATCGACGAGAATCCCTCGTTCTGTATCACAGCCGGAATGCCGGCATCCTCCAGGGCACCTTTTGCTATACGCGCCTCCCAGTCGGTGCTGTAGATATTCAACAGCACCCAGCCTTGTTGCGTGTCTGCCATATCAGTCTACTATATTGGGCACCGGACCGTATTCATTAGTACGCATCTCGCTGTTTTGGGCAAAAAAGAACAGAAGCACAAAAATACCGATACCGGTGAGCGAAATCAGTATCCACCAGCCCGATTTTCCGGTATCGTGCAGACGGCGGAAGCAAAGGCCAAGCGCCGGCAGCAGAAGCGCCAGATTTACAAGCGTTGCCAATGTAGTCGCCGTACTGCCCAAAATGGGAGACAGACAATACAGTACACTCGAAACTATAATCTGAAAAAGGTAGAACCACCAGTATTGCGAGCGCGACGCACGCCCGTCGAAGTTGCAGTAGTTGCTCTTCAGAGCGCTTTCTACCGCCTCCTTAAAAGTTACCTGTCGTTGATACATTGCTATTGAGATTAATTCAGTCTATCATATTGGGAATGTCGCCGTAGCGATTATAGTCCATATAGCTGCCGGTGCAGAACCACACCAGCAAAGGCAGCAGACCAATGCCTGTCACCGCCAGAGGAAGCCACCAGCCGCTGCGGTTCACATCGTGCAGGCGGCGCACTGCCATCGAAAGCATAGGAAGCATAAGAAACATCAGCACCAGTACACCAACGACACAAGCTGCAACCTCGCCAAGAACACCTACGACAAACACGCTCGTAAGGAACGTAAGCAACGAGAAAAGCATAAACCACCAGAAGTCGGATAAGGCAGCCCGACCGGAAAAATTTAAGTAATTACATTTCAACGCGCAATCGATCGCCTCGCTGAATGTCAGTTGACGCTGATACATGTTACAGGGGTTATGAATGGAGAGAGTTTGGTTAATACAAATATACTATATAACTTCGAGAAAACAAATTTTTCGACGTTATCTAAGCAACAAACTTTACTCCCGACTGGTTCAAAAATAGGTCGAGCCGACAGATATTATGACACTTTTATAACACTTTTAACACTCCCTGCTTTGTCGGGCCGCAAAATTTGCCTAACTTTACGACCCTTTTTACATACCAATCATGAAACTGCAATATACTCTTTTTCTATCGGCAATGTTCGCAGTGAACGCGCACGCCGCCGAGCCGGCCGGATACTATACTCCGTGCGAAAACAAAGGCGGCAGCAGCCTGCTGTCGGCCTTGTGCGACAAGGTAGGTCCGCATACAGTAATAAGTTACGACGGACTGCTTGACCTCTACAAGACTTCCGACGTATATCCCGACGGAAAAATCTGGGACATGTACTCTACCAAGCACTGGACAGCGGGCAATACCTGCGGCGGCTACAAACGCATAGGCGACTGTTACAACCGCGAGCACTCAATGCCCAAAAGCTGGTTCAACGATGCAAAACCCATGTACTCCGATGCCTTCCACCTCTACCCCACCGACGGCAAAGTCAACGGACAGCGCTCCAACTACCCCTACGGCGAGTGTGCCAACGGCACCCGTGAGCCTTCCCACGCCGGAGTGGATGCCTTGGGCAAACTCGGAACATCGACTTTCAGCGGCTACAGCGGCAAGGTGTTCGAACCCGACGATGAATACAAAGGCGACTTCGCCCGCTCATACTTCTATATGGCGGCGGCATATAACGACCGCATAGCTTCCTGGTCATCGCCAATGTTGGCCGGAAACGCGTATCCGGCATTCACCGGCTGGTCGGTGGAACTGCTACTGAAATGGCACCGGCAAGACCCTGTGAGCGACAAGGAACGCAACCGCCAGGAAGCAGTGTATGCACGGCAACGCAACCGCAACCCCTTTATCGACCATCCCGAAATGGCCGAATATATCTGGGGCAATAAAAAAAATCAGCTCTGGAGCTACAATATAAGCACCGACCCCGAAATCAACGCTCCGGTAAACGGCTCGACAATCGACATGGGTACTGCAGCTGTAAATATTCCGCGCAGCACCACCGTGACTGTACGCGCCACCGACCTCAAACAGGCAGTGAAAGTAAGCACCACAGGCGATTTTCAGGCCTCGGTCAACTCCATTCCCGCCGCATCGGCCTGCACCGCCAACGGATATAACCTCGGCATCACATTCAATGCATCGGCTCAGGGTATCGCAAAAGGAACTCTCACACTGCAGTGCGGCACTCTTTCGACTGTAGTAAACCTTACCGCCGAAGCAGTAAGCGGTCTGCCGGCCGACAAACCCTCGGACATCACCGACTGCGGCTTCACTGCTACCTGGACCAACATCGGCGATGCCGATGCACAAGGCAATTACTATCTATTTGTAACTGATGTAGTGGACGACGAACCTATTGCCGGTTATCCCAAAGCGGTAAAGGCTTCAGACGAAAGATTTGTGGTCAACGACCTGATGCCCTCCACCGAGTACGGCTTCTGCCTGCGTTCGGAATCTCTGGCGTCGCGCACATATTATTTCAGCACAAGCGCACCCTTGCCAAGCATTGACTTCTACTTCGACGGCGACCTGTATCTGAAATCCATGCCCGGCGAACCTGGCGAAGCTGCCGAAATCGAGGTTGAAATAGAGAATATCAGCGGCGACATCAGCCTGAATGTAACAGCTCCTTTCCAGATTTCGACCGACCACAGCAACTGGGCTACAGAGGCCACACTGCCCGAGGGCGCCGACCGCTTCTATGTGCGGCTATACGGCGACCAGCCGGGCGAATACAGTTGCTCGCTGGTGGCCCGCGCAGGCGACTACTACAACGACGACGCTGTAATCTCGGGCTGCATCGGCTCGGTAACCAACTTTACCGAGGACTTCGAACCCGAAGGCACAGGCAGCTACAACCCGCACAGTTATCGCGGCAGCGCATGCATGTGGAATTTCAGCGATGCCGGCATGTGGGGCGACGACCCTGCCCACGGTGGCGAGCACGCCGTACGCGCGGGCCGCAACGGTGAAGGTATTATCGAAATGGCCGAAGATGCCGAAGGCGGCATCGGCACAGTAAGCCTGTGGTCGCGCATCTTCAAGGAAGCCGACGGCGAAGCTCGTTTCGAACTGCAGTACTCAACCGACAGTGGATCTCAATGGCATACGGCAGGCAGCGCCTCGGTCAAGACTACCATATACGAGGAATTCCACTTCACAGTAAACCAGCCCGGCAAGGTGCGTCTGCGACTCGTACAGACATACGGCAAGCGCTGGTACCTTGATGACCTCACTGCCACCGCCTACCGTGGCTCCACTTCGGTCGAAGACCCCGACGGCTACCACAGCTGGGATGCCTACTGCCTCGACGGCAAGCTGATTATAGAGCTGGCCGAAGCCGGCGAGATACTCGTCTACGGCACCGACGGCATTGTCTACGCCGCCGGCACAGGCATGGTCGGCACCAACAGCTACGACCTCGCGCCGGGCCTCTATCTGGTGGCTGTGAACGGCAGAGTGCGCCGTGTGGCAGTACGCTGAATTTGCTAATTTTAGCATAAATAGGTATACACAAAAATTTAACAATATTTTTCATAATTATATGAGAAATAATTGTTAAATTTGCAATCATAAAATTTCTATGCAAATAGTTGTTTTATAGATAATTGTGTATTCAATAAGGGGCAATCGCGATGATTGCCCCTTATTTCGTTTATCCGGCGTTGTCGGCGGCGGCGTGCTGGCTGTGGCCATTGCCTGTGCCGGCGGCGGTATGTGCCGGCGGCACATCGGTTACCGTGAGCGACGAACTGCTGTATATGCCCAGTCCGAACTCCTGAGCCGACATTATCACATGCTCGAGCACTCCGCTGAGTATGCCCTCGTATTCGTCCCAGTCGGTTGTATTGGTAAAGGCCCAGATATTCAGCGGAACTCCGCTGTCGTTGGGTTCCTGCAGGCGTATCATTATACGCTCTGTCTTCGATATTTTGGGGTGACCGGTCAGATACAGCGCTATATATGCTCGGAACAAACCCAGATTGGTGAGTGTGCTGCCGCTTATGGAGCGGATGCCCGGAGCACTCAGAGTTTTATCGGGTTCTTTTTCGCTCTCGGCAATAAAGTCGGCCATCCCCGGATGCAGCCGGGACACCTTCGCCACTCGGTCGGGGTCGCAGGGCACCACCGTGGTGAGGTCTACTATAAGCGACTCGAATATACGGCGCACGCCGCTCTCCCACATGCCGCGGTAGTTCTGGAACGAGGTCGACACCAGGGTGTACGGCGGCACCATCACCACGGTTTTGTCGAAGTTCCGCACTTTAACTGTCGACAGCGTAACGTCTTCGACCACTCCGTTGGCCTGCGTGCCCTGGATTACCACCCAGTCGCCTACACGCAGCATATCGTTCTCCGACATTTGTATGCCGGCCACAAAACCCAGTATGGTGTCCTTGAATATAAGCGAAAGCACGGCAGCGAAAGCACCCAAACCGGTGAGCAGCGCCACGGGCGACTTATCAATCAGCACCGATACCGCCACAATCACTATCACTATCCATACAATGCCAATAGCTACATTGAGTATGCCCTTGAGTGGCAGATTGCGCGAATTTTCGCGCTTGTTTACCCTGTAGAAAATAAAATGGAACACCGCACTGATGCCTATGGCCACGCACACCAGAGTATATATCGCCGCCAGCTTGCCGATAATATCGAGGGCATGGCTGCCGTCGACAAAGGCAAACGGCAGCATTGCCAGGAACACCAGCGGCGGAATCACATGGCTGCACTTCTCCAAGGTATGCTGCTGCAGTAGTTCGCGCCCTACACTGCCGTCGTGGATTTCCACAGCTTTACGGGTCACAAACAGAATAAGTTTCTTCACGCACCAGCCTATTGCCAGCGAGGCGGCAATTATGATTGCCACATACACGAACTCCTCGGCAGTAGTTTCATGGCTGAGGCCGATTCTGTCGAGAAAGCTGTCGATATGCTTCAACAACCAAAGCGCAATGGTATGGGTAGGGATCAGATCGGCAAACATAGTAATATCAATGTAAAGAGTAAAATTTTTAAACAGCCTTTTAATAACCGGAAGGTATATTCATACCTCCGGCCTATAGGGCTATGATTAAAACACACAGAGAGAACTTTCGGTTGGGTACAAAAAAAAATTACTCGTCATCACGACGGGTAATCTCTTAAACCTTAAATCTAATACCATGAAAAACACATTGCAAAGTTACTATTTTTTTATGTTATAAAACATATATTTCAGTCAAAAAATCTAAACATTTACAAGTTTTAACCAAATTATATCCCGTCAAAAATAGCTGTAGCGCAGCCATGATATAGTACGTGGCGACAGTGGATTGATTTTCGACATAGAACCCCTTTGGCAGTGACGGCATAAACAGCAAGGATGCAATTTTACAGTCACCCGCCAAAGGGGTTCATTATCGATATAAGAAGCTTTTTAGTTTACGCTGTTCCACGACCTGATAGCGCAGAACACACCGATACGTCCTGAATTAATGCCGCCGCCGTCGTGAATTGTCGGCATGGTAATATAGGGGTGTTCGGTTTTGCCTGTGCCGTAATCGGAATAATCTACCGGAGCTTCCTGAAGGGCATTCTTCAGATTGGCACTCACGATGTCGTTTTCGGCCACATAGAGTTTGGTGATAAGTTTGCTGCCATCGGGCTGTACGGTATATTCCGCGCCCCAGGCACAAAGAGCATGCATGCCTGATATGCAGAAATAAACCGGTCCGTGTCTGAGCCATCCGAGCATCTTATCGGCAAAAATCTCTTTCATTTCGACCGAAGACTTACCTGAAAAAAGGTCTATTACGTCACATTTCTCGCAATATTCGCGGAACTGATTCTCACTCATATCCATGAATCCGCCATGCACATACTCATAGTCGAGGTTGTAGGTGCATATATTGTTCATAAAGCATCTTTCGGGATGTTCCTCACCGCAGAAGAACCATTTCAGCGTGTCATATACATCACCGGCCTGATGGTAGTATGCCTGTGATATTACATCCATGACCGGAGTGGTGTAGTAGAGGCTCTCTTCCGGCAGAGGATGTTTAAAAGTATAATCCGAGCCTGTGCAGGTCTTGTAATCGCTTATCCACCACTGCGCCATATTGGCCGATACGCAGGCCCAGCACAACTCTCCATCCGAGCCGTAAATGTTGTTGCCGACCTTGTCGACATCCACAAATCCGCCGGTGGCACTCACGCCGGGAGGGAATATGCTTACTTTCGCACCGGGCTCAGGAGCTGCCTCGGTGGTAAAACTGCGGCGGTACACCATATCCGGCACGTCGGAGGGTATTGCAGCCACCACATAAGCGGTTTCTGGCGCCAAGCCTTCGAAGGTTCTTTCTTCGGTAAGCGACGAGATATTGTACACCTGGTCGGAGGGCAGATTGTTGAGCATATCTATGATGTCGGCATCGGGAGTGGTATCTGATGCCGGTATCAAGGCTACCTTGTAGGACTCTGCGGTACCGGGCATGAAAGATATTCGGGCGTAGTTGTGGGTATAGTTTCCAATCAGGAAACGCATGCTGTGAGTGTCGGCTTTGCCGGCCACAAACACCGTCACGCTGCTGTATTCCGAATCGGTATAGCCGCTTTCGGTATCGGCTAATGCCTTTACGGCAAAAGTATGCGAGCCTTCACTCAATTTTGTAAATGTATACGATGTTTGGCTGGTATAGCTGGTGCTTGCGCCATCTAAATTCCAGAAATATCCGTTGGCCTCCTCGACAGTTGACCACGACATTTTGAATGAATCCTCCGACAGCTGCTCGTAAGTCAATTCGGGAGCTTTCAGCTGACCGCCTGACTGTACTATTTCCGCGAAATCCATCTGCTCTATGTCGTCGGTAGGCACAGTGATGGTGTCGCCGCTTTTGGTGCGGATAATCAGGTTGTAGTCCTGTGCCACGACAGTCAGCGACAATGCCAGCAACAGAGGATATAAATGTTTCTTTTTCATAATCTATTATACTTATACTGATAAAAATTGGTTACGTAAGTCGTGAAATTATTTTATATTAAGACTTACTTATCGGATTATTGTCTTATAGGTAACGGAGCCTTTGCGTACTATCACAAGCTGTCCGGGCTGCGGCGATTCCACGCGCATGCCCTGAAGGTTGAAATACATCACCGGAGCGTCGGATTCGTCGGCCGACACATGACCTACGCCGTCCGACTCCGGGAAGAGCAGGTAGCTGTCCACAGCATTTGGATTGGTATATACGGATGCATTGCCGGTTTGCGGGAAATAGAGCAGAATCGAGTTCTTGGGGAAGTATATGCCTTTTTCGTCCATTGTGATATTACGCGACGCGTAATCCGGATTCCATGTTACCATACTTTCATAATCGGAGAACATGCCGTTGGTCGACACGCTGAGGATATATACCCATCCGTTGGTGGAATTCACGCCTGTATTCTGCTCCTCAACCTTTACGAAACCGGGCTGGCGGGCATCGATTATCAGGTCACGGCCGGTTGGTGCACTTGCCTGGAATGCCTTTACCACCTTGTACACTCCCGCCACAGTCTTGTTTTCCATTATTTCCACTTCACGCTCCTCAGGCACATAGTCCTCATCAAAAATAGTTTCGAGGAATCCTTCCAGAAAGCGGCCCTTGCCTATCGATACCCAGTCTTCCACGTCTTCACCGGATGCACCCGGCAACGCCAGATAGCCTTCATATTCCATATTGGTATACGACCATGTGCCGGGTTCGAACTCGGCTCCGGTGCCGTAAGGATACATCACAGCCATGGTGTTCCGCGAGAATTTTATCACACCGTCACGAAGCTGCGGCACCTTGTCGGGCTGAAGGCTGAAGAATGTTTCCTTATCAATTCCGACTACATTCACCGCCCAGTCGGTATACGAGCAGTACCATGTTTCGCCTTCCTGTGCGTCAGCTACAGGCGATTGCTGGGCCGGCACCATTACATAGTCAGGGTCAGAGGCATCTATCACAAGGTAATTGAGTTCGTCGTTGAAATTTACGTTGTCGTTTTTCTGCCATGGATTTACCAGCCGGTACACACCCGGTTTCTGCTCACTTTCCTGCACCATCACCTTTACCGGCTCGTTGAAAATGCCTACGAACAGGTTGCTGAGTACGAAATCGGAAAAGGTGCCTTCGCCAAGGTCTTTCCAGGTATATGATTCAATCTCTGACGATGCGGCTACTTTAGCCACCGGAGCGTCGAGGGGCTTTACCTGCTGTTTTCCGGCAAAGGCGAATGCAGGCAACATCAGAGCCGTAGCTACGAGTGTAAATTTGTTCATAATGCGTGATTTTATGGGTTTTACGTCTTAAGTAAGTTGTGAGATTAATTTATATTGCTTACTTATAAATTTTGAATACGTGGCCATTGGCCGCGGCGACTATATATACACCGCCCGGCAGGCTGCCTGTAGCTATTGTAGCCTCGCCGGTAGCGCCGGCAGCGGCTGTGGCAAGTACACGGCCCTGCAAATCAGCGAGGGTCAGCGATGTACCGGCAGGAAGTCCCTGTACAGTCACGGACTCAGGCGCGACAACGATACGGATTTCATCGGCGGCCAATTGCTCCGAAACATCTGCTTTTTTCACAAAGGTGAGTTTCTCCACTTCCGACATCCGGTGGTCGTCGCTTACAGCGGCCGACTCTACACGTATTACGGGACCGTCGTAGGTCACCAGCGGTTTTTCTTCAAGCATGTAACTCACCTGGGTGCCGTTGGCCAGATGCACCACCAGATACTCGTTCGCGGTATCGGCGAAAGCGGTCTGCGCCGTACTCCACAGCAACAATAATACGGCAATGCTTTTTTTAATCTGTTTCATATTGTTAATATAATTTAGCTATTATTTCAAAAGTCCGCGAGAGCTTGCATGATTCCAAGCACAGTTATGCAGCAATGTGTCAACAAGCTCTTAGGTTATGGAAATGATTACTCTGAAGTCAATAGTTAACATTGGCAAATTTAAATATATTTTTTGAATTTTCAAAATTTATTTCTGAGCCGTAAGTGGGTCATTAAGTCGGAATATGTTATAAAACAGATTTTTCATTGCCACCATATAAAGTCCATGTCGGCTGAACCAAAGTGAAAAAAATGCGATACCCAACATTGTAAATCACTGATATACTGACGTCTACCTTCTCACTATATTTATATATATACAACCATGCATTTCAGCACTACAGTATCGGCAAATGAATGCAGCCTGAAACGACCCAATATTTTAACACATTTTAATAGAATTCCATAGTATCACTCAATGAGCCGGCACACCCTGGCAGAAACACCGGCAGAACGCCAATCCACAGCAGCGCATGAATTCAATTTGCCGGAATGGAAATTTTTCACTACATTTGCATTTGTGCTTGCAGGCGCAAACATTAATCAGACAATATTTGTTAATCAATAAAGATATTTTACATGTCAACCAACAGCATTCAGACCGGACTGCAGCAACCCCTGCCCAAACTCGACGGCATGCGGGTGGCCATAGTATCCACTCTGTGGAATGCCGAAGTCACCGACCGACTCAGAGATGGCGCACTCGAAGTTTTTCGCAGCGAAGGCTTCGACGAATCGCAGGTCAAGACCTTTCAGGTGCCGGGCGCGGTTGAACTCACCTTCGCCGCCTCGCAGCTGATTGAATCCGAGGCTTTCGACGCCGTGATTGTACTTGGCTGCGTTATTCGTGGCGGCACACCCCACTTCGATTATGTGTGCCAGAGCGTAACTCAGGGCGTAACCGCACTGAACGCCGACTGCGACACTCCGGTTATATTCGGAGTTCTCACTGTCGACACTCTCGCCGATGCTCTCGACCGTGCCGGAGGCTCACTCGGCAACAAAGGCGCCGAAGCCGCCGAAGCCGCTATACGCATGGTAGACTTCAGGCTGAAAGTAGCCGACCTCTGAAAAGCAGCATCCTCACATCTGTCGCCGCCGTTGGTTTGCCTCTAACGCACTTAAACATTATTTGTATTATGGCTAACAATCGCAAATCCAACATCTGGGCCTGGGTTATAATAGGTCTGCTGACCGCTGCCCTGGCGGTAGGAGTTCTCTTCTACATCGGATGGTTCGACACCAACACACACGTCGACTCCGAAAACGGCGACAATGTCACCGAACAATACATCAACACCGACGCCCGCCCCGACGAGCCCGGTGAAGCCGAGTGGCAGAACGCCTCGGGACAGTCGCTGCGCAATGTAATCGCCGACCCCGAGCATCCCACCGCCACTCCTCCAAACCCCTGAACCGATGAAAATTCTTCGCCTCATACCTCTGCTTTTGTTCGCAATCTTTTTGCAGGCTTGCGACCAATACTATGCCGACCCGCTGACAAGAGCCGAAAACGCACTGGAGCACAATGACTACGAACTTGCCCAGACCATTGCTGACTCTATCATAAGCGGTCAAAACTTTACCCGGCTCGGCACCACCCAGCTGTGCCGTACAGCCCTGGTATACGCCAAACTGAGCGAACAGCGTGAACAGGACGCAAACATGGGCGCTGCAGCTTTGTGTATGCGCCGTGCCTCGGAGCTCGACACCGACTCGGTAGAGCTGTTCGTTCAGCAGCTCAATGTCGACGACCAGGCCGCAATATACATGCCTCGCAAACTCGGCAATGTGACCCAGTACGAACTTATTCCGGACGAATCAGCCGACTCTGCAGCATATGGCATCTGATTGGAAAGAGGCTCTCGGTGCCCTCGCAGGTTCATTGCCCGCTCAAACCGAAGCCACGGCCGACGAAAACCCGGTGCCGCAGCAAAAGACCGCCGCCCCCGACCCCCGCAAACTGCGCATCGACTTCGAGCGTAAAGGCCGGGCCGGAAAATGCGCCACAATTATCAGCGGATTCGACGGACTCGACGACGACGAAATAGCACGTATTGCAGCCGACCTGAAACGGCGACTCGCCACCGGAGGCAGCTCGCGAGGAGGCGAAATTCTGATTCAGGGCGACAGACGAAACGAAATCAAAAAATATTTTAAAATCAAATAACTGACAAAAAAACATGGAAAAAATCGAACCCGGCAAGTACGTGGAACTCACCTACGACCTCTACACCATCAACGCCGACGGCAATGAACAACTCGTACACCAGAGCGACAGCCAGGACCCCGAACGCTTTGTGTTCGGCGTTACCCCCGGCCTGGTACCCGCACTCGAAAAAGAGCTCCCCGGCAAAGCCGAAGGCGACGAATACGACGTAGTGGCCCAGAAGGCTTTTGGCGACTTCGACCCCGAAGCCGTGGTTGAACTTGAAAAAGAAGTGTTCGAAGTCGACGGCAAATTCGACGACGAAATGATAAAGGTGGGCGGATACGTGCCCATGATGACAGCCGACGGCTACCGCATCAACGGCAAGGTTGTGGAAATCACCGACACTAACGTAAAGATGGACTTCAACCACCCGCTGGCCGGCCAGGACGTACGCTTCAAAGGCAAAGTCCTCACCGTACGCGAAGCCACCCCCGAAGAGCTACACCCCGCACAGGGTTGCGGCTGCGGATGCGACGGCAACTGCGAAAGCGGCGACTGCGGATGCGACGGCAATTGCAACTAATTCATACCCCGGAGGACTCACGGAACTGACCCCGTGAGTCCTCACGGGATATACAATAACTCTCAACTCTCAACAGATATGAAATCTCTCCTCATTCTCACTGCCGCAGCAGCCATAGCACCTGCATTCGCGGCATGCGGCAACACCGACTCACAACAGCAGGCTGTCGACCGGGACGAAAAAGTAATGCAACAACTCGGCGACGACGGCCCCGCCGCAATAGCCGAACCGGGCACAGGAGGTGTTACCGAAAACGGTGATACCGTGGTGACAATAATCGACAACGTAGACATCAAATAAGCACACTCCATGACACTCGACGACACTACGCGCCGGAGAATCCGCTCCTGGCTTCACGCGGTGGTGTTGCTCCTGTCGCTGGCCCTGATTGTGTTCATCAGCTACGACACCTTCACCCACCGCCCGTTTCTGAACAACCACGTGTACATGACTTTCCAGTTCTGGGTATGCGTGGTATTTATCCTCGACTTCTTCATACAGCTTTACATAGCCCCCGACCGCTGGAAATTCTTCAGACACTACTTTCTGTTTCTGCTCATTTCCATACCATACCTCAACATCATCACTCAGGCAGGAGTGGTACTGACCAATCAGGAGCTGTATCTGGTGCGCTTCATACCGCTCATAAGGGCCGCGGCTGCGCTGGCCATAGTAATCAGCTATGTGTCGAAGAACAAAATCGTGGGGCTGTTCGCCACCTACATGGCCATAATGGTTATAGTGGTGTACTTCGCATCGCTGATTTTCCTGCAGCGCGAGCAAGGCGTAAACCCCGACATCACCGGCTACTGGACTTCGCTGTGGTGGTGCTGCCTGGAAACAACCACCATAGGCGCGCCCATCAATCCGGTCACCCCCACCGGCAAGGTTCTGGCCTTTGTACTGTCGGGCATGGGCATGATTATGTTTCCGCTCTTCACTGTATATCTCACCGATATGGTGCGTAAATACATGAAAGCCAAGCCAAAACAAGTCATTGCGCAAAAAAGCTGAAAATATTTTTCAAAAAAATCAAACACGCCGCGAACCTTTTGGATTGCGGCGTGTTTGATAAGTACATAGCAAAATTACTTTTTCCATTGCAAGAAATGTGATAATGATTGGTTTATTATCAAAAGTGGAGGTTCCGTGAGGCACCTCCACTTTTGATTTACGCATATCCACAAAGACCGGTAAAAATTATTTTTCAAAATTTTATCGAACCGTGAACAAAAGCATCGGCATCGACGTTGTAAATATCGAAGAGCAAAATTACTCTTCCATTGCAAGAAATGTGATAATGATTGGTTTATTATAAAAAGTGGAGATTCCGTGAGGCATCTCCACTTTTGGTTAATACCCGGGAACTTTAAATCCGCTACTTTTGCAAGCTGCCGATAGGATTTCCCGGGAATTTTCGTTAACTTTGCATTATTAAACACCAAAGCTGATATGGACAAGGTTATTATCGACAAAACCGCCCGGCGTCTGCAGGGCAACGACAAAATTCGAGTACTCTTTGTATGCCTCGGCAATATATGCCGCTCACCGGCTGCCGAAGGTGTATTCCGCGCCATAGTCGACGAGAACAATTGCCCGGACAGATTCGAGATCGATTCCGCCGGCACCGGTGGCTACCATATCGGCGACCTGCCCGACCATCGCATGCGCGTGCACGCCCGCCGACGTGGCATAGAACTCACCCATATCTGCCGTCAGGTACGCGAGAGCGACTTCGACAACTTCGACCTCATTATAGGCATGGACGAAAACAACCTGCGCAATCTGCTCCGCCTCGCACCCACCCCCGAGGCCGAGGCCAAAATCGCCCCCATGGCAGCATGGGTCGACGCTGCCATGCGATTCGACCATATCCCCGACCCGTACTACGACGGCGCCGAAGGTTTCGAAACCGTGCTCGACCTGCTCCAGAACGCGTGCCTCAACCTTTACAATTCACTGAAATGAGCGAAAACTGCAATAAAAAACCGCTTATAGGCCGCGACCTGCCACAGCTGCGACAGATTGTCGCCGACCTGGGCATGCCGGGCTATGCCGCCACTCAAATAGCACAGTGGCTGTACGAAAAGCGCGTTACAGACATCGAACAGATGACCAACCTCTCCAAGCAGGCACGCAAACGCCTGGCTGAGGAATACTGCGTAGGCCTGGAGCCGCCGCTGATGAAAGCCAAGTCGACCGACGGCACTATAAAATATCTGTTCGAAGGCTGCGGACGCCGCGACATCGAGGCCGTGTACATACCCGACCGCGAGCGGGCCACCCTGTGCGTAAGCTCGCAGGCCGGTTGCAAGATGGGCTGCAAATTCTGCATGACCGGGCGCGGAGGCTTCCAGGGCCAGCTCACCACAGCCCAGATTATCAACCAGATACTCAGCATCGAAAACTCCGAGTCGCTCACCAACATAGTATTCATGGGCATGGGCGAACCCACCGACAACCTCGACGCCGTGCTACGCGCCATCGACATCCTCACCGCCTCATGGGGCATGGGCTGGAGCCCGAAACGCATCACAGTATCGACCGTCGGAAATCTGCCGGGGCTCAAAAAACTGCTCGACCTCACCAAAGTACACATAGCCGTGAGCGTACACTCGCCCTTCAGCGAAGAACGCTTCCAGCTCATGCCCATAGAAAAAGCATGGCCCATGCGCCAGCTTTTCGAGTTGCTGCGCGGATATGATTTCGCACATCAGCGGCGCCTGTCGGTGGAATACATAGTCTGGGGTGGCCTGAACGACAACCTGCGCCACGCCGACGGCCTGGCACGCCTTATCAAAGGCACATCGGCACGAGTCAACCTGATACGCTTCCACGTAATTCCGGACAGCAATCTCAAACCCGCCACAACGGCAGTGATGGAGGCATTTCGCGACAGGCTGAACACCCTCGGAATCACAGCTACCATACGAGCCTCGCGAGGCGAAGACATAATGGCTGCCTGCGGCATGCTCGCCGGCAAGAAAAAAGACGAACAAAACGAAAAATGAACGAACGACTCCCACGCATAGCCATTACCCATGGCGACCCCAATGGGGTTGGCTACGAGGTAATCCTTAAAACCCTCGAAGACAACCGCATACTCGAGCTCTGCACCCCGGTGCTGTATGGTTCGCAAAAATTGGCAGGGCAGTACCGCAAGCTGCTGAACATGCCCAATATACCAATGACTCATATCCCCGACGCTTCGCAGCTGCGCGAGGGTGCCTGCTACATCATTAACGTGGTGCCCGAGGAATTCAAAGCCGAACCGGGCAACGCAACCCCGCAGGCAGGCGAAGCTGCCCTGGCCGCACTCGAACAAGCCGTAGCCGACTTAAAGGCCGGACTCGTCGACGCTATCGTTACCGCGCCGATATGCAAAAGCACCATACAGACCGACAGTTTCCACTTCCCGGGCCATACCGAATATCTCGAAGCCCGAATGAACGACGACTGCGACGAAGACGACGAAAAACAACACTCGCTGATGATTCTCTGCAACGACAGGCTGCGTGTGGCTCTGGCCACGACCCACCTGCCCATGGCCGAGATTGCCCCGGCCATAACCGCGGAACTGATAATAGCAAAAGCCCGGGAATTCAACCGTTCGCTACACTACGACTTCGGGGTAAACTCTCCCCGCATAGCAGTGCTGTCGCTTAATCCGCACGCCGGCGACAACGGCCTGCTGGGCAAAGAAGAGCAAGAAATAATAGCACCCGCCATAACCGAACTGAGGCAGAAACACCGCGTACTCGCATTCGGACCCTACGCAGCCGACGGATTCTTCGGCAGCGGAGCATACGAAAAATTCGACGGTGTACTGGCAATGTACCACGACCAAGGTCTGGCCCCATTCAAAACCCTGGCCATGAACGCCGGAGTGAACGTCACCGCCGGACTCGACTGCGTGCGCACCTCGCCGGACCACGGCACCGGATTCGACATAGCAGGCAAAGGCGAAGCCAACGAAGAATCAATGCGCAACGCCATTTACACCGCTATCGACATTATTCGAAACCGCCGCCGTGACGACCGGGCACACCGCCACCCTCTACGCAAACAGTACTACGAAAAAGGCAACGACAACGTAGTGCTCGACCTTTCGTAAACACCATTGTCCATGAAAATAAACACAACCGAAATAACAGCCTCCATGAAGGCCATACTCGAGGCCGAAAGCCGTGCGGTAAGCGCCATACCGGTTTCTGAAGCTTATTCACGCGCAGTAGCACTGATTATCGACCGTGTACACACACGCGGAGGCAAACTCGTAACCTCCGGCATGGGCAAGGCCGGCCAGATTGCCATGAACATAGCCACCACATTCTCATCGACCGGCACTCCGGCAGTATATCTCCACCCATCCGAAGCCCAGCACGGCGACCTGGGACTGCTGCGGCCCGACGATGTGCTGCTGCTCATATCCAACTCAGGCAAAACCACCGAGATACTGCAGCTTATAGAGTTGGCCCACCGCCTGTACGAAGGACTGCCGGTGATAGTGATAACCGGCAACAACACCTCACCCCTGAGCGAACTCGCCGACGAAGTACTATACACCGGCGGAGCTCCCGAAGTATGTCCGCTCGGACTCACTCCCACCACATCCACCACCATGATGACCGTAATAGGCGACATATTGGTGGTGAACACCATGAAACAGATCGGCTTCACACGCGAAGAATACGCCAAACGCCACCACGGAGGCTATCTGGGCACTGCGGCCCGAAACAAAAGCACAAAATGAAAAAAATTATCTGTATTGGCGAGTGCGGGCTCGATATAATATTCCGCAACGGCAAACCGGTCGACAGCGCTCCCGGCGGCCGCATAGTCAACGCCGCAGCCATGCTCGCAGGCATGCAATTGCCGGTAATAATGGCCTCCGAAGCCTCCACCGACAGCGTAGGCGAAATCGTCACCTCTTTCCTTAAAGACGCCGGCGTGGACATAAGCTCTGTTGACCGCTACCCCGACGGCCGCACACCGGTGACCCTGTACTTCACCGACGACGACAACAATCTGACAAGCGTAACCCGCTATGAGCAGTACCCCCCGGAATGTTTCGACATCGTATGGCCGCGGGTCGATGAAGGCGACATAGTAGTATTCGGAGGCTTCTACGCCCTCGACCCCCGCATGCGTCCGCGCATGACCCAGCTGCTGCAGCACTGCAGCGAGCGCAAAGCCGTGCTGGTGTATCTGCCGGGCTTCCTGCCCCAGATGGAGCCGCGTATCACCCGTGTGATGCCGGCCATACTCGAAAATCTGGAATACGCCAACGTAGTGATAGCCCGCAACGCCGACCTCAAATTTATTTTCGGTGCCGACACCGACAATGCCGCCTACCATAACCACATCGACTTCTACTGCCGTTCGCTGGTCAGTGTCGACATAGCCAACCACCGGCTGAGTTACTACAGCGGCAAGGAAGTTACTTCGGTCGACATTCCTGCCGAACGCCTCCGGAGCCTCTGCTGGCGCGCGGGAGTTGTAGCCGGAGTAGTCAGCGCCCTGTTCAGTCTTGACGCCACTCCGGAACTCCTCGACACTCCGGCCGACGACATCCGCCGCCGCGTGCTCGAATCCGCTGCCCGTCTGGCACGTTAGATACGTTACATTATCTCGCCTGAGGGCCGGCACCGTATGCCCATGGCAAGCATGTCGGCGATGTTGGCCTCGGCTACGGCGGATGTGGCGGCACTGCAGCAGTCGGTCAGCACGGTTACGACATAGTCGCGTTCCATGGCTCCAACTGCCGTAGAGCGCACACAGTTGGGGTACTGGGTGCCGCAAATATACACTTCTTCGGTGCCAAGTCCGCGCAGAAGTACCTCAAGGTCGGTGCGGAAAAATGCGTCGAAACGGGTCTTGGCCACCACATAGTCGCCGGGCCGGGGCTCGAGTCCGCTGACTATGCGGACGCCCTCGCTGCCCTCGACACAAAATTGGCCGCCGTCGGCAAACAGATGGCGACGGAAGGACTCGGCATCAACGCCCCCGGGCCGGTGACGCCTCACTATGTGTATCACCGCCCAGCCGTGGGCGCGGGCATAGTCGAGCATACGGCTGATGGCTGGCACTGTGGCCTGAGCCCCGGCCACGCAGCAGGCCGACGACGGCAGCACGAAATCGCGCTGCATGTCTATTACAAGTATTGCCTTGGCAGTCATAACCTCCTTGATTATCGGCATATTGGTGCGGCTGCACTGTCAGCAGGGCATACGGCAGGAGTATCGCCGTCGGCCTCCACGGCAAGATAGCCGATTTTACGGAATGCTTTCTGCAGGGTTTCGACTCCGGTTTTGGCGGCATCGTATCTGATGGTCACGGTCTGCGAGCGTAGGTCGGTGACTATTTCACTCACCCCCTTTTCAAAGCGCAGATTGCTTTTGATTTTGTTTTCACAATTGCTGCAGCTCATCCGGGGCGTGAGCTTGAATACCGCCACTGCTTTTTCGCGGGCGGCTTTGGCGTGTATCTGCTGTGCGCCCAAGCCCAGGACAAGCGCAAACATCAGAATGGTGATTATATTTTTCATTTTTCAGATGTATTTGGTGATATTATAACGGAAACCAACGTAAATCATTGCCCCCTGCAGCGGGCCGTACACCATGGTGGCGTCGAAGTCGGGGCCCCAGGGATCGGAGGCGCCGATAACCGGATTTTTCTGGCGGTAAGCGGTAAGGTTCTCCCCGCCCAGATAAATGGCCCAGTGACGGAAGTTGCGGGTAATCTGTGCGTTGAGCTGCGCAAAGGCTTTGTACCGCTCGGGCCACGACAGCGATCCGTCGGCCAGTGTGTATGGCCGCGGCATGCGCCCCGAACCGTTGATGGCGCAGCTGAGGTCGAACTGCCATAGCCCCATGTTGGGAGTCCAGCCCAGCGTAAACAGGCCTTTGTTGCGCGGCGTTAGCGGCTTCTGCTGCAGTCCGTCGCCGTAATAGTCGGCCTTGACATCGGTCAGACGCCAGGCTGCGGTAAGGTTTAGTTCGCTCAGCACATCGACACTCAGCTCCAGCTGCAGCGAGTGGGAGTACGACCGTCCCTGCGACGAATATATTTCGACGGCGTGAGGGTTGCGGTCGAGATTGGCCATAAGCTGACTGCTGAAGGTGGTATGGTAATACTCGGCCGAAAGGGTTGTTTTCTTCTGCAGCGGGTGCAGGGTCCAGCTGCCGCCCAAGCCAAAGTTCCATGCGGCCTCGCGTCGGAGGTCGCCGCTGATTTCCATGCGGCGCGACGAAGCCAGCAGATAGCTGTACTCGGCCAGCGGATGAGGCGAGCGGTAGCCGCGGCCCGCCGATGCGTGCAGGCTTACATCGGCAGTCGGATTGCACCGCAGGTGCATGCGGGGTGTCACCATGGAGCCGTAGAGGTCGCTCCAGTCGTAGCGCAGGCCTGCCATAGCCACCAGACGCTCGTCGAGGTTGTATGTGTACTGGGCATAGGCGCCGGCCACGGCCTCGTGCTCGGTGTATGTGGCTGCGGCGGCAGTGACCGTGGGGTTGAGGAGCGTGTGGTATCGGTAGTGGTCATAGTTGGTCTGAATGCCGGCGCTGAGTGCATGTCGTTCCGACCATTTGCGCTCGAACATGGCAGAGGCATAGAATTCGTGCTGGTCGATGTCGCACACACGCAGACCGTACAAGGCGTTCTGGCTGTGGCCGGAGCCGGAGATTATCAGTGCCACATTGCCGTCGTTGTCGCGGTCGTACATAAGGGCATTTTTGGCAAAGGCCTCCCAGCGGCGTGTGTCAAGCTTTATTCGGTACAGTGGCATGTCGCCGTCGTGATGCACATGGCCTTCGAGCTGACCGCCTGTACGGCGTTCGTCGATGTAGCGTCCGGCCGCCTGAAACACATAGCTGCTCCCCAGATATGCCACACGTGGCATCAGGGCCAGCTGGCGCACCCGGGGCATGTCGGCGAAACCGTCGCTATTGGCGTCGTGGCTGCTGAAGCCGTTCTCGAAGTGGGTAAGCAGTCCTGCGCTCCACTCGGGGCCGAAGTGCCAGTTGCCATCGACGTTGGCCTCGAGTTTGTTCATGATGTCGTAGTACATGTTCACCGACAGCTGAGGGTCGGACTGCGGCTTTTTCATCTCCACATTTATCTGACCGGTGATGGACTCATAGCCGTTTTTGACCGACGATGCGCCTTTCGACACCTGTATCGACTGCATCCACGGCCCGGCCACGTAGCCTAGAGCGTAAGGCGCCGCCGCGCCTCGGAAGTTGGGTATGTTCTCTGTCAGAAACTGCACGTATGAGCCTGACAGCCCCAGCAGACGAATCTGCCTGGCTCCCGTGGCGGCATCGTTGTAATTGACGTCGACCGACGGATTGGTGGTAAAACTCTCGCCGAGATTACAGCAGGCTGCGCGCCTGAGTTCCGAGGCTGTTATCAGTTCGCTGTTAGTGGCTCCGCCGAGTTTATAAAGGCCCCGCCGCGACTTCACGGTCACTTCGTGGAGCACTTCCGCACTGTCGGCCGGCTCCGTGGCGTAGGATGCCATTGCAGTCATGGCCATAAGCGCCGCTGTGATATATCCGGTCATATTTCAGTAATGGCGGGGTATTCCAGCCGCACCCGCCGCGGCAGTTTCTTCACTACCTGCGCATAGCTGTGCCGGATAAGCGAGCGCACAAAATCGTCGCCCAGACTTCCGCCGACACGCAGCTGAATCCAGTACTTTTTGTTCCAGTGCCAGGCCGGTTCTATGTCGGCATAGCGGTCGCGCAGGTCGGCGGCATAGTCGGCATCGGCCTTGAGCACAAAATAATCGGGGCGTGCCAGACCCAGACAGGCGAAAATGCGGCCACACACGCGCAGCAACAGGTAATCGTCGCCAAAAGCCATATCCTCGCTTGTGGCCGGCAGCGACAGGCAATAGTCGCGGATACTCTCGATATTCATTGGCAATCAGGCCGGTAAATATCAGAATTCCTTGAGCTTGGCCAGATACTTGCCTATGATGTCGAACTCGAGGTTCACCACCGAGCCTTCCTTGATACGGCAGAAGTTGGTATGCTCGAGGGTATAGGGTATGATAGCCACGCGGAATGAGTCGCGGGTGCTGTCGCAAACGGTCAGGCTTACGCCGTTGACTGTCACCGAACCTTTTTCCACTGTCATGTAGCCTTTGCGGGCCATCTCCACCGGAATATCATAGCGGAAACTGAAGTAGTGGCTGCCGTCGACTTCCTCTACCGCGGTGCATACGGCAGTGCAGTCGACATGGCCCTGCACGATATGTCCGTCGAGGCGTCCGTTGAGCATCATCGAGCGTTCGAGGTTTACCTTATCGCCGGCCTTGAGCAGGCCCAGATTTGAGCGGTCGAGTGTTTCCTGAATGGCTGTTACGGTATACGACGAGTCGGGATAGAGTTCCACCACTGTCAGACATACGCCGTTATGTGCCACCGACTGGTCGATTTTCAGTTCATTGGCGAAAGAGCTTTGTACACGCAACTGAAGGTTGCCGTCGGTCATCTGTGCCGATACCACTGTAGCGGCTTCTTCTACTATTCCGGAAAACATGTTCAATATAGGTTTTAGTTATTTTATCAAAATTTTTTCAGGGTCGGCAAGGCTGAAGTCCACACAGCCACGGGCTGCGTCATAGCTGAATTTCACGGGCTTGCCGTCGGCCTCTACAGCTGCCGGAGCTGTCTTGAAGCCATACAGGCTGAAGTTGTATCTCACTTTAGATGGCGCGCCTTTGTAGCTGCCTTCGGTACTGACGGTCAGTTCGGTACTGCCGTCGGCTTTCACATCGGAGGTGAAAGTGGTGAGGCGGTAGCGGCCCTGAGCGAGCGAAGTAGCCGAGAGCCGGTCGTCGTCGTACATGGTAAACGAGCTTTTGCCTTCCGCCTGGCGATAGTAGCGCACGCTGATTTCAGCCGGATTATAGTCGCCGGTGTTGTCCATGGCATATTCTGCCATTGGCAGGAAGGCTCCGGCCCGTACAAACAGCGGAAGCACCGACAGAGGAGCAGCGTAGTCGGCGGTATCCTTGCAGCAGTATGTCTGCAGGGGATTGTTATAGTCGTACCACAGGCCGCAGGGGAACACAACCTTGCGACTCGCGGCACCCTGAGTCATCACCGGTGCCACAAGCACGTCGCGCCCCCAGAGGTACTCGTCGCGGACATTGTCGAAACGGCCAGTAGCCTTGCCGTGGAATTCAAGCGGACGCACCAGCGGCCAGCCCTTAGCGGCATTTTCGTAGGCCAGGGTATAGTTGTATGGCAGCCAGCGGTAGCGGTCTTTTATCAGGCCCTGCACCATGGCGGCATGCTGCGGATAGTTGTACGGCTCGGAGTATACCTGCGAGTGAGTGCGCAGTATGGGCGAGAATAGGCCTAACTGCAACCAGCGCACATATAGTTCGGGGTCGTACGGATGCTCGGGGTCGACGGCAAAGCCGCCCACATCGTGGCCCATATAGCCCAGACCGCTCAGACCGGAGTTGAGCATTATCACCACCTGTGGCTCCAGACCTCCCCATGAGCGCGACACGTCGGTACTCCACGGATACACGCTGTAGCGCTGCAGGCCGGTGGTGCCACCGCGCATCATGGTCATAAGGCGCGTGTCGGGATATTCCTGCCTGAACATATCGTAGATAATCGACGACCAGTCGTTGCCGTACTGGTTGTGGTACAGTCGGGCTGTAAGGCCGTTGGCATGCACGCCCGTTTCGGGATGCACCTCGGGCTCGCCCAGGTCACCCCACCAGCCGGTAATGCCGCCGTCGGTCAGACTTTTATAGCGCTCTGACAGCCAGGCGCGTGTGTCGGGATTGCTTACATCCCACATACCACCTTCGCCTACCCAGATTTTCACTTCCTGATGGCCGCCGGCGGGGTTCTGCACAAACATGCCCAGGCTGTCGGCCATGCGGTAGTTATCGATGGCCTTGCCGTTGCGCAGCACGTATGGTTGGGATATGGCCACCATGTTCACGCCCTGCTTTTTAAGACGGTCGAGCATCTGCCGGTGCTTGGGCCATTGCTTCGGCTCCCAGGCCAGACGGCCCATATCCTGCTCCTTGCCGTACCAGTACAGGTCGAGGACCATGCCGTCGACAGGGTAGCCGTGTTTTTTCAGCGTATCAATAGTGCCGATAGCCTCGGCGCGGTCATGATAGCCGTATTTCGATGTTATGTAGCCCAATGCCCAGAACGGGGGCAGCTGCTGGCGACCGGTAAGCATGCTCAGCTGCTCGCTAAGGTCGGCCATGCTGCCAACGCCGCTTATATAATAATACGAAACAGGACGTTCGGTTTCGCTGATATAGCTGATTGGATTGGACAGTATCATTTCGGCTGCCGCATAGTCGTCGAACACAAGAGCAAAGCCGTCGGTGCTGAGAAACAGCGGCATACATATATTCATCTGGCTTATGCGGGGATCGCTGCCGGTGTAGCCGTAATTTTGGCGGTTGTACATCACCAGGGTGTCGCCGCGCAGGTTAAGTTTATGGCCACGTTCGCCGGCGCCGTAGAACGAACCGGCGGCGGTGGTGTACAGGTCGATGCGCCTGCGACCGGAGGCCAGTGTACGCACGCCGTTGTCGCTAACGATGCTGTTCGCGCCGGACTCACCGGACATAATGGTCACACCGCCGGTATGGGCATTAATCGAGCAGTCGACACCGGCGGCGGTGGTGAAGAAAATAATATGGCCGTCGGCGCTCTGTGTGGCTGTGACGGAGGCGGTGGAGTGCGCAAGGTCGAGTGCCGACGCAGGTCCGACGAATTCGGTTTCGCCCTTGGCTAAGTTGGTTACACGGATAATGTTGTCGGTCAGAGCTGTTACGCGCAGCGTTCGACCGGCATCTGTCACTACGTCGGCAGTGTATGCCTGCCCTGCCGCAGGCAGCATCATAATGCCAAGGGCTACAAATGCCCGTTCGGTGTATTTCATGTCAAGTAAGTATTTTATCTCAATGTTAAAAATCAGTTCTGTCGGCGGTTGACCCAGTTGATATACTCGCGGCGATGAATTTTACCGCTGCCGGTATACACCGGACTGTGGCTGCCGCTCTTGGGGTCGAGTTTCTTACGCTGCGCCTCACCGGCGTGACGTGCTATATCAGCAATCCATTTCGACGACGGCAACTTCTTGGGCCAGCTGTTTATCAAGGCGTCGAAGTTAAAATTGTTCAGGTCGTCGTAGAGGCCTTTGAGTTCGGGATATTTGGCGAGGTCGGCCTGGCTCCACCATCCTTTGGTGCTGTTACCGTCGAGAAATTCTACAGCGGCGGCATCATTTGCTTCGGCCGGTGCCGGTTCGGCTGCAGGCTGTGCCTGTTCGTTTGCTGCAGCCTTGTCGGAAGGCTGAGTCCGAGCCTCGGCTTCCATCCGCATGGCAGCGATTGAAGCCGACGGAACCACGGTATCCGCTTCGGTGGATTCTGCCACCACAGGCTCTGAAGAGCTACTGAAGAAAAGACTGGGAATCAACAGCATACATAATCCAAGCGCCATCACAACGCCGCCGAACACCAGCAGTAATTTCATCCACCACTTCTTGCCGTCGGCACTGCTGTCATATTTGCTGTCCATCAGGCGTGTGGCCTTGGCTGCCTGACGCATCAT
The DNA here is from genome assembly GCA_910586455.1 of uncultured Muribaculaceae bacterium. Taxonomy (GTDB): domain Bacteria; phylum Bacteroidota; class Bacteroidia; order Bacteroidales; family Muribaculaceae; genus CAG-873. The sequence goes on along the minus strand of CAJUHX010000011.1, from coordinate 11,571 downwards.
CTCGGGGTCGGCGGTAGCCGTGGCGTTGCTGTTTTTGGGCCGTTCGGACAGTTCAATCAGGGCCTGTGTAGTGGAGGCGAGGTCGAGTCTGCCGTTGTAGGGATAATATCCGGGCGATGTAATGCTTACTTCGGCATTCTCCAGTTCGGCGCGTGTAAAGCTGTGCCGTTCGGTGATTTCACGGCCATTTACGCGTATGCACACCTGCTCGAGCCTGTCGTTCGACGAGCGCGAGGTCACAAAGAACGAAACAGGCGAAATAACCTTTCGGGTATCGTCGGTAGCGGGAGTTTCGGGGCGCATGCCGTCGGCATCGACAGTGATTCTGCTCACCAGTTCCTCAAAGCCGGAACGCCGCCACACCACCTCTACCTCCGAGCCCAGAGCCACCTTGAACGGGCGGTCGAACACGTGGTGGAATACATGGGGCACATAGTCGGGTACATGTTCGGGCGGCAGGAATGTCACAACCTTGCTCAGCGGCCGGTCGCTGAGATCGGTGCCGGTAAGCCGGAAAGGCAGCGTGGCATCCACAAGCAGCACTCCGGCGTATGGTATGAACATGGGCTGGTAAAGGTTCTCGCCCAGAAAATCGCGTAAAGTCAGTCCGGTGTCGCCGCCGAAACTGCGGCATGCAAACAGGCGTCCCTCGGAGGGCACCTGCACGGCGTCGTCGGCTTTAGCCGGATATTCCTTGGCCAAAAGAGCGCGAAGCTGCGCGATGTCGTCGGCGTTCATGCCTGGGTTCGACACCTTGCGTGTAACCTCGCGTATGATTTTGTAAAGGTCGTCGGCACTTACAAGCAGCCTTTCGGGCACGGCTATGGTGGCTGCGAGATGGTCGAGCGGCTTATCGGGTATAGTGCGCAGAATGGTAAAGAATGTGGCCCCCTCGACATATTGTATGAGGTAGAACACGCATTTCTCTGCCGAATCGTAGGCTACGGATTCCAAAGCCACTCGCAGGTCGCGCACATGCCTGCGGGTACTATCGGTACCGTTGATGTCGGTAAGGGTCTTGAACCCTCTGAGCGATTTACTGATGTATAACTGTAGTCTTTCCATGTTCGTGTGATTGGATCCGAGGGTTCTGCATCCCCCATGCCAAAGCTTGGAGTCTGCAAAACCCTCGGATTCAGATATTATTCCACCGTCCAGGTATCACCGGCGAGAATCATCGAGCGCAGGCTGTCAAAGCCCTTGTGGGTGCGTACTTCGCGCACCTGCTCGCTTACAGACTCGTCGTATGTGGGAGTGTCGACATCGCGAATCACGCCCACAGCCAGAGGCAGGCTGTCGCCGTCCATCATGGCCAGCTGTTGGTGCAGGAAGTTGCTGGTGCAGTGTGCGTCGTGTACAAGCACATCGTCGAGGGTATAGCCGTCCTCGCCAATGGTCACGGCCTTGAGCAGGAAGCCGTCCTGCACCAGAGCTTTGTTGGAGTCGGCGCCGAATATCATCTTTTCGCCGTGGCGCAGATGTATGGTCCGGTCGGCGCGTACGGCGCGGTCGGCATAGCGGTTGTGTACACCGTTGTTGAATATCATGCAGTTCTGCAGCACTTCAACCACCGAAGTACCTTTGTGACGGCCTGCGGCCACCATAACCTCGCGCGAGGTTTCCAGGTCAACATCGATTGAGCGTGCGAAGAAGTTGCCGCGGGCACCGAATACCAGTTCTGCAGGAATGAATGGGTCTTCGGTAGTGCCGTAGGGCGACGATTTCGACACAAAGCCGCGCTCGCAGGTAGGCGAATACTGACCCTTGGTGAGGCCGTATATCTTGTTGTTGAACAGCAGCATGTTGATATCGACGTTGCGGCGGATGGCATGTATGAAGTGGTTGCCGCCGATGGCAAGGCCGTCGCCGTCGCCACTAACCTGCCATACGGTCATCTCGGGATTGGCCACCTTGAAGCCTGTGGCGATTGCTGCTGCACGGCCATGGATGGTGTGGAAACCGTAGGTGTTCATATAATAGGGCAGACGCGAGCTGCAGCCGATGCCCGAGATTACCGCTATGCGGTGCGGGGGCACGCCGAGTTCGGCCATTGCCTTGTGGAGCGTGTTGAGGATGGCGTGGTCGCCGCAGCCCGGACACCAGCGTACACTCTGGTCGCTCTTGTAATCGGCTGCCTTGAATTCCTGTGCCTGGGCACAGCAGTTGTTGTCTGTGAGTTGTTCGCGGATCATTGTGCTACGGTATTGAGAGAGTTTATGCGGTCTACGGCGGCAACGAGCTCGCTCACCATAAAGGGCTGACCTTGTACTTTATTGATACGGTGGATTTCCACGTCGGGGAACTTGGCCTGGAGGTAGTCGGCGAGCATGCCGCTGTTGAGCTCGGCCACTATTACCTTGCGGTAGCGGCGGAGCACCTCGGCGGTATTGGCGGGCAGCGGGCTGATGTAGCGCAGCTGTGCCATTGCTACCGGACGGCCCGACTCGCACAGCTCGGTGGCTGCGGTAAGCAGGTGGCCGTATGTGCCGCCCCAGCCCAGCAGCAGGGTATCGGCGTCGGCATCGCAGTGCACTTCGAGAGCGGGAATGTCATTGGCTATGTTCTCGATTTTGCGGCGACGGATTTCGACCATGCGTTCGTGGTTTACAGGGTCGGTGCTGATGGCGCCGGTACGGATATCTTTTTCAAGACCGCCCAGACGGTGCTGCAGACCTTCGGTACCGGCAACCGGCCAGGGGCGGGCGAGGGTTTCCTCGTCGCGCATGGTGGGACAGAAACGCTGGCCTTCGGTGAGTTTCACCTCGGGGGCCTTTATCTCGGGATACTCGTTGCTTTCGGGCACACGCCATGCCGATGAGCCGTTGCCTATGAAGGCGTCGCTCAGCAGTATTACCGGAGTGGAGTGTTCAACAGCTATGCGGCAGGCCTCGAATGCCATTGTAAAGCAGTCGGTGGGCGAAGCCGGTGCCACTACAGCCAGTGGCGACTCGCCGTTGCGGCCATAGAGGGCCTGCATAAGGTCAGTCTGCTCGGTCTTGGTAGGCAGACCGGTCGACGGACCGCCTCGCTGCACATCAATCACAACCAGAGGCAGTTCGGCCATTACGGCCAGACCGATACCTTCGCTCTTGAGAGCCAGACCGGGGCCGGAGGTCGATGTTACGGCCAGATTGCCGGCGAACGATGCGCCGATGGCCGAGCATACGCCGGCAATTTCGTCTTCCATCTGGCAAGCCTTCACGCCCAGGTCTTTGCGCTTGGCAAGCTCGTGCAGTATATCGGTAGCCGGAGTGATGGGGTAAGAGCCCAGGAAAAGCGGACGGCCGCACTTCTCGCTGGCCATAATCAGGCCCCAGGCGGTAGCGGTATTGCCGTTGATATCGGTGTAAACGCCGGGGCGCGGGTCGTCGCTGTTGATGCGGTGTACCGACACCGAGGCGTGTATATTGTGACCGTAGTCGAAGCCTGCCTGAAGCACCTTTGCATTTGCTTCGTACACGGCCGGTTTACGGGCGAATTTCTTTTTCAGATGATGGAGCGCGCTTTCGAGCGGACGGTCGAACAGCCAGCATACCAGGCCAAGGGCGAAGATATTGCGGCATTTGAGCACACTCTTGTTGTCGAGTCCGCTGTCGGCAAGAGCCGCGCGGGTCATAGCGGTTACAGGTACCTCGAGCACTGTCTGCTTGATACCAAGTTCCTCGAACGGATTCTCAGTCTCGAACTTGGCCTTCTTGAGATCGGCCTCGCGATACGAGTCAATGTCGGTGATGATTACACCGGTGGGCTTGAGGAACTTTACGTTCTGCTTCAGAGCCGCCGGATTCATGGCTACAAGCACATCGCAACTGTCGCCGGGCGTGTGTACTCCGCGGCCGACACTGACCTGGAAACCGGAAACGCCGCCGAGCGAACCCTGCGGGGCACGGATTTCCGCCGGATAATCGGGGAAGGTTGACACCTGATTGCCGATACCGGCCGACACGTTGGTGAAAATGTTGCCGGCCAGCTGCATGCCGTCGCCGGAGTCGCCCGAGAACCGGACCACCACCTTGTCGAGAACTTTAACTTCGGTTTTCTCTAACATGGGAATATAATGATTTAAGATTGACCTTTGTCGAATTGTTGGGTTATTTCACTGTGCAAACTTAGCAAAAAAAAAGGGTATTTCAACGGTTTGCACAATTTTTTTTTCGATAATTGCTCTATGCGGGTCTTGGAGCGATGATTACGGGGTGTTCCGGGCTGCCGGCCAGGGTAAGCAAATCGCTGCAGATACCTACCATGGCACAGTAGTTGGTAACGGCGCAACCCATGCTTATCCACGAGTTGCTGTCTGACTCCGAGTTGTGTATCTCTATATGGTCGTCGGCAACCACCACACGCCACGGCTGGCGGTTCAGGGCGCTCGGTGCTTTGCCCAGGCCCTCTATGGCATGGCACAGCCCGGCGTCGCCGGAGCCCGGCTGCCATGGAATTGTCATGGCGCTGTCGGCGAATACAAAGCGGTTCAGCGGCATGCGGCTGCCACTGCGCGACATCTTGCCTATAAGCACCTCGGCCAGACGCGGCGAGCGGGTATGCCCTACAGGCGAAACCAGCAGCAGAGAGTCGGCTCCGGACAGGCCGGCGGCCCGCGCGAAACTGGTGTCGCGCAGGCTGCCGGTCATCAGACAGCTGCCCAGCCCGACACGGGTGGCGTCGAGGGCCATCAGTTCGGCTATCATGCCGCAGTCGATATAGGTGAGCCGGTTGACGGCTCCAGCGGTATGCACCACCAGATAGTGGCGCGAACCGCCTATGAAACCGTAGGTGCCCGGGGGCTGGACACCCTTGGCACAGTCGATACGGCTCACTCCCACCATGCTGCTGCCGAAATGGCGCTTGGGCAACCGGTCTACGAGCCTGTCGATTACCTGCGAATCTTCGTCGCTCAGCACGGGGTCGTAAGTACGCGATGAGTGACGCAGAAATACTGCTTCGGGATAGGTCATTTCAGTTCAGGCTCTGTTACTCGCAGGCGGTCGCCGGCATCGTTTACAATCGAACGGAAATAGCGTTCGTTATACCCGCCGAACTCAGGCTGCTCAGGCATGCCATCGGGAGTGCGGGCGAATTTGCCGTCGGTTTCTTTCTTTATATTACCGTCGAGGTACTTCACCAGCAGATAGTCGCCCAGGTCTTTATATCTGGCGGTGGCGTCGGCTGTGAAATTGTCGGTGAGGCTGTGGAGGTATTCAGTGGCTGCGGCCATGTCCATCGAGGCTATGTCGGTCGAGGCTTTCGCCACCAGCTCGCCGGCCTTGTTCTCAAGTCCTGTCTGCACCCGGCGGATATCCGGTATCATCTGGCTGTAGCGGTTATATGCCTGATTGGCCACATAGTTGTTGGTCCAGAACATGGCGTCCCACGATATTGTATAGAGGTCGCCGTTGCCGTGGGCCAGCTGGTGCGGGGGTTCGGGAGTGGAGTTGAACACGGGCACATACACGCAGGTGTTGGCGTCGTCGACACCGAACCACAGTATGCCCTTCATGGCGTCGTGGCGGTCGGCATTCATCGAGGCCACGAACGAGAAGCCGGTCTGCTGTGTGGCAATGGCGCGTTCGTGGGTGTACTCCACGGAGTCAACGGTAAAGCCCATCGGACGCCAGCGGTAAGGCACATCGAAGGGGCCGGCTCCTATGTCCTGTGTCATGTCCAGAGGGGTACCTTCAAAGTGGTCGCGCATCATCCATTTGAGGTCATCGGCGCTGAGTTTGCGGGCGGGTTTCACCCACAGAGGCATTGCTTCGCCGCGTCCGCGCAGAATCCAGTCGAGGTATTGGTCGACTCCGCCGTCGGTAAAGCGGTTGTAGTAGCTCCATACACGGGCATCGCAGCCGCGCAGGGCTCCGGCATCGGTCACTGCGTATGCGCGCGAGAAACTGAAATCCTTGTCCTTGCCCTTGAAGTAGCCCTGCTTGCGGGCAAATTCAATAACATCGGGCGAGTACAGGGTTTCTTTATCCTTGAGGGGGAAGTTATGTATTCGCGAGTGGTTGGCGTGGCCGCTGATGTAGCCGTCGGGCACACGACGGGCCACCCACACGGCGCCCTTGTCGGCTTTGCCCTTTCCTATGAGTTCCATAACCCACACTTCGCCCGGATCGGCGATGGAGAACGATTCACCCGAGGAGGCGTATCCATAGTCGCGCACCAGCGATGTCATCACTTCGATGGCCTCGCGGGCGGTTTTGGCGCGCTGCAGCGTTATGTATATAAGCGAGCCGTAGTCTATCATGCCGCTGCCTTCCAGTTCGGCGCGTCCGCCCCAGGTGCTTTCGGCTATTGTGAGGCCATGCTCGTTCATGTTGCCGATGGTGGCATAGGTATGGGGCACTTCGGGAATCTCTCCCAGCAGCCGTCCGCTGTCCCAGTCCACCACTTTACGCATGGCGCCGGGGGCATGGTCGGCGGCGGGCTGATGATACAGTTCGCCGTACAGTGTATGCGAGTCGGCAGCATAGGTAATCATACTGCTGCCGTCGGCGCTTGCGCCGGGAGTTGCGATAAGGCTGGTACATGCCAGCGACGGAATTGCAGCGAGCGCTGTGGCCGCGCAGAGGCTTGCGAGTTTCTTCATATCTCTCTGTATTGTGGATGGTGTATTAATTTTCTATTTTTTCAGTTGCTATTTTGCCTAAGAGCGGATACCACAGGTGGCCGCTCACACGTTTGTAGCCCATATTGCGCAGCATCAGACAATAGTCGCGCAACTGCTGCTGGTGACTCAGCCTCATTTCGGAGGTAAACTTGTAGTCGACCAGGTCGACACTGCCGTCGGAGTGGATTACTATGCGGTCGGGGCGCAGCACAGTACCGTCGGTCAGCATTATGCTTTGCTCGCTCAGCAGGCGTCCGTCGCTGTCGAACCAGCGGTCCACGCGCGGGTCGTCGGAGTCGAGGGCCGTCTGCAGCAGCCTGCGCAGCAGTTCGGTTTCATCGGGGGCGAGCGCCACCGCGTTGGCCACACGGCCCAGTGCATATTCAAGGTCTGAGCGTGTTTCCATCTCGGCCATTACTGCATGCAGCAGGGTGCCTCGCCTGGCGGCTTCGGCACGCTGGCGCAGTTCCTCGCCGCTGCAGCCGGAGGGTATCGGGTCGACAATCTCGCGGGCCGCAATGTCGGCGGGGTCGTCGTCGCTTATTGCACCTAACTCAGTGGTAATGTCGGGCATGGCTACAAGCTCGCGGGTATCGTCGCGGTCAAAGACCTCGTAGTCATCGAGTTCAAAGGTACTGCGGCGGCTGTGCTCCTGCTGCCGCTTCAGGTCGCGGTCGGACGGCTCAGTGGGCTGCCCTATCTCCATCAGGCAGTCACCGGTAAAGGCTGCCGCAGTGTCGATGTGCAGTCCGTCGGCCAGCTCGCCGTCAGTAGCGGGTCGGCGCAGGGCCAGCTCTATGTCCTTGCCCACACTGGCTCCGCTGCTGCTTATTATCAGCTCGCGGCCCGCGCGGGTAAAGGCCACATAGGTGGTGTTGAGGTTGTCGGTACGCTGCTCCACCTTTTCGCGCTCGTATTCAATGCGGTAAGGCGACAGCCGGTTGCCGAACAATCCTGTGGTAGGCACCAGTATTATAGGTGGAGTTATGTCGGATGATATACCGGGGAAGTGCGGATGAAACCACACTTCGTCCTCACGGCACAGCGCCCACTGTGCCATGGGTATATGTACACAAGGCCACTCCAGGCCTTTCGACTTGTGTATGGTCATCACCGGCACGGCGTCGATGTCGGGCGCGGCCGGCAGCGAGCGGTAGCGACCTACTTTGTAGTACCATTTCACAAAATCGTGTATCGAGTCGGGATAGCGTTTGCAATAGTCGGTGACCATGTCCTGGAAGGCGCAGATAAAAGCCATCTCGTGCTTGCGCTGCGCCGCGGGTATACGCTGCTGAACTATCATCTCCACCAGCGACGACAGCGACGATGCGTGCAACGAGCGCAAATGGCTCACCGCATGCGACACCGCTTCCGAGCCGCTTATATCGCCCAGGGCCGCGCCCAGCGCTTCGGTGGCTGCGGCTCCTTCCGACATGTAGTAGTCGAAGCGGCTTATCATGGCCATGGTATCGCTGAGAGTTCGGCTGCCGGTGCTTCCGTTTTCGTCGGCATACGAGCGGTCGAGCAGCTTGAGCATGCCTATTATAAGTTTTACCGATGTGGAGTTGTGCAGATACAGGGCTTCTTCGGAGAGAACGCTTATCTCGGGGTGCTGAGTCCGCAGGAAGTCCACCACTTTCGCGGCCTCGGCGGTACCGCGCACCAGCACCGCAATGTCGCGCCACTGGTAGCCCGCCTCGTGCTGGCGCAGCATGTGTGAGGCCATGTCGGCCAGAGCCTCGTCGGTGTCCGATACTTTGGCAAAGCGTATGTAGGCGCTGTCTTCATGGCCATCGCACGGGGGCAGGGTCTGCACCACATTTTCAAAGCCCGGCACCCCCAGACCGGCCGCCATGCGGCCGAACAGGGTATTGTTGAAGCGTACCATATCGGGGGCGCTGCGGCGGTTGGTGTTGTCGCCCGGAGCATCGCCTTTCACACGGTTGCGTCCGGGAAAGTCCACTTCCGAAACCGTGCTGTGCAACATCGACGAGTCGGAGTTACGGAAGCGGTATATAGCCTGCTTTTCGTCGCCTATTATCAGGCTGTCGTGACGGTTGTGGACGCCCTCGGCCACCAGCGGACGCAGGTTGTTCCACTGCATGCGCGAGGTGTCCTGGAACTCGTCGATAAGGTAGTGGTGCAGGAACATGCCCAGACGCTCGTATATAAAGGGGGCGTCGTCGTCGGATATTATGCGCGACAGCAGGTCGTTGGTATCACTGAGCAGTATCAGGTTGTTTTCGCGGCGGAACTGTTCGATGTAACGCATCACAAAGCCGAGAAATTCCAGATTGTCGACAGCCTTAAGCGTGGGGCGGCATACCGCGCGCTCCACACACATCTTCTCGTAGGCGCAGGCAAATACCTGCAGAGCCGACGCCACTTCCGACGGCGGATAAACCGTAATTTTGTTCTTGCCGCTGCCTGTGGTGCATTTGCCCTTGGCATATATCTTCTCGTCGGTATAGCTTTCGTCGATGAGCGACTGCATGACCTTGGTGTTCAACGAGTCGTCCGACGGTTCCTTGCCGGCAAGCGATTCGTCGACATATTTCAGCAGATATCGGTTGAGCTTATTGTCATCACATTCGGCCTGCATGAGAACGGCCTTGACAGCCCGAGCCGCTTTCTGCAGTTCCTCAGCGGCATCTTTGATTCGCCGGGCAAGCACAGCGCGAAATTTAACCGTATTTCCGGGCTCATCGAGGTAACGCTGCAGCTCCGGGGCATATTCCTTGTAGTCCTCGCTGCACGATTTGCCCACGAAGTCGACCAGCGAGGCGAACACGCCGGAACCCCGGTCGAGCATATAGTGTTTGCCCGACTCGCGTATGCGGTTGAGCATGTAATCGTATATCCAGCGCTGCATGCGGGGGCCGTCGGGCGGATTTCCGTAGTTGAGGTCGTCGAGCATCATCGACACTCCGTTGCTTACCACGGCATTGTCGTCGAGTTCGACTTCGAAATCACCCTGTCGGTCGACCTCACGCGCGAACTCGCGCAGCACCAGTTGAAAAAACGAGTCGATGGTACTTACATTGAACCCGCTGTAGTCGTACAGCAACTCGTTCATGGCCATTGAGGCAGCCCGGCACAGTTCGGCCCGGGTACAGCCGAATGCTGCCGTGAGGGCCGGAGCATAGTCGGCATCCTTCGCACCGGGGGAGGGCATTACAGCCAGCGAGTGCAGCTGCTTTACGATGCGCTCCTTCATCTCGGCGGTAGCCTTGTTGGTGAAGGTTATGGCCAGGATATGGCGGTGGCGGTTCTTAAGGCGTCGGCCGCAGTATTTTTCATCGTTAAGGCTATAGCTGCCTGTCTCGGCATTTTTGACGCCTAGCAGCAGCTTTATATATTCAAGAGCCAGAGTGTAAGTCTTCCCCGACCCCGCCGAAGCCTTGTAGATGGTTAACGTACGGTCCAATTCCACGCTGATAATTATGATTCCTACAAAGATAGGACTTTAGCGCGAATTTACCAAACTTGTAGCCGTTCTGTCACATTTTTTGAGCCTCTTCTTCTATCACCAGACCGGCGAGCATCAGGCCGAACGTGGCCACGGCGTGCATAAGAGTGCCGTTGCTGCGGCTGCGGCTCTTGATTTCGGCTGCCTGACCGCCTTCGGCCGAGGCTATGGTTTCTTCGCGGTTTTTAAGCAGTTCGGGCGAATACACACATTTGAATTTACGGCGTGGCATGGTGCCGGCACGCTTGAATTTCTGACGCAATGCCCTGGCCAGCGGACAGCCCTGTACTTTGTCGAAGTTCGCCACGGCTATCTGCGTGATGTGCATCTTCAACGCCGCCCCCATCGACGAGAACAGGGTACAGCGGCTGCGCAACGCATGCTGTATCAGGCGCGCCTTGCAGTCGAGCGTGTCGATGGCGTCAATCACATAGTCGTAGCTGTCGAGGTCGAAATCTCCGGCGGTTTCTTCGTTATACAGGCGGCAGACGGCCTCGACCTCTATCTGCGGATTTATCTGCAGCAGCCGTTCGCGCATCACTTCGACTTTGGGGCACCCCACGGTAGCGGAAAGGGCCGGAAGCTGGCGGTTGATGTTGCTGACCGCCACACAATCGGAGTCGACCATGGTTATATGTCCTACTCCGCTGCGGGCCAGCGCCTCGACGCACCACGAGCCTACGCCGCCTACTCCGAACACTATTACCCGGCAGTGTGCCAGACGCTGCATACACTCGGAGCCAAGCAGCAGTTCGCTGCGCTGAAATATCGGATTTGTCATATATCTGTCTGATTAATGAAAATACGGTGTACAAGGGAAACCGTATGAATTTAAGATTTGACCCTACAAAAATAGCCCCGGGCGAACCCGAGGCTATCGTCGTATTTTCGGTATCGAGAATTAGTCGATGGTTTCGTCGGCCTTGTAGCCACCCATTTCGCGGATAGCGTTCTTCAGCATTACATACTGCTGGAAGAGGTGGTTTACAGGCACTTCGTTCTTGGTGTAGTCGTGCATCGGGCTCTTGAGGAAGAAGCTGAGGAAGCGCTGGATGCCATGACGGCCTGCGCGTGCAGCGAGGTCGCTCAGGAGTACGAGGTCGAGGCACAGAGGAGCGGCGAGGATAGAGTCGCGGCAGAGGAAGTTAATCTTAATCTGCATGGGGTAGCCCATCCAGCCGAAGATGTCGATGTTGTCCCAGCCTTCCTTGTTGTCGTTGCGCGGGGGATAGTAGTTGATGCGCACTTTGTGGAAGTAATCGGTGTACAGGTCGGGCTGCTCTTCGGGAACGAGAATAGATTCGAGAGTCGACAGCTTGCTGACTTCCTTGGTACGGAAGTTGGCGGGTTCGTCGAGAACCAGACCGTCGCGGTTACCGAGGATGTTGGTAGAGAACCAGCCCGCAAGACCGAGGCAACGGGTGCCGATGATAGGAGCGAAGCCCGACTTAACGAGGGTCTGGCCGGTCTTGAAGTCCTTGCCTGCGATGGGCAT